>CAYMXZ010000321.1:0-3583 GCA_964394475.1 uncultured Caldithrix sp. | reverse complement strand
CCTTCACTTTTTCTATCCATGCCAATAGTTGGGATGTCATAACAGGAAAAAGAAACAATATCGATATTGAACTACCAGCTCATACCTCCGATGAAAGATATCTAGATATACTAAGAGCAGAACTTCCCCCTGTCTTCGAGGTATTTACTCCAGATGTCATTATCTATGTAGCGGGAAGTGATCCCTACATTAAAGATACGCTGGGTGATTTTGACATCAGTGAAGTTGGAATGTTGCAGCGGGATATCTTTGTATACAATGAAGCAAAAAAGCGAGATATTCCTCTGGCAGTCCTGGGTGCCGGCGGATACGGCCCGGAGAGCTGGAAAATTTATTTTAATTTCATTAAATGGGTAATCACGAAAGCCAGATAATACTGATATGTCCAAACGCTCGAAAAGATTGCAAAGAATCTCTCGTCGGCTCACCACCCATCAGCTTCGGCGATTACAGGAAAAAGATGTGGCTCTAGGATATGATAATCTTTTTCTGCGGGACGATTATCAGCAAGGAACACCATACTTTTTAGGATATTACTCTCCATCCGGAATTCAGTATGCTTTGGAAAGATATGGTTTCTTTGAGATATTAAAAGAAAAAGGATTTCAAGATGTCAAGCTTACGATCAATACCAAAGACCCCTATAAGCAACGCATCGCGGTGCACTATGAAAAAAAAGATCCGGATCATTTGATCGGTGAGTTAGTGGTTAAGAGGCGGCACATTACCCTGTATCCACCATTTCCCTGCCTTATTTACGGTCGCTCGTTTGAGGTGATAGCCGTGGAATGGTTATGCATGCAAAATCCCAAAGCCACTTTTACTCCCGAGCGACCCATGCTACCCGGGCAAAAATATCCCGGTCTCGGTTTAGGTGAAATGATCATGGAAATACTGGTCATCATGTGCGGTCGCCTGCGAACTGCCGGCTTATTGAATGTGCCTGAACATTTTCATAATGCCCAGATGTACAGCACTCATTTTCGCTACCTCGATCCTATCGAAGAAGGCAAACGGTTAAGTATAGTGCGGGATCTGCTTTCAGGCCATCCATTGTCCAAAGTATCCTGGGCAATTGATCTGGGTTGCGTTTACGAAAACGAACAGCCTTTTCAGTGGAAGGGAAGTGACCAGATAATTCCACTGGATCGTGACTTAAAAGAATATTTTGAAAGCGAGGAATATCAGCAAGCGGTGCAAAATGCCTTCCACACTTTTCACTATCGCCTCGATGAAATAGTGTGGCAACAGAAATCAAAGGAAATTCCCAATTATCCTTCCTGCTAAATCGGTTCTTTTCCTTTTAATACCGAACAAAATTAAAAAGCTATTTATTTTTTCAAACCCAGCCGTTAAATTCGTTTCAGATAACCTAATTTTGGTAAGGAATTTTATCATTTAGGGAGGAATTCATGCCGCGTGCAATTGATTGTAATCAGCTTACCTTTTCATTGTATCCCTATGCCCATGAAATGAAAATGTATGAGAGTTACTATCGAGACAGTCGATGGGATGAGGGGGCTGTGGTTAATTTTCATGAGATACCGCTCTCACCAGCCGCCAATATTTTGAATTATGGACAGGGAATTTTTGAGGGAATGAAGGCCTACTATTCCGTGAAAGGGAAAGTCGTGCTTTTTCGGCCAGAAGAAAATGCCAAGCTATTTGAAAAAAGTGCTCACAAACTGGCCATCCCGGGGATCACCGCTGATAAATTCATGAAAGCGGTCATAGACATTGTAAAAGCCAATATCGATTTTATCCCTAAAAGTGACGACGGGCGCTGTAGCTTATATTTGCGACCGGTCTGTATTGGTACAGAACCGTTATTAGGCGTTCGGGCCGCAAAAGAATACCTGTTCTATATCTTCGCCAGTCCGGTAGGACCCTATTTTGATAAAGTAGGTATTGTTAAATTACTAGCTCGACAAATCAACCGGGCCAGCCCTCACGGCACGGGTGATGCCAAAGCAGTTTGCAATTACCCGGTCACCATGCGTCCCAAGCAGGAAGCCATTGCGGAAGGATATAATGATGTTATTTATCTGGATCCCATCAAAAACCAGTATATTGAAGAAGCAGGAGCTGCTAACTTTTTTGCTCTCATGGATGACAACTCTTTAGTCACACCTCCGCTGGGCACCATCTTACCTGGAATCACCCGCGATTCGGTGATCCAACTGGCTAAAAAAATCTATAAAATGAAGGTGGAAGAGCGCGATGTGAGTGTGGATGAAGTCATCTCCCGTGCTAAAGAATGCTTCGTGACCGGTACCGCGGCTATTATTACCTCAGTAAGCGACATCGGTTGGAAAGGTAAAGTACATAACATCAATCGGAATAATTACCAGCTGGCTCATCAATTTTATGAGAAACTGGTGAACATCCAGCTTCAGAAAGAAGATGATCCCTTCGACTGGGTGAGAGTTGTTCATTGATCAATTTACATTTTTCATTCACGAATTAAATCTGCTTTATTAATTACCGAAGTTTAAATAAATCTATTTCCATTTTTAATTTCCTTTGAAAATCGGAGGAAAAAATATGTCCCCCAACCAAGGTTTGGCTCAAAAAATCTGGCACAATGGCACTTTTATCAATTGGGAAGATGCGAAAATTCATGTCATGTCCCATGTCGTCCATTATGGAACAGCGGTCTTTGAAGGCATTCGTTGTTACAAAACCAAACACGGCAGTGCCATATTCAGACTGCCAGAGCATGTAAGACGTCTGTTTAATTCGGCGAAAATATATCGCATGATACCTCCCCATTTTAATTACGACCAGATCTATCAAGCCTGTATCGAATCGGTAAAGGTGAATGGATTCGAGGAATGCTATATACGACCGGTGATTTTCCGGGGACTGGGTGAATTTGGGGTTAATCCACTTAAATCACCTATTGAAACCTACATTGTGACCTGGTATTGGGGAAAGTATTTGGGACCTGACGCTTTAGAGAGGGGGGTGGAAGTACAGATTGCCTCCTGGAATCGATTCTCTCCGAACACGCTTCCGGCCTTAGCGAAAGCGGGTGCAAATTACATGAATTCTCAACTCATCAAAATGGAAGCTCTCCAACATGGGTATGTGGAGGGAATTGCACTGGATACTTACGGTTTTGTGTCCGAAGGCAGCGGAGAAAATATTTTTATCGTGAAGGATGGAAAATTATTTACTCCGCCTCTATCGGCATCCGTACTACCGGGTATTACAAGAGATTCCGTGATCAAACTAAGTCATGATTTAGGTCTGGAAGTAAAAGAAGAAATGATTCCACGCGAAATTTTGTATATTGCCGATGAGGTATTTTTCACCGGCACGGCGGCTGAGATAACACCCATCTGTTGTATTGATAAAATTGAAGTGGGGATTGGAAAACGCGGACCGATAACAAAAAAATTGCAGGATGAATTCTTTGGAATTATCAGTGGAGAAAAAGAAGACCGGCACGGTTGGTTGCAATATATATGAGATGAGCATAAAAAATTACATTATTAAAGAAAAAGCGCCAGAGTCGACCGGCGCTTTTTTTATCTCCTATCTTTTTTAGATTTAAGGGCGGAATTTTTGGAGTTGCTCA
>CAYMXZ010000320.1:0-3599 GCA_964394475.1 uncultured Caldithrix sp. | reverse complement strand
ATTGATATAAATAAATATTTGTTCATTTTCTTCTCCCTCATTAAAAGGTATAACGCACTGGGCTTAACGCGCCCGTCAGCTGACGGATCGCGTTGGAGCCCATGTTAGAGCTTATGATTTTATTTGCTGTACTAACCTTTATTTTAAATTTTTGACTGTAATAAATCACAATTTATCTTTTTCTCTGGCGCGTGCATCAGCAGCCGGCGGATGCCTATTCTGTTGAATGCTTGTGTTAAAATTTGCTTTTATTTAGCTTTGGTAATTCTCCAATATTTTGATTATATTATTTACAGCAGGCTGCTGAATATTACCACAGCCCCTCCGAAACGAGGCTATGTATCTCTGGCAAGAGATTAAATAGGCAGCCTGCTTTTATTTCATTAGAAACATTTTACCTGACAATCTTTTTTCTCCAGCTAAAAGTTCATAGATGTAAAGACCAGAGGCAACTGTTTTGCTATTTTCATCTTTACTATCCCAAACAATAGTATGATATCCACTTTCTAATTGTTTGTTTAACAATGTTACAATTTTCTTACCTGTTATAGAATAGATGCTTAATTCTATTCTTTCTTCTTCTGGTAAACCAAATTTTATTTTAGTTTCTAGATTAAATGGATTTGGAAAATTTGGCAATAATTCCATTTTTCTGGGAACCAAACTTACATTAGTTATAAAGATACCTTTTTGGGGAAATATCTCAACGCCATAGATTACGGCTTGATTAGAGTAACCTGAGAGTTGATTAGCGTCATCTCTTGCCCTGATTTTATAGTAAAGATCATAAGTACCTGCTGGTAGTACCGGCATATTTTCATCGGTAAAACTGGAATAAGTTGTTGTTGCTATTTGATGCCAACGGTCGAACACTTGTCCATTATTTACTACCATTCTATAAATTAAGTAATCTTTCATGTCCGGTTCACTATTGGGAGTCCAATTGAGTCGTGGGAAAAAATATTGATACCCAGGTCCAGGTTGTAGAGAAGCCATCAAATTTTGGGGCGCAAAAGGCTGAACATCAATACTTACAGCATAATTATCCGAATGCCAATAACTATCATTATCCTGAGCACTGGCATGTATGAAAGCCAAAATATGACCATTTATATCCCTTACCCAATTTCTATAAATATCGATTGTAGGAACCGTACAATCCCAAATCGTTGAAAAACTTCCATATGTTTGTCCGGATGATAATATCTCATTCCCGTTGGTAAGACGGCCTTCCAGGTTCCAACTCCAGGGTCCAATGATGTAATTACCATAAGGAGGATAATCATAAAATTCTCCTGTAAATTCATAATTTTGGTTCTGGTAAAGCAAAGAAGGGCCCTTAACTCCAATTTCGTCTTCTATACCGGTTATTACATTGAAAATGGCATTACCAGCATTAATTCTCCAAAAACCTTTGTTATGATTAAAATCATAAATATAGTCTGCAGTTGATTTCATTCGTGATCGAATCTGATCTGGATGCATCAAAAAACCTTGTTCGGTTGATAATATTAAAGCACATAGAGAACTCACAAAAGGTGCGGCAACCGAGGTTCCGTATTCCGGTTCATAAACATAAAAATTATTATGCCTTAATACCTGAATATTATCGCCAGTCGCCACCAATTCAACATCATTGCCCCAATTTGAAGTAGGAAACAACGCATCATCACCACCATTGGATGCGCCAACACCGATAACACTACTATAATTAGCAGGATACACTACTTGAGATGTACCATCCTTTCCAACTGCGGCGACCAGAAGAACCCAGTCGGTATACAATTCATTGCAAATATCTTGTAATTCTGGGGACGGAGTTGTTCCTATACTCATATTTACTACCAGGCAGTTATCATTATAGTTAGCATTGTGTAATTTGTCACGAATATCATTCAATGCAGCTATTACCTGTGATGGATAATAGGCAGCAAAGGGCATAAATTTACAGTTCCAGGTAGCCCCTGCCATTAAAGAATTATTATTGGTTACCGCACAAGCGACACTAGTGACAGAAATCCCGTGACCGACGATCCCTCCTGCCGAATAAACCCCGGGTCCATTCGGATTTAAATTTCCAGCTAAATCTGGGTGGGTATTACAATTTGTAAAATCACCATCAATGAAAGCAATGGTTATGGGGACAAGAGCATTTTCACCTTTAATATAGTTCCAGGCAATTTCAAAATTCATCATGTAGTAATCCAAATAATCTTGGTAGCCATATTGATAGGCTTCATCATTCGGATCAGCATAATATTCAATAGGGTACTCGGGCATTGAAAACTTAATATATGGCAACTTTAGGAACTCTTCTGCAACTACTTTCGGATCAAATTTCTCATCAAAATATATCATTAGATACTTATTGTAATTTGCTCTCCTTTCGTAAATGGTCTGTCCATCCCTTCTTACGAATGGATGTGGAATAGTGTCCAATGGCGAAAAAGTTTTCACCGTCCTCTCAATCTTATAAACATTATACTTTTTAATCAGTTGAATAAAATCTTGCGGTAGACTTAATTTTAGTTTTTCCTTAAGACCTTTCTGCATTTCCGCCAAATGTTCAATCGGAATTTTCCGGATTTCCTTGATACTGCGATAATCGTCATGTTTAAAATCCAGGTATAGCGCGGTATCTAATTTAATTTCGCTATTTTCAACTGAAATAATAGCCCCATAAACTTCCAATGGGAAATCAAAGAACCCATCCGGTACTTCAACCCTTATCCTCCCAGGAGCAGGTTCAGAATCGTTAGCGAATGCCTGATGTGATATTAGAAATAAAACCACGAAAAAATAGATTAAACTTTTCATGATTATCCCCTTTTAATTTAAATTGTGATTGGTAAAATTATAATAATTGTAAATTTTTAAATGTCCATTGTTATCACCCCCTTAATCTTCATTAAATTCTAATGAGTGCGTGAGTTGCGGCGGGCTAAGAAGAACTTAACCTCTTGATTAAAATAAACTTGAAAAAGGCACCGAGCCAACCCAAGAGGGAGCAGCCCCGCCGTCAACTCCACGCAATGTTAGGTGCCTATAAATTACCTAATGTATTTGTAGAGAATTATCTTAAATGGCTGCCCTCGTGGTGGCACTTCAAATGTCTCCAACTTTTTGTTCTGCGGCTCCCATCTAATTGAGTCTAAAAAGAAATTGGCTGAATCAAATATGACAGTATGATCCTTTATGGAAAAGCTGCCATCGTAGGATGTATGTCCTTTGGGATAATTTGATGCTACACCTTGAGGGATGAATAATTCTGATTGAAACTTAGAATTGTCATCAAGAGCAATTCTTAAGTAACCTCCGGATGACAGAATATCTACTCCACCATCTGCTGAGCCCGGCTCAATAAATCGATTGCTTTCATACGTTCCATAAAGTTCTGAAGTTGGCTCGCTACTCTGCTCTTTATTGCACGCGATGAAGACTATCAAAATAGCGAGAGCGAATATTTTAAGACTATTCATATCCCTATCTCCCTTCTTATTTAGAATCATTTTGCTAACGCTTCAATTGGCAATTAATTATGCACCTAACGGAAAGGGCTTAAAGCGCCGCGGGCGTGTAACGACCAAACATAATTAACA
>CAYMXZ010000319.1:0-3606 GCA_964394475.1 uncultured Caldithrix sp. | reverse complement strand
ATTTCCAGCTACTGCCATTCCTGCCTCTTCACATTGATATGAGTCTGAAATTCGTTTTTCCGCCTAATCAACAGGTAAAATTATATTATTACTGGATAAATGACAACATATTTTGGAATTCCATTAAAAATATTTTATGCCGCTTAAAAAATAAAATCGACCTGTGGTTGGCTCCTGGTAAGAATTCCTTTATTATTCCTCCTCCTATAAGCTTTAGATGATTTGATTTTTGTTTTTCTGGTTTTGAAAATATTATTATTGAAATACTGTCAAATTATTCAATCGGGAATAATTAAAGATTGAAGCGAAATATTTCGACTATTATATATTCAAGGGTGAGGATCTTAACATACGGTGACGTAAATAGAGAGTGAATTGATTTCACCTTTTCAGGTGGGCAAGTGCTCATGAGGGAAAAGTTTTTTCAGCAGATAAGATAATTTTAGGTAGTTCAACAAATTTATAAGGAGAGAATCCCCATGTTAAATGATTCCAGTGGTTTTATTAAAATTGTTCTCTCGATATTGTTTTTTCCTTTATTTTTCCAGGAGGCATTTTTGAATTTTGCCTGGGGGGAACTGGATCCACCATTGTTGATGCTGGCCAAGCGGTTGTTTTTGTTACTGCCGGTTTTGGCCATTATTCTGGGCTGCTGGGTAAGTATTGCTTGTCTGATCACTATTATTTTCAGGCAGAACCGACAGCACTTTATTATTGCGCTGTTTGTCACCTGGTGGGATATGGGGAAAGCAGTGGTGGCTTTCTGGGGCGGCGTCTTTAAATTTGTGTTTAATTTTGTAGTCGCTTTGTTTGAATTGATAAAAATCCTGGTGCTGGGTATCTGGTCATTAATTCAGGAAATTTTGTTCATGCCTTTTCGACTCATCGGGAATGTGGGGAAAAATGTGGTCAGTTCTGGGGTGCCATGGATTGCTTTTATTCTCACCATCTTCTGGTGTTTGATAGAAGCCATGATTTTCACTTATGTCACTACCCCACTGGTGGTCGATACATTTTCGAATATTACTGGAGAACAGCTCTCATCCTCTTTTGTTCGAATTCCACTCTACATCTTTTTGTTATTCATTATTATGGGAAGCTATGCCGTTCTTTCCACTTTTCTTGATGCCGCAAAAAGTAAAAATATTTCAGCTATTCTTGGGATTGGAGTGATTGAAATTGTTACTCTGTTTGTGGAAGTAATTTTTCTTTATCGTGAATTTGTTGATTCGCTGGTCCCCTGGTTTGCTCAATACTCCCAAAATTTTGAATTGGGAATTTTCTGGACACTGGCTATTGCCGCTTTTGTCTGGTTTGGTGTCCGCAGTCTTTCCTGGTTTTTGTTTGCTTCACACGGCACACCCACTTTACTGGCGATTATCCAGGGAAAAGGCTTTAAAGTCGAAACCAGCAATGGATCCTCTTCTCGTGAACTTTTAAGTGTTTCCTCTGAATTTATGGAAAAAATTAAAAGGGATATGGATTGGATAGAAGAAAAATCTGAAAATCTTCTGGCAGCTTTTCTCTTACCCCCATTGCAGGTGGTGGCTTCTGCCATCAATTTCTGCACCTTATTAATTACCTCAAAGCATTTGTTTGAATTACCATTCAAGTCCATGAATGATCTTAAGAAATCGACGGTATTAATCGAAAGTCTGGCTGTTTCTGAAAAGAAATCAAAACGATCATAAAAACAGCAGGAAAAATATGAAACTTCGAAAATATTTCATTTCGCTAATCGCCGTTGTCTTCATTGGTGGCATATGCGGATGCGATTGGATGAACGGTGATGATCAGTCCGGGACTCCCCGGCTTTCCATGTTTGTGGGATTGGACATCAGCGGTTCTTTCATAAAAACCAAATATTTTGATGATTCCATCAATTTTCTGGCCCATTATCTCTATGCCCACCTCCATGGTCTGGGGGGTCTGGAAGTACCTAATGTTTTATTTGTTAGTTCGATTGGTGGTGCATTGGCAAATGAACCGAAAACTTTCTACCCCATTCAGACTTTTCAAAATAAATCGGTGGAAGAAATCGCGGCAAAACTGCGAGAGATTTTTCCGAAGTCAGTGGTGAATCCCTATACCGATTACAATGCCTTTTTTGAACAGGTGGCTTTGACGGTGCGGAACAAGAATTTAGTGCTTCGTCCAATTTCCATCATCATGGTTACTGATGGTGTACCTGATGTGAAGAACGAGGGGGTGAGTGATTACCGCCGTCTGGTAGTGAAACCACTGGAACAATTAGCTCGAAATGTGACGATTCGCGTTATCTACACCAGTGCGGTGGTGGGGAAAAACTGGCAAACCAAAATTCCTCGACAGCGGGTGAAGATCTGGACCCAGGATGCGGAAGTGATGGTGTCCTGGAAAGATCCGACGATTATGATCCCCGGAAAACCCTTTGAACAACAGGAACGATTTTTTTCCTGGGTGAGAGATAATGTAGACTTTGGGGTTAGAGCTCATCGGGTGGACTAAAAAATCCATCCGTTATTATCAATGAATGGGATTGAGGTCTGAAATCTTTCAGGGAATAAATTTAATAAACTTTCGTTTTCCTACCTTTACAACCTGGGAGGAAGTGGGTGGGATTTCCAATAGTTCATTGGTGACCACCTCGCCGTTTAGTTTTACCCCTCCCTGGCGGATCAAACGGCGGGCTTCGCCGGTGCTGGCGGCCAAACCGGCACTAACCAGGAGATCAATCAATCGCCTGGGTTGTTGACCGATGGAAAAAGTTGGTATATCCTCCGGTAGTTCATGTTGTTTATGGATAAGATTAAAGTGATCCTCAGCCGCCCTGGCGGCGGATTCGTTGTGATACATTCGCACCAGAGTACGCGCTAAATGCCTTTTCAGCTCCATTGGATTGATGTTTGGATCCTCCAATTTCCGCTTGATCGCTTTCAATTCGTGCAAAGAGACATCCGTAACCAGTTCAAAATAGGGATAGATCAGTCGGTCGGGGATACTCATGGTCTTCCCATACATTTCCTGCGGTGGTTCATCAATGCCGATATAATTCCCCAGCGATTTGCTCATGCGTTGCACACCATCGATTCCTTCCAGCACAGGTAAAGTGAGAACAATCTGGGGCTCCTGCCCAAATTCTTTTTGTATTTGTCGACCAATGACCAGATTAAATTTTTGTTCGGTAGCGCCTATCTCCACGTCAGCCTGGATCATCACCGAATCATACCCCTGCATTAAGGGATAGAAAAATTCGTGAATACTGATCGGTTGTTGAGCGGCATATCGTTTAGCAAAATCGTCCCGCTCCAGCATTCGTGCCACTGTAAACTTGGAAGCCAGGTTCATAATTTCGGCAAAACTCATGCGACTAAACCATTCGCCGTTGTAACGAACTTCGGTCTTTTCGGGGTCCAGAATTTTAAAGAATTGCTTCTCATAGGTTCGGGCATTTCTCATTACATCTTCATGGGTCAGTTGCGGACGGGTGCTGTTTTTTTCGCTGGGGTCACCTACCATCCCGGTATAATCTCCAATGATCACCACCACCTGATGACCCAGTTCCTGAAATTGTCGCAATTTGCGGATGCCAACCGTATGTACCAGGGGAATGTCGGGGGCGGTAGG
>CAYMXZ010000318.1:0-3618 GCA_964394475.1 uncultured Caldithrix sp. | reverse complement strand
ATATAGAACAACACGGTATCTCCCGCTTTTACGTCACCAATTAATTTATTATAATCGGATACATTCTTAACATCTTTTCGGTTGATCTTTAAAATCACGTCTCCCACCCTGAGACCAGATTGAGCGGCAACACTGTTCGGTTCAACTGAGGTTATAACCACCGCATCTTTCTTTACCTTTAATTGATACCTTTGTACCAATTCGGTAGTAATGTCCGAGACTTCCAGTCCTATTTTTTCCACGGCTTTCGGTTGTACTTGAGTAGTGACCTGTTGATCTTCGGGTCGCTCTTCCAATTTTACCTTAATTTCTTTTTCTTTTCCGTCACGTAAGATAATCAGTGTCACTTCGGTCTTTGGATCTGTAGCAGCTACCATCGCGCTTAATTCCCGTGAATTCTTTACTGGTTTTCCATTGAATCGGATAATAACATCTTCCGATTTTAGACCAGCTTTTTCGGCTGGACTGTTTTCCTGTACACTGGAAACCAGTGCACCCGTCGGCGTTTTGAGATCCAGTGCATTCGCAATTTCATTATTCACATCCTGAATGATAACTCCCAGCCAGGCTCTGACCACTTTACCTTTTTGTAAAATATCGGTCATCACTTTATTAGCCAGATTAGAAGGAATAGCGAATCCTATCCCCATAAAACCTCCGGTGCGACTGGCAATGGCGGTATTGATTCCGATTAGTTCACCATGGAGATTGACGAGTGCTCCTCCTGAATTTCCTGGATTGATGGCCGCATCAGTCTGGATAAAATCTTCGTATTTTCCGCTATCAAATAATCCGCTTCGTCCTTTCGCGCTGATGATACCAGAGGTCACTGTGTGAGCTAATTCGGGTGATAAAGGTGAACCAATAGCCAGTACCCATTCCCCTACGCGCGCTTTATCAGAATCACCAAATTTTAAAAAAGGTAAATTTTTTGCATCAATTTTTAGAACAGCCAGATCAGTTCTGGGATCAACCCCTTTAATCTCAGCTGGATATTCCTTTTCATCAATCAGACGTATTTTAATATTATCCGCTCCCTCTACCACATGATTGTTGGTGATAATAATCCCATCGGATGAAACGATAACTCCCGAACCCAATCCGTATTGTTTCTGCTCTCTTTCAGGGACGGATGGAGTTTCAAAAAATTTCCGAAAATCCTCCCCAAAAAATTCTTCGAAAGGAAATTGAAAAAACGGCGATCGTCGTTGTTTAATAATGGTCTCCGTAAAAACAGTAACCACCGAGGGATTGACCTGATCGGCCACATTGGCAAACGCCGTACTTAATTCTTCTAATACCGCCAGTCCTTCACTGGTTGAAGTGCTAGAAGGATTTTCAGAATTAATGGCTGAATTTTGAGGTGGATTGGCACCTATTTTTTTAGTGATGTCGAAACTTCCCGCAATAATTAGACCGATGACTATTCCCAAAATGATAAACAACATCCCAAACTGAAATACTTTCTGCTTCTTCATAGTGTCTCCTTAATTTTTTTTCTCATACTTTCAAATATAATTATAGTTTCTTTCTGTTAAAAATAGTTGTCATCACGCCGATGCGGCAACAGCGTGCGCCATTTTCTTAAAAATGATTTGACCATTGACGTA
This sequence comes from uncultured Caldithrix sp., assembly GCA_964394475.1. Lineage (GTDB taxonomy): Bacteria > Calditrichota > Calditrichia > RBG-13-44-9 > RBG-13-44-9 > RQOF01. Next base: position 2,008 of record CAYMXZ010000318.1, on the reverse strand, counting down.
ATCGACTAAGATTTTTTCATCACGCTGGAACTCGTTTTCTAATATTTTATAGGCTAAACGATCTAAAATTTCCTTTTGAATGAGTCGTTTCAGCGGACGAGCACCAAAGGTGACATCATATCCCGTTGAAGCGAAGTAATTCTTAGCCGAGGTGGTCAGTTCAATGGATAAACCACGCTCCGATAATTGCTTTTCTACCTTAGCCATCTGCAGATCAATAATTTTTAGAATATGTTCTTGCGTCAGACTATGGAAAACGATGATCTCATCAATTCGATTTAAAAATTCAGGTTTTAATTGCTGTTGTAATAGTCGAATGACATCTTGTTTTATTTCCAGATACAGATCATCAAGATTTTTACCATTTCGCGACTGCGTTTTTTCCAGAATAAGATGTGCTCCAATATTGGAGGTCATAATCACTATAGTATTTTTAAAGTTGATAATGTGTCCCTTATTATCCGTCAATCGGCCATCATCCAGAATCTGAAGAAGAATATTGAACACGTCTGGATGAGCTTTCTCGATTTCATCCAGTAAAATCACTGAATAAGGTTTACGGCGAACGGCTTCGGATAATTGTCCTCCTTCTTCATATCCAACGTATCCTGGAGGAGCACCGATCAATCGTGACACCGAATGTCGTTCCATATATTCGGACATATCGATGCGGACCATCGCTTCTTCATCATCGAATAGAAATTCTGCTAAAGCCCGAGCTAATTCGGTTTTCCCTACCCCGGTAGGTCCCATAAAAATAAAAGACCCGATTGGACGATTTTTATCAGCCAGGCCAGCTCGTGCTCTCCGAATAGCATTGGCAACCGCTCGAATGGCTTCATTCTGCCCTACTACTCTCCGCGATAAATTTTCTTCAATTTTCAAGAGCTTTTCCCTTTCACTTTCCAGCATACGAGAAACCGGGATTCCCGTCCAACGACTGACAATTTCAGCTACATCTTCATCATCAACTTCTTCCTTCAACATCTTTTTATCTTTCTGAATCTCCTGCAATTTTGAATTCAGTTCTTTCAGCTTATTCTCCAGTGCCGGAATTGTCCCATATTTTAATTCAGCTACTTTGTTCAAATCACCCATCCGCTCGGCTTTTTCCATTTCTATTCTCCGCTGATCTATTTCTGCTTTAACATCGCGAATATTTTGAATAGTTTCTTTTTCCATGTTCCAGTGCAAGGTCAATTGCTTTCTTAATTCCTCAAGACTGGCTAATTCTTCCTTTATTTTTTTCAGACGTTCCTTCGACTGTTCATCTTTTTCTTTCTTCAGCGCTACCGTCTCGATTTCTAATTGTCGGATTTTTCTTTCAACTTCATCCAGTTCTTCCGGCATAGAATTGATTTCAATCCGCAGGCGAGAGGCGGCCTCATCGATCAAATCGATAGCTTTATCAGGAAGAAATCGTTCAGTAATATATCGATCTGATAAATTGGCGGCGGCAATCAAGGCCGCATCGGTGATGCGAACCCCATGATGAATCTCATATTTTTCTTTCAGACCTCGCAAGATGGAGATGGTATCCTCCACACTGGGCTGATTAACTAAAGTTGGTTGAAAACGTCTTTCTAATGCGGCGTCTTTTTCAATATATTTGCGATACTCATCCACAGTGGTGGCACCTATACAACGCAATTCTCCTCTGGCAAGGGCTGGTTTCAGCATGTTAGACGCATCAATACTTCCCTCGGCCGCACCGGCTCCAACAACTGTATGTAATTCATCGATAAATAAAATAATATTGCCTTCTGATTCTTGAATTTCTTTCAAAACGGCTTTCAATCGGTCCTCAAATTCACCCCGGTATTTGGCCCCAGCAATCAAGGCGCCCATATCAAGAGCAACAATTCTTTTATCCTTCAGATTATCTGGAACATCCCCCCTCACAATTCGCTGGGCAATCCCTTCCACGATAGCCGTTTTACCAACTCCAGGATCTCCTATTAACACCGGATTATTTTTCGTTCGACGGGATAAGATCTGCAAAACTCGC
>CAYMXZ010000317.1:0-3621 GCA_964394475.1 uncultured Caldithrix sp. | reverse complement strand
TAACCCCAACCCCTTTCCCTACCGGTAGGGAAAGGGGTAAGGGGATAGGGTACACTAAAAAAAAGACATATTAGGTAAATGTTTTATTTTTTATAAAAATCAGTTTGTATATATTCAATTTTCAAAACATCTTTTCGGAGCTAAAGCAATAATCATATAAAAAAATAATAGGGAGATTATTTCAATGCAAAAATTCATTCAATATTCAATTCCTGTTCTGATCATAGCCGCTATCTCGCTGGCGTTTTCTCAGTTGCAACCATTCGTAAATATCATAAAAGCCAAAGGAGTACCGAATGTGGTTATTGTCTCTCCGCCTGAGATTGATGACGTACTCTGTAATCCCGGGATGGGTTTTACTACCCATAGTTCTTTCAATGGAGAGGTGCCGGGTTATCCTGAGAGTTCAATTGCCTACTTCCGCTGGTATTGGGATGAATTAGAACCTCAGGAAGGAAAGTTTAACTGGAAGATGGTGGATTCGGTATTAGCCGCGGCACGCGCCCACGACCAACGCTTAGCTACCCGCATCATGCCGGCGAATGGCCGTCCCCATGTGCCCGACTGGTATCGAGCGAAAGGGGCCAAAGGATTTGAATACATTGCCGAAAGCTCCCAATTAGCAGGAAAAAAAGATGTCAGCTGGATGCCAGATCATGCCGATCCACTTTTTGCGAAATACATGGGACGTTTAGTGAAGGAATTTGCCAGACGCTATGACGGGCATCCTGACATCGATCATATAGACATCGGCTCTTATGGTCATTGGGGTGAATGGCATCTCAGCTTTGTTCAGGAGAGAGAGGAATATCCATTTGAAATCAAAAAAATGATCATCGATTGGTATCTGGAAGGATTCAAGAAAACCCCGATGGTGATTCCAGAAGATGCAGAAGAAGGTTTGATCTACGCTACCAGTCACGGCACTGGCTGGCGGGCTGACTGCATGGGCGACTATGGTCCCCCCAATAACTGGAACTTGATGACTCGCTATTTGCAGTTACCGCGAATGTATCCGTCAGTCGGAGAAGCCTGGAAAACCCGTCCAGTCGCTTTTGAAAGCTGCGGCACGATGGATACCTGGCTGGAAGCCGGCCGCGATATCGAATTTATTTATAATGCTTGTTTAGAGCTGCATACCTCGGTGCTGAACAACAAATCGGCACCTGTACCGCCTCAATGGTGGCCAGCCACCGAAAAGTTTTTAAAGCGCATGGGATATCGACTGGCGGTGCGCTCTCTCCGCCATGAAAAATGGTTAGAACCGGGTGACACTCTCCACATTGAAATGCAGTTTGATAATATCGGTGTCGCTCCACCCTATCGTGCGTATAAAGCAATTTTTGAAATTCGCCAGGCCGGTCGACACAGCCAACGAATCATTCTCCAGAGTCAGCAAACAGATTGGAATGTGTTGAAATGGCTGCCTGGTCGCCACCTTGAGTCCACTAAATTGATCATTCCTGAAAACGCCACGCCCGGCCGTTACAATGTATATTTCGCTCTGTTTGATCCTTACGATTACAAGCCAGCTGTTAAACTGGCCGTCAGCGGGCGCGATGATCAGAACTGGTATACCTGGAGCTCTCTGGAAATAGTGAAGAAAGGTACTCTGGAGGAAGTTTTAACGAAAACTGAATAACATAATTCTTATCATCAGGGTGCAATTACCATTTTCCTGGTTGTTCAGAATAGTGGATATACAGGGGATTAAAATTCATTCTTCGAATAGAAACCACTAAAAAATATCAACGGAAAGATAAGGGCAAAAATGGATTAGATTGTTGTTGTAACATAAATAATAGGGTACTTTATAATCATGAATAATTTAAAAAATTTTTCCGGATTTATCTCATCTGGTTATCTTCTATATTTCAAAACAATCGATACTTTTAATTTTGATAACTTATCACTGCCATATAGTTGGATATCAAGTTCATTATTAATTTTTCACAAAAAAGATTTATAAAAACCTGAGGGTAGATAGGAAGATGAAAAATAAATACATCATAGGATGGATGACGATAATCAGTTGTTGGCTGTTTTCTCAGGGATTAATGAGTGAACCGCGAATCATCAAGGAGATTAACGATCATCAGCAGGGAATTGGAATCTGGTGGACTGGTCACAATGGGTGGATCATTAAATCCAGATCGATCGTAATTGGCACCGACCTATGCCTGGAATCAACAGAACGGGCAGTGCCCTCCCCGATTTCGGCACTGGAATTAGCACCCATTCTTTATATTTCATTTATTACACATGAACATGGCGACCATTTTGAGCGGGAGACCTCAAAAATTTTAGCAGAAAAATCGCAGTGTATCTTTGTAATGCCCGCCAATTGTCTGGAGGCGGCGCAGGAATTACATATACCCGGCGAACGAATCTATATTGCTGAACCCCGAAAACCATTTTCCATTGGAGAAGTGCAGATTGAACCGCTGCGGGCTATTCACGGCAATCCAAAGTATGCCGTATTCTACGAAGCTAATCTGCAAGATTGCGGTTACCTCATCACCTTACATGGTAAACGCCTTCTGCAGATGGGCGACACCGTACTCCTGGAAGACCATCTTTTCCTGAAAAAAGTAGATGTGCTCTTCTTTTCACCTACTGAACATAATACCTATATCGATCAATCGCTGATTTTAATAAACGAATTAGAACCAGCTTATATTCTTCCCCAGCATCGGGATACATTTCAGGTCACTCCAGAAAACCGCTACTGGACCACTGCCTATCCTTATGAAGTTAAATTAAGACTTTCTAAAGAATTCCAGAAAAGATATCACATCCTAAACATGGGAGAAAAATTACTCATTCCTGAATGATAACATCATCAGAAAATGTCATTTATCTAAAATAGAATAATCAAAACAAAGATTATAGTGGATGACTTTATTAAAAACCATGCTTATACTTTAAATCACAGGTGATAAAGGAGGAACTGATTTGGAAACTCGTTGGACGCTAAAAGGACAGAAGGCATTAATTACCGGTGGAACCCGCGGCATTGGTTATGCAATTGCCGAGGAATTTCTACAATTAGGTTCAGAAGTTATAATAGTGGCACGGGATTCTGACGTGTTGCAGCAGCGCTTATCTGATTGGCAGAAAAGAGGATTTCAAGTTCAGGGGATGAGTTTAGATATCAGTAAAGCACAGGAGCGGGAAAGTCTATTCCAGCAGGTAGAGAAAAAATGGGGTGGTCTGGATATTCTGGTAAATAATGTGGGTACCAATATCCGCAAAAAAACCATGGAATATTCTGATGATGAATTTCATCTGATCCTTACGACCAATCTGATTTCCACTTTTGCCATGTGTCGATTAGCCTATTCTCTTTTAAAAAAATCAGCTCGTGCCAGCATTGTGAATATTTCTTCAGTGGCTGGACTCACTCACATGCGCACCGGTTCACCCTATGGAATGACAAAGGCTGCTATTATTCAACTTACCCGCAATCTGGCAGTGGAGTGGGCTGCCGATAGAATCAGGGTGAATTGTGTCGCTCCCTGGTATATTCGCACCCCACTGGTTGAGCCGGTCTTAAAAAATGCCGCTTATTTGCAGGATGTTTTACAGCGCACACCATGGCGAAGAATCGGTGAGCCAGAG
>CAYMXZ010000316.1:0-3652 GCA_964394475.1 uncultured Caldithrix sp. | reverse complement strand
CATCCTAACTATCTGGTAGGTGGAGTACCCTGCTCCATTAATCCTGACGATTCCAATGCTCTTAATGCCGAGAGATTGATGAAAGTCAGCCAGTTGATTGATAATGCCATTGACTTTGTGGAACAGGTGTATATTCCTGACTTATTGGCGGTAGCGGGATATTATAAAGATTGGTTTTTTATTGGTGGTGGACTTCCTAATTATTTAGCATATGGTGATCTTCCGACCAATGGATATAATGATCCATCTAATTTTAAATTCCCACGAGGAGCTATTTTAGATCGAAATTTAAATGAGGTTCATGAGGTAAAAGGAGAGGATCCGGAGCAGGTTCGGGAATATGTGACTCATTCCTGGTATAAGTACCAGGGTAATGATAAGACTTCCTTGCATCCCTGGGAAGGTGAAACCGAATTTCACTTCACAGGGCCTACTCCACCCTATGAACATTTAAATGTCTCCGAAAAGTATAGCTGGTTAAAAACACCCCGCTGGAAAGATCATCCTATGGAAGTTGGTCCACTGGCCCGGCTCTTAGTGGCTTATGCTTCAGGAAAAGACGATGTAAAACAAATAATAAACGAGACCCTTCAGATACTGGGAGCCCCACTCACTGCCCTGTTCTCCACCCTCGGGAGAACAGCCGCCCGCGGTTTGGAAACCAAGCTGATTGCTCACTGGATGAAGGATTTCAATAATGAACTGATCACAAATATCAAGAATGGCGATTCCCGGATGTTCAACAGCGAAAAATGGAAACCAGAAACCTGGCCGGCCGAATGTAAAGGAGTCGGTCTATCCGAAGCTCCGCGCGGCGCCTTGGCGCATTGGATTGTCATAAAAAATCAGAAGATTGATAATTATCAATTAGTTGTGCCTAGCACCTGGAATGCCTCTCCCCGCGATGCCTATGGCAACCGTTCCTCCTATGAAGCTTCACTGTTGGATACCCCCGTCGCTAATTCTGATCAGCCACTGGAAATTCTACGAACAATTCATTCTTTCGATCCCTGCATTGCCTGTGCTGTTCATCTCTACGATCCAGAGGGGAAACATCTTAACCAGGTGAAAATCCTGTAGGAGGGAAAATGATGGCGAAAACTAGCAACAAATATGCGGAATATTATCAAATCTACGTCTGGGAACTTCCAGTTCGTTTCTACCACTGGATTAATGCTTTATGCATTGCGGTGCTGGCGGTTACCGGTTATCTAATCGGTTCACCGATCGCTATTCATAGTTCTGCTGAAGCTTCCTATCAATATTGGTTCGGAACGATACGTTTTCTTCACTTTATGTTCGCTTTTATCTTCTTCTTCAATTTCCTGTTCCGAATTTATTGGGGATTTGTGGGTAATCGTTTCTCCAGCTGGAAAAACTTTATTCCTTACTCTTCACGGCATTGGAAGGAAATTGTCCACGTCTTATGTCTGGATGTATTACAGATTTGCAAGCAACCATTAAAGTCCATTGGACATAACGCATTAGCCGGATTTACTTATTTCCTGATGTTTTTAATATTTTTGTTTCAGGCAGTAACAGGATTCGGGTTATATGCAGCAATGAGTAAAAGCTGGTTCCCGCAACTATTTTCGTGGATTGTACCTCTGATGGGCGGCGATTTCGCAGTTCGCCAGTGGCATCATATGATGATGTGGTTTTTTGTCATTTTCGCAATGATTCATGTCTATCTGGTTTTTTATCACGATTATATCGAAGAAAGGGGAACTACTTCATCTATGGTGGGTGGATGGAAATTTATTGAGAAACACGAAAAAAATAATACCGTAATTTAGCCTTATAGCAAGATCCCATTAACCAAACGGGGATCTTTAATTTATAAAATTCTGAAAAGCCCCAGGAATAATACATCTGATCCAATTCTTGGTGGGAAAAGGAATCGATTTATAATTATTAATTTGATGAAGCTGTTTAGTGTGGATCGTTCAAGAGTCACGTTCTGTGAGTTTAAGTGGACGGGTCTTTATTTCATCTAACAAATTATTAATCAGCAAATCCTGGGAAGCTGCTCCCCTGACATCATGTCCACCACCCGGTTACTGCCGATCAAGGTTTTCATTACCACCCGTCCAGGATGATCATCCACTACTTCTCCAATTACTGCTGCTTCTTTTCCATGGGGATGTCGATGCATCACCTGCAGAACTTTTGAGACCTTCGAAGGAGGCACAAATACCAAAACCTTTCCCTCATTAGCAACATACAGCGGATCAAATCCTAAAACTTCACAGAGAGCTTTTATCTCTTCCGCAATGGGAATCTGTCTCTCTTCCAGTCTGATTCCTTTTTGTGCTTTCATTGCAATTTCATTTAGGGCACTGGAAATTCCTCCGCGGGTAGGATCGCGTAGCATGGGAATCTCGGGGCACACCCGTAGAATCTCTGCTATTAATTCATTTAGTGGAGCACTATCACTTTCTATCGATGTTTGAAATTCGAATTCTTCCCTGGCTGATAGAATCGCCAAACCATGTTCGGCAATTTTACCATTAACAATGATCTTATGGCCGCTTTGAATCCGCTGCGGAGAAATATTCACGCCCTCATAAACCAATCCCACTCCAGAAGTGTTTATATAGATTTTATCACCCTTACCGCGATCGACGACTTTGGTATCTCCTGTGACAATTTTTACTCCAGCTTTTTCGGCAGCTTTTTTCATGGACTGCACTATTTTCCAGAAATCCTCCATTAAAAATCCTTCTTCAATAATAAAACCAGCCGAGAGATAGAGTGGTTGCGCCCCGCACACCGATAGATCATTTACCGTCCCGTAAACCGCCAGCTCACCGATGTTTCCCCCGGGAAAAAAAATCGGCCTCACCACATAAGAGTCCGTAGAAAAAGCGAATCTCATTCCATTGACTTCCCAAATCGCGCCATCGTGTTCAGTCCGCAGGAGTTCATTATCAAACTGCGGAAAGATCATCTTCTGCAGCAACTGATGGGAGAGCGTTCCTCCCCCACCATGGGCCAGTAAAATCCGCTCATATTCACTCATCGGCACTGGACATATCATGCCGGCTGATAGATCGATTTGATCATTCTTTTTCATATCGGAATCCATTTTATCGATGAATTTTATTTTCGGTAACGGAAATAGGCCGCACAGGCCCCTTCCGAAGAAACCATCGGCGCGCCCACCGGATGTTCCGGTGTGCAGGCTTTACCAAACAACGGACATTCTAACGGCTTTTTTAGGCCTTGCAGTACTTCTCCGGCAATGCACTCCGTTGATTCCGCCGTATCAATCGCATCGACCCTGAAGAAATGTTCAGCATCATACTCGGTGAAAGCAGATCGCAATTTTAAGCCACTGCCAGGAATACGGCCAATTCCTCGCCAATTGCGATCGACAGGTTCAAATACTTCCTGCATCATTTTCTGGGCGGCCCGATTCCCCTCTCTTTTTACCACCCTCCTGTATTGATTTTCCACCTCATGCCGATTTTCTTCCAATTGCTTAATCGCCAGATAAATTCCTTCCATTATATCCAATGGTTCAAATCCCGTCACTACAATCGGCACTTTAAATTTTTCCGCCAGTGGGATATATTCTTCATAGCCCATCACCGTACAGACATGGCCGGCAGCCAGAAATCCCTGCACTCGGGAATTTCTTGAGCTAAGT
>CAYMXZ010000315.1:0-3693 GCA_964394475.1 uncultured Caldithrix sp. | reverse complement strand
CTGTAATGCATTCCACTCATTCACTACTTCCCGGGCAAAGATAATTTCATCCGGGTTGTTTGATGACCAGTACAGAATTTTATGGTGTTTTATATTTCCTCTTTTCTCACAGCTGAAGGCCGAGAAAAAAACGAAAATGTAAATAATGAAAAAAAATATTTTTGATATCACTTATCAAATAACACTAAAATTTTTTTATTTATATCGATTAAGAACAGCTACAATTCGTTTAACACTTTTCCGCTTTTGACAGCATCTGTTTCTCTGATTGTTCGCCAACAGAATATCAATTAAAATCGCATGGATACTGAAAATCTTTGCGCATTTTGCAAACGGCCAAAATCAGCATAGGCATAATCGATAACTACCTGATAATTATTTAAAAATCTGACCGTAAAACCTGCTCCCAGTGTTAATCCTTCCTCGCTATCATCTAAAAATAAACTCCGGTACCCTCCGCGCAACATGAATTGCTCACGCAACGCATATTCTATTCCCACATGCATACATTCCTTGTTGTTGATCGGATGCATTGCATCAGTAGCGATGGTGAGGCGATGAGGGTTCTTTTTCAGGACTTCCATGGCCAATCCAAATTGAAAATTCAAAGGAAGCGGCCATTGGTCCGTTTTCAATTCTGCAAATATTTTGTCATTATTCCCCATTTGATACGGATCTGGATCATGAAAAACCAATAAATCCTCGCCATTCATTTTCATATCCGAACCAAAGTTGGTCAGCACAGCTCCGATCCGCATATCATTTAAACTGGTTCGAAAGATCGTTCCAATATCGACAGCGAAACTCTGGGCTGATTCTTTCCAAATTTTCTCCTGGACATATTTTGTATTAAAGCCAATAGAGAATCTATCGGTTAAATTAAAACCATAGGAAAGCATCAAGGCCAGGTTACTCACTGCAAAATATTCGCCGGTGCCTTCTGGTTTATCGACAGTGCGCACCAGCATATCATCCATATTCAAGGATGTTACACTGGCCCCCACTGTTCCGACTCTTCCCAGGGGGATGATAGCTCCGGCGAATTCATAATTGATATCCGCAATCCATTCGGTGTGAACGAATAATACTTCAGGTCGATTCAACCGACCTAATCCTCCGGGATTCCAATAGATGGCACTGGCATCGTTGGCAGTTGCCACAAAAGCCCCGGCCATTCCAATCGCTCTTGCACCTACTCCAATTTCCAGAAAAGGAGCGGCAGTGGTACCAACATTCGATATGTCACCATGGTACTGTCCAAAGCTTAACGTCCAAAAACTCAGAATGACGAAAAAAATAAAATATCCAGCTTTCATGGTATCGACCTGTGTTATTTTATAACCGCAAATTTTCCAATTTTTTCGCCAACACCCTCCGCATCGACGTGAAAAATGTAGACCCCATAAGCAATATCCCTCCCATCCCTGCTGATCAGATTCCAGCTTTCTGAACCATCTTCCAGAGTGGAGTCATGAATGATGGTATCCACCAGGTAACCTCGCAAGGTGTAGATGCGGATGGTACATTTTTTGGGCAAATGGATGAATTCAATTTTTCGTTCGCCGCGACCAAAGCGATAAGGTGAACGCGGCTCCCAGGAAGCGGTTACCAGATAAGGATTGGGAACAACGGCAATTTTATCCATATCAGACTTTGCCTTCTGCGCATCATACCGTTTCCCGCGAACTTTAAAATCGACATGATCCCCGCTTCGAAATGGTTTCTTTGTAATGATGTGGAAAATATCGCCCGGGGCTGGTGGAATCATCTGCCCTAAAGTGGAATCACCCTCAAAAAACAGACGCCAGCTGGTTTTGAAATTAAAGAAACTTGAAGAAGTTGGATCATCCACCCAGATCATCACCCCTTCAATCTTGCCCACATCCTGTCCAGGTAAGAAAGGACTTAATGTGGAATCGATGACATAATATTCCTGAAACTGGAATTTTGCTTCTTTATTTTCCGTCAAATTGTAGACTGAAAACTTACAGGGATAAGTAGGTGGATATCCAGCGCGATTGATCGCTGTATCGATAATCTGATCAGAAAATATGATCTCAAAATCCCCTGGATAATTGATGTTTAAATTCAGAGGGCTGTTCGGATCCGGCGGCGTAAAACGAGGATCCAGATTTACCCGCCAGCGATAATTCGTGCTGCTCACCAGCCAGCCGGTCTGCTTGAAATCCAACTCGCATTCATCATTTTTTACATTCACCACAAAACCATCTACCAAGGGGGATTGGGAGAATTTGTCGATCCAGATCGTATCCGTCAAAGGCACTTTTTGCCCACCTGTGATATCATATATGACATAATTGGGATTTCCCTGATTATGGAAATAAGAGGTGTCATTAAATTCAATGCGATACTCTTTGCCATCCGGAATTGAATCTGGAATTAGAAAATCGATCCAGACCTCTCCGGTTCCTGCACATACCCTTTTCAATTCATCCACAATTTCCGGGTATACATAGCCGGCAGCCGGAGCAGTTGGAGTAACGACGGTAGTATTCACATCCACCCGTATATTTCCTGAAATATCCACTTCAATTTTACTGGTACATTCAGCAGGTGTTAACCCCGCTAAAGCCCCGGAAGCACTGGTGTCAATTAAACCATGGTCATAACTGACTACCGCATAATAATACGTCTGACCATTTTTCACATCGGTATCGATATAATAATGTTGTAAACCAGTATTTTTCCCCAGGTCAAAATTGGCCCCCTGGACATCTATCGGATGTAAGCCTTGATATTCATTAATTTTATCAAACTGGGCAATGGGTTTTCTGAAAGTCGCTCTTCCATAAGCATCGGTGATGAGCCGGGTTTCTAAAAATTCCGGTTCAGTGCTGCGATAAATTCTATAACCCTCAAAATCATATTCCTGTAAAAAAGGATCCCAGGATCTCTCCGCTCGATCATCCCATACCAGAATCACACGGTTATCTCCGGCAATAGCCGCTTTAATCCGGGGTTTTTCGGGTGGTTTGGCAAACCGATAATCCGCATTATAGATTTGCTGTACCGTTTTTTTGGTTAAAACCAGATCCTCATGATTATCTCCAAACAACAAAGACATGGAATAATTCTCAGTTTGTCCTGCTCGCAGTGGGAATGGACCAGAGGAAAAAAACATACCTAAATTTGCCGTTACCTGCTGACTATGAGGTGGTGGAGCCGAACGGAATACTTCCCAATTCTGTTCCTCATTCCACAATTCATAGGTGTGAACCGGAAAAATGCGGAATCCCGTTAAACCGATTTGATCGGACTCGTCTTTATCTGTGAAATCAAAATTCGGTTCGCCCGCCGTGGGAATCCCGTCGCCCTCTCCGTTATCCGGTCCGGGATAATCAAAATCATTCGGACCCAGACCATCTTCACCCAGATCATCATTCAGAGATTCACCTTCATCCCATTGACCATTCTGATTTATATCAGTATAACTCATCCAATCACCATCTTCATCACCGGAGAAATGGGGTCTGGGTTCGTAACCAAAATATTCCTGGAATTTAACCGGGTCTGTTACCCCATAAGGAGGTAAATTCAACCAGGTTCCCGGTCCCGAAACCCGGGTTTCATCTGTCAACCCATCGTCATCGTTATCAATCCCATAGTAATGAATTCCGGGACTCTCCAGGAACGCAAAACCGGCTACTCCTACCGGATACCTTTGGTTGGGAC
>CAYMXZ010000314.1:0-3720 GCA_964394475.1 uncultured Caldithrix sp. | reverse complement strand
CTGCGGGAATGAATGAGAGAGAAACCCACTAATAAAGATCCTAAGATAGCGCCAAAACCAAGGGTAATCAGCAATACAATCGCCAGATTAATCGCCGGGAAAGACAGCGTAAAGAATGCCAGATCCACTCTCTGGCCAGAGTTTTGAATAAGCACAAATAGAATGAGTAGAACTAAAATAATTTTTATTACATTCTCAATAACTTTCATATCAGCGCCTCATTATTTTTGTATAAAATAGGCCAAATTCACTTTTAAATCAATTTGAATTTTTAGTTCGGATATAAAAAATAAATCGACGGGTATTGATTCAGATAGAATTTATCTCAAGCCTAAAACCCGGAAAGACGATGATATGATATATTGAGTTTTATCTTGACTTAGAATATAGATATATCGTATTTTTTTCGGCAATGAAAAGGGGGTTGATATTATGAAAAAATTAGGTCGGGTTTTAGTGGTTGATGATGAAGAAAATATTCGTGAAGTTCTGAGCAATTATTTGGAAAGTATGAATTACGACGTGCAGACCGCGGAAGATGGCCAGGATGCCTTGAATAAATATCGAAAAGGTGAATTCGATCTTATCATCTCTGATTTATTAATGCCCAATGTGGATGGATTGGAGCTTTTGAAACGTGTCCGCGACATGGATAAGGATGTCATTTTTTTAATGATCACCGGTTATCCTTCCATTGAGACAGCTGTAGATGCCATAAAAAAAGGTGCCTACGATTATATCACCAAACCTTTTCACATGGAAGATGTGAAACTTCGAATTGAACGCGCATTTGAGAAACGTTCTCTGCGGGAACGATTAAAAACCGTACAGGGATTAGTCTGGGCGCTACTTTTTTCTATTCCATTGTGGCTAATACTGGGAATAATCTTAGCTGCTCTTATTCGCTAAACTCACTTCTCCGGCTTTTAGCTTTTTGCCGAATTCAATGATTGCCTGTAAAAGCAATCGTTGAAATTTGGATTCAACGGCGCGAGCAATATCGGTCACTTCCTGATGGGAAAGTTTAAAAGGACTGAGTCCGGTACCAAAATTAGTTATACAAGAAATACCGACTACTTTTAAATGGTTGGCACGAGCCACTAATACTTCCGGAATAGTTGACATACTTACGGCATCTGCACCCAGGCGGCGCGCCATTCTCACCTCAGCAGCAGTTTCATAGGCAGGACCTGTCGAAACAAAAAGTACCCCTTTCTTTAAGGGAATTTTTTGTTCCAATCCCACCCGCTCGATAATCTCTGAATATTTCTGATCATACGCATCACCCATATCGGTCCAGCGTGTCTCTTTTGGCAATTGAGGTCCACGCAGGGGATTCTTAAACATAAAGTTGATATGGTCAGAAATAATCATCAAATCACCTGGACGAAAATAAGGATTTACTCCCCCAGCGGCATTGGTCACAATGAGTAATTTTATTCCCAAACGGGTCATCAATCTGACAACATAAGCCACTTTATCGATAGGATGACCTTCATAAAAATGGGTACGACCCTTGACGACCAGGACTGGAATTTTTTTTATATATCCAAAAATTAAGGTGCCTTCGTGCCCTTCTACAGTTGAGAGTGGATAATGGGGTATGTGGGAAGTAGGAATAGAAATTTTTTCTTGCAATCGATCAGCAAAATTACCTAAACCAGATCCCAGGATAATACCGATATCGGGAGTGATATTACATTGGGCTTGAATAAAAGCAATGCTTTCATCAATGTTTTTCGTTATGGTCAAAATAGAAGATTTTTCTTTTTTATCCATTTTCGTATTTAATAAAAATTTTAATAAAGCGTAAGACATAAAAAAGAAAGGAAATAAATATAGCGAGAACAGCGAAGATAAGAAGATAAGGCTTGAGAATATGCCATTCGAGCAGGTAGGTTAACAAAAGCATAGCAATGATGGTCACGGCTATCTTTCCCGGCAATTCCGAGGCAACGACGTTTTGTAATCTTTCCATGAGAATAACTGAGCCTGCTAAAATCAAGATATCACGACCGATAATCAGAATGACTATCCAAAGGGGTAATGAATAAACTTTATAAAGAGCAATTGCCCCCAGAGCTACGGTAATTTTATCGGCCAGAGGATCAAGTATTTTGCCCAATTCACTGATTTCATTTCGTTTACGGGCCAGATACCCATCGGCATAATCACTGATCACCGCCAGCACTGCCAATGAAATAGAAACATGAGTTTGTTTATGGCTGATGCTATAAAATAATAGAAAACCGAGAAACAATCGGGACAGACTTAAGAGATTGGAATAGGTCCACACCTGTCCACTTTGTAAAAATTTGTTTATCTTCAGACTCATCTTTTTCTATGAAATTATTGAATATCCAAATACATCGGCACCATCATTAACGGTTCGAAGTCTTTAAAATAGAGGAATCCATACACATATTTTTTTACCGTAGTTGGAACGACCTTATCATAGATAATATCCGTAACGGTTAATCCTTCCGATAAAATTTTTTGTAGAAATGACTTTTCCCGTGGATAGATTTTTAACTTTACGTATGACTCAACAGGAATTCCGGCCATCTTCTTCGCGGCATTCACTGCATCAAAAAGACCGCCAATTCTATCTATTAATCCATTTTCAAGGGCCTGGGCGCCGGTCCAGACCCGTCCCTGAGCCACCTGATCGACCTGTTCATAGGTCATATGTCGCCCCTCGGCAACTTTGGTGACGAACGTCTGATAAAAATATTCTATGTTCTCCTGCAAAATTTTTCGTTGATTATTGTCAAATTTCTGAATTTCTGAAAAGAGAGTGGCATTGTCGCCGCGAGGAATCTCAACTTTGTTTATTCCTATTTTCTTATAGAATTCCTTAAACGATAATTTACCCGAGAAAACGCCTATGCTTCCCACCAATGAACCGGCCTGGGCAAAAATACTATCGGCCGCCATACCAATGTAATAGCCTCCAGAGGCTGCCACATCAGACATGGAAACTATAACCGGTTTTTTAGCTTTTGCCAGCTTTACCTCCTGCCAGATAATGTCAGCGGCAGAACCAGATCCACCAGGGCTATCAATGCGCAAAACTAATGCCTTCACCTGATTATCTTCCGCTGCTTTTCGGATGGTAGTTGCCATCCCTTCACCAATCATAATTCCCTCTTCCGAATAGGCTTCTCCCAGACCTGAAACGATGTCTCCTACGCAATAGATGAGTGCGATTTGATCCTTGATTTCCTGTTTGACTTTTGGAAAAGGTGCTTTCTTATAGCGTGAATAGGATACAAAGCGTGGTTTTTTGTTATCGATAGACTTTAGATAATCCTGGAATTCATTATAATACATCAGAGTATCGATCAGGTTATTCTCATATGCATTTTTTAAATAATAAATGCCATAGTCGGTAAGTTTTTTTACGGTTTTCTTATCCAAATTTCGAGAAGTGCTGATCGCCTCAAGGTAGCGTGCATAGTAATCATCCAGAATAGCGGTAGTTACTTCCCTATCTTCGGGAGGCATATCATCTCGGGTCAATAGATTGGGAGCACTTTTGTATTTTCCGACTGCCAGAAAATCGGCTTCGATTCCAATTTTATCAAGCGTTCCTTTCAGATAATATCCACGAGCAATCAAGCCGTTGACGATTAAAATGTTAGCCGGTGGACCGAAAATCATCTGACTCTCCAGGGAGAGGTAATACTCCTTATTGGTACCCATTTCCAGGTAGGCATA
>CAYMXZ010000313.1:0-3721 GCA_964394475.1 uncultured Caldithrix sp. | reverse complement strand
TGCTGGAGAGTGCCCCCTTAGAAATAACGACCATGGATACCACCAGCCATGATTTTCAGTGGGAGGTTATTGAAATCCCCAGTCCTTATGGCAGTGGAGTTTTGTATGATGTAGCGATTGTAGATGAAAATGATATCTGGGCGGTGGGAGAGATTTATTCGGACAGCGCCCAACCCTGGTTACCGTACAATGCGGTACACCTGTCTGCCGGCCAGGCAGGTTGGGATGGGCAGCAGTGGGAGTTGAAGCGGATACCGACAAATTCAGTGATCGGAATTGGTTATTATCCGATCAATACCGTTTTTGCCTTTAGTTCAGATAACATCTGGATGTTTTCGGAGGCAGGCTCATATAGTCATTGGACTGGTTCAGTATGGAAAACCGAGTATGTTTCGGAAAGACAAGGGGGAATAAGCAAAATATGGGGTGCATCTTCAAATGATATTTACTTTGTAGGCACGAATGGCAACATTACCCATTACGACGGCAGCCGCTGGCAGAAGATTGAGAGCGGGACGGAGTTGCCGATACAGGATATTTGGGGGGCAAAGAATGAAAAGACGGGAGAATACGAAATTCTGTGCGTTGCCTCCACAAAATACTATGGTGGTGAGAGCAGGGTGATGAAAATAGAAGACAACGAGGTGGTTGAAGTGTCCAATACCGGCTTACCCTGGAGTATCAGCGGTATCTGGTTTCAACCGCCTTCGAACTATTACATTGTGGGAGACGGAATATTTTATACTGAAAAAGCAAATCAATATTCCCAATGGATTGAATTGGTAGATGATATTACCGGGTATTATACCCATGCCATACACGGAAATGACATAAACGACATTTTCATTGTTGGTGCATATAATACGGTCATTCATTTTAATGGCATGACCTGGAAAAATTATCAGAACAATGAACTTCCATCTATCCCATCAAAATTATTACGGTTAGATGTTAAAAATGGCTTGGTGGTCATTGTCGGTTATTTACCCGGCAATGTAATTATAATTAAGGGTGTAAGAGAAATGTGACCATAAAAAATTTGAAAGGAAGTGATGCTTTATGAGGGTTTTTAAATAAGCCGAAAGGGTGCTGGAACACCCTTCCGGTCAGGAACAGCAAAAAGGGGCGGTCTTGTAATTCCGGTATTTCCGGGCATAGCCTCTTTTTGCCTTTTTTAATATAATCAAAAATTCTATCACGAAAAATAAGGAAAAAAACATGGAAACAATTTATGTGTTTTTAAGAAGATTCATTATGGTTTTGTTGGTCGTTTTTCTTGTAAATTCACTGTTTGCCCAGTTAACCACGGAAGAGAAACAACGTATTAATGAAATGGCAAAAAATCTCAAGGATTCGGTGAAAAATCTTCCCGAACACGAAAAAAAGATATCATCCCTTATTCTTCAAATTATCAGGCAAATGGAAGAGGCAGGAGCCGAAGCACTGCTAAACACCCCAGAGATAGTCCAAAGATTTTCCACTCCTGCCATAAAAGTTGATGAGCTGGGGCGTCTGGATGTGTATCTGGTATTATCCGATGAATCAGGCAGGTATGAAACTGAAAAGGTGATTAATATCATCAAGCAGCATAACGGCATTATAAAATCCTATTCAATTCCCAAGCCGGAATCTAAATGGATGCCGGAAATCTACTGTTGGATTCCCTTTGCAGAGATTAAAGAGCTTGCCAAATTAACAGATGTTAAAAGCATCTTACCGTCACCTATCCGGGTTTCCCGCATCGGGGATTATCTGTCCGACGGATTCGGCCAATTAAAGGCGGATCTTGCCCAACAGCACTATAATGTAACCGGGCAGGGAGTAAAAGTTGGAGTCATTTCAACCGGAGTTGAACATTGGGATATTTCCCGTCAATCCGGTGATTTGCCAAGCGATATACATCATAACGATTGCCAGGTACCTGATGATGAAGGAACCGCGATGCTGGAAATTGTCTATGATATGGCGGAAGGTGCTGATTTATATTTTAGAGGAATTGCTGAAGATGATGAACCTACGGATATGAGAGATCGAATTTTAGAGCTGCAGAGTTGGGGATGCAAAGTAATAGTGGACGATATTGGCTGGCTTGGAGTTCCCTTCTTCCAGGATGATGATGCACTGTGTCAAACAGTTCGGGCGGTTATTGTAGATGATCGGACTTATATTTCTGCAGCAGGGAATGATGCGGAAAAATTATGGGGCGGTTACTTCGAAGGGGATCCTGACGACTGGTTGAAATTTGACGGACTAAATATCGGGAATAAAGTGACTATCGAAAACGGGGATATAATACGCCTGGAACTTCAATGGGCAAATGACTGGAACGGTGCAACGGATGATTATGATCTGTTCCTTTATAACCGGAATAACACATCGGTCGTTGCTTACGGAAATCAAACCTCAAATACACCGCAGGAAATCTTACAATACACAAACAATACCGGACAAACCGATGATTTTTACATCCGGGTAAAAAAGTCCAGTGGATGGGATGCTGAACTAAAACTATTGGGAAATATGTATGATTCTAATAATAATCGAAAACCATGTGTTTTTGCCATTCAATATCCATCAGGATATAATCACCCGGTAAATCAGATTTATGGTCATGCCGCTGTCCAGGATGTGATTAGTGTGGCGGCCTATTCGGCTTTTAATCTGGATGAATTAGAATCCTACAGCTCCCGGGGTCCTACCAATGTATATATTTCTTTTGATCCGGTGTATTATGTTACGAGGGAAACGCCAACCATTACTGCGACGGATTCTGTTGAAACAAAAATTGGTTCAACGCAATATTGGCCGGAATTATTCCCCGGAACCTCGGCCGCTGCACCGCATGTTGCCGGAATTGCTGCCCTATATTATGAATACTATCCCGCTCATGATCCGGAAGACTTTTTGGACGATTTAACCAGCAGTGCGGAAGCTTTTGGTAATTATGGGAATCCCGGTGAGCACAATGTACAAAGTGGTTACGGACGTGCTGATGCCTTTCAGGTTTTGGGTGGTATTATCGGTGTAGAGGTTCACCAACTAAACCAGGCTGGCTCCAATACCGGGGAATTCGAACACTGGGGAGGCAGTGCTTGGGAACCACCCTATACTGCCCCGCATACTTTTGATGACTGGCAGCCAGGTAGCAATCACACTTTAAGGGCAGAACAGGATGTGTGGAATTGTGAGAAATTTCAATACTGGAATGAAGAAGATTCTGTTATCAATCACGACACTTTTCCTATATCAGAAGAAACAGATCTACTATTTGCTCAATTGATTGGAATTTCTGAAGCGACTGTAAAGACAGATTTAGTCTCTGACGGCAACGCTACCAGCGGAACGATTGAATTAAAAGACCCCTGGCTGATTGATTACAACGATCCGCCCTACGGTATGCGCAACCAGGGCATGGTGGCTCCTTTTAAAACCTATCTCTCTCCGTTGAACTTAACCATTGGTTCTGATTTCAAAGGCGTGTTTTTGAATCAAGTACCTGATCCATCTAATCCTGAAAAGCCCTACTACTCCGTGCGCGCCCTGCCGCAGCAGGTGATCTCCTTCCATGAGCAGCCAATTACCTGGTATTTTCAACAGTGGAGCGGAGAGACCAATAAAGTAGATTTTCAATATCCCAATCAAACAGAAACCGCGGTAGTATTTAAGCAGGATGGAGCAGAGGCAAAGGCTGTTTATAAAGGGCATCTGGTCTCCAGCCATT
>CAYMXZ010000312.1:0-3751 GCA_964394475.1 uncultured Caldithrix sp. | reverse complement strand
TATTTATCTGATTTTTTTTGACGATAATCTATTATGCACCCACTCGCGCAGAGACCGCAGTAGTAACCGAGCTTTAGCTCGGTTTATTTTTCCATTAAGGAAATGTCATTTATTTGATTTTTTCTAGTTGATAATCTTTTATGCACCGACTCGCGCAGAGACGCAGAGACTGCTGAGAAAAAAAATTATATCATATCATAAAGTAGACCTGTAGTAACCGAGCTTTAGCTCGGTTTATTTTTCCATTAAGAAAATGTCATTTATTTGATTTTTTCTAGTTGATAATCTTTTATGCACCGACTAGCGCAGAGACGCAGAGATGGCTGAGAAAAAGATTATCGCATATCATAAAATAGACCAATATTCATATATAAAATTTTAGATTTTAGATTTTAGATTTGATGGTATTCTTTTTCTGCGAAAAATTGATCTCACACAGAAACCTAAAGGAAAAGAACCAATACCGTTATACCGATGTACCTATTTTTATTTTGTAATTTGTATTTTTTATTTTGTATTATGTATTATCTACCCCGGCTACTGGTTTCGCAACTTCTGTATTTCTTCGGTCAATTTGGGCAATATTTCGAACACATCTCCCACAACTCCGTAATCGGCTAGCTTAAAAATGGGAGCTTCCGGATCTTTATTAATAGCCACGATATATTTAGAGGAGGCCATCCCCGCCTGATGCTGAATTGCTCCGGAAATTCCACAGGCAATATATAATTTGGGTGAAACGGTTTTCCCGGTTTGTCCAACCTGCTCTCCATGCTCCCGCCAACCGGCATCTACCACTGCCCGTGAAGCCCCGATGGCCGCCCCTAAAACTTTAGCTAGATTCTCAATCAAATGCCAGTTTTCAGGTCCCTGCATCCCCCGTCCACCGCTAACAATAATTTCAGCTTCAGTGACATCCAATTTACCAACTTCAGCAGCTGTGGTCTGCTGTACCTGAACTCTGGGAGTCGGAATGGTCTTATTCAATGGAATGATTTCCGGTGTTCGCGGACTTTTCTCGACAGGAAAAACATTGGGGCGAATGGTTGCCAGTTGATACTCCCCCTGCAGGGATATCTGCGCAAGCAGTTTTCCGGCAATAATCGGTCGCGTATAAAATACTTTACCATTTTGAACCTCCAGTGTAATCACATCCTGGGCCAGCGGAGAATTCAGATGCAAGGCCACCCGTGGCATGACATCTTTTCCCATAGCTGACGCTCCCATCAGAAGATGAGTAGCCGAAATATCCCGAGCAATTTCTGCAATGAGTCGCGCTGCCACATCCGGACTGTGTTTTTCCAGATCCGGGTGTTGCAGGACATATACCTTCTGAGCGCCGTATTCGCCAGGCAAGCTCGTGAGATGATCCACCTGCGAACCCATCAGCAAAGCCGAAACCGTACCACCCAGCTCTCCCGACAGGCGCACCGCCAAACTGGTAGCCTCCAGAGAAGTCTTCTTTATTTTATTTTCTCTTATTTCATAGATGACCAGAATATGTGCCATACCTTAAACTCTCCATTGATTTTTTAAATGATTTTCGCCTCTTCCTTTAGCAATCTAACCAGTTCGGGAACTGCCTCCACCCCGTTACCTACTATTCTCCCGGCAGCTTTCTGTGGCGGATAACTCAGTTTTTCTATCTGCAGTTTTTCAGTTTCTGGGATCGCTGACACTTCTTCAATCACCACCTTCTTGGCCGCCATAATCCCTTTCAACGAGCGATAGCGCGGCTCATTCAAACCTTTCTGGCAGGAAATGACCGCGGGAATGGCAAATTTCACTATTTCCTTTCCTCCCTCAATTTCCCTCTCTGCCACTGCCCACTTATCCTCTAATTCCAGTTTAACCACTACCGCGGCACAGGGAAGGTTCAAAGCCTCGGCCACCAGCTGCGAAATCTGCGCATTATCGTCATCAATAGCCTGTTTACCGAACAGAATCAAATCGAAATTCCGGTTCTTCAGCACATTCACCAGGTTTCTGGCCACCAGCAATGGATCGTTTATGTTCCTCGCACCATCGATTCGGATAGCCTTCTGGGCACCCATGGCCAGAGCCGAACGAATGGTGGGCTCAATCTCTTTCGGCCCAAACGATACAATTGTCACTTCACCGCCCCGCTTTTCCGTTAGCTGAAGTCCCAATTCAATGGCAAATTCATCATAGGGATTGACAATCCATTTAATCCCCTCGGTCTGGATCTCTTTACCATTCTCATGGATTCTGGGACGGGTTTCCGTATCCGGCACTTCTTTGATGCATACCGCAATGTTCACAATGGATCCTCCTGACTGTTTTTTTTGATAAAATTTAAAAGCAAGTATAATCATCAGCCATCAGTTTTGCAAATCATCTTTGGAAATAATGACTGGTATCTTCAGCCAGAAATGGCTGTGCTTACAAAGCGTATAACTTATTAAAATTCATTCAATTACAAGTTTAATTAACTGGCAGACTTTTTATTATTTTGAAAAAGTATTGGCTACGAATTCAGAATCGGATGGTTTGTTGATAATAAAATGGATTCAATTCTATTGGCATTGAAGCGCTGACCTGATGTTTTTTGATATTTTGACAATAAATATTTTAAATTTGGCCTTGACTAAGCACACTTAAGATTTTATATTTTCAAGCTTTAAAATTAACTGTAGCATGTTTTCGTCGTATTAGCAGGAGGTTTCTTATTTTGAGAACGGATTATTTGAAGGTGGATGAGATAGCGGCTCAACGACAATGGTTCGTGGTAGATGCTAAGGATCAGATTCTGGGTCGCCTGGCTACTCGGGTTGCCAGTATCTTAAGAGGTAAAACCAAACCCAGCTTTGCCCCGCATTACGATGTGGGA
The DNA here is from genome assembly GCA_964394475.1 of uncultured Caldithrix sp. Taxonomy (GTDB): domain Bacteria; phylum Calditrichota; class Calditrichia; order RBG-13-44-9; family RBG-13-44-9; genus RQOF01. The sequence goes on along the minus strand of CAYMXZ010000312.1, from coordinate 900 downwards.
GATTTTGTGGTGGTGATCAATGCGGAGAAGGTGAAGCTGAGTGGCAAGAAAGAAGAACGGAAGATGTATTTTCATCATACCGGTTATCCCGGTGGAACCCGTTTTACTTCCTTCCGGGATATGATAAAAACTCATCCCGATCGGGTGATCGAAAATGCAGTGCGTTTGATGTTGCCCAAGAATGCTCTGGGTCGTAAGATGATAAAGAAGTTAAAAGTCTATGCGGGTGAAAATCATCCCCATCAGGCTCAAAATCCCAAACCGTTAAAAATTAGTTAGAAGGAATAGAGATGGAATTTTATGATGCAATTGGCAGACGGAAAAATGCCACCGCTCGGGTCAGGCTGGTCCCGGGTGACGGAAAGATGACTGTGAATGGTAGAGAGTTGTTGGATTACTTCAAGCGCGAAGTGTTGAAAATGGTGATCGAACAACCGTTGATTTCGACCAGCACCCTGGGAAAATTCAACATTACTGCGAATATCTCCGGGGGTGGACTTTCCGGTCAGGCTGAAGCACTGCGTTTGGGAATTGCGAGAGCGTTATTAAAGTGGAATGAAGAATTGCGATCGGAGTTAAGAGCGAAAGGTTTTCTGACGCGTGATCCGCGGCGGGTAGAACGGAAAAAATATGGACGTCCGAAAGCTCGAAAACGATTCCAGTTCTCAAAACGATAACCCCAGTCTATGAAAATAGCCCTTCCTTTTTCATTGTGGGAAGGGTTTTTTATACATAAAAATCACACACACCGCTTCATCTTTTAGAGGGTGTCAGTTTGCGGACTGATTTCTGAAAGCAAAAGCGGTGGAGGAATAACCCAAAACGAAGGAGTTTCTATTATGATGAAAATTGGATTGGAAGATTTATTAAAGTCCGGCGTGCACTTCGGTCACCTTACCC
>CAYMXZ010000311.1:0-3777 GCA_964394475.1 uncultured Caldithrix sp. | reverse complement strand
GCTACAGCCATGTTGAGAGTTAATCATGAATTTACACAAAAATTTGGACTTGACTAATTTTAAAATAGTAGAAATTATAGACAGTATGACTTTCAAGTATTTAATTATTTACTCTGTTCAATATGTTTATCATGAAATCTTCTATTTTGTCAATAAACATAACTTTATCAAGAAGTTTTGAGAAGTCTTCTCTGTTTCCGTATTTCTTTTCATATGTTTTTATCAATTCATTAAATTTATTTTTATCTGTAATAAATGTATGATCAACAACATGCATTAAAATGTATCTGTTTGTTTCAGTTCTCAGTTCATTGTCTTTATCTGTAGTCACAAAAACAAGTTTTATATTTGCCATATCATGTGTTTTTTCAAGTTCTCTTTTCCAAAAAGCAGTTTCTGTTAATCTTTCTCTTAAACTGGTTTTACACGATAAAATAGAAATAACCAGGTTTGTTGCCTTTTCAATAATAATTATATCTACATCTGGAAAAATATCAGACCAGTTTTTGATTACTATTTGATTTCCATGAAAAGATAAAGCATCATCACCCATTATGACTAAAATTTTTTCATTTAATTCTTTGTTACTGTCTACAATGCTTTTTATATATTTGAATACGGCATATTCATATAGAGAACCTTTACAGGTTTTCCATGCTTGATCTCTACTTCTTTGATTTGAATAATAATCAGTGAGTATAGAACGTAAATAATTTTCTGTTATTGAGTCAAAATTTTTAAGTGATTCTAAAAAATTATCAAGGTATTTTGTAGATACCATTGCATCATAGTTTCTTTGCAAATTTTCCAAAACCTCTTTTTTACACTTAAATCCTCTTCTCATTTAATCGCTCCAAAGTCTTTTTTGATTGATAGATGCTTCTTTTATTATCCTATCCTTTGCTATTTTGCAGTAATTTTTGTCAATTTCTACACCTATTCCTTTTCTGTTCAATAGAGCACATGCAATTAAAGTGCTTCCGCTTCCTAAAAAAGGATCCAATACAGTTTCACCTACGAAACTAAAAAGTTTAATACATCGTTTTGGGAGTTCTATAGGAAAAGGTGCAGGATGACCAATTTTTTTCTTACTTTCTCCTGAAAACAGCCAAACTCCATTTGTCCACTCCATAAACTCTTTTTTAGATATGTCAGATTTTCCATTTTTTATCTTTGACCATCTCTCTTTATAAAAGATTACTATGACCTCAACAGGGGCAATAACGTATGGTGCTCTAGCACTAAGCCAGGAACCCCAGGCCGTTCTTCTTGATATATTTCCCTCATTCCATATTATTGTTGAGAAATATTGCCATCCGATTCTCCTAGCAAGATTCACAATGTCAGCATAGAAACTCTGAAAACCAGCTCCTTTTCTACCTTTACTTTTATCCAAAGCAATATTGAGGCATAATCTTCCATCTTTTTTAGTTAATAAAAAAGTTTTTATCAACCACTTTTCGGTAAATTCAAGATATTTTTCATAAGGAATATCATCTTGAAATGAAAGATAGTTGATATCAACATTGTATGGAGGAGAAGTAACAATTAAATCAATAGAGCCTTCTTCAATTAAATTTGTTGTTAAAAAGTCATCATGAATTATCTTAATACCACCTTCCAAAGCGTTAAAAAATAATTTGTCCTCGCTGGTGTTTTTTAATAATTCCTTATTAATTATAGATGTTTCCATATTTAAAACCTTTCCGTACTCAATATCTTTTATGACTATTCTTTATTTTGTCTAATTTAAATTATTTTTTAAATGATTAATATCATAAACATTCCATTTTTTCTTTTCTAATTATTTTGAAAAATATTTTTTATCTGCATACCTGTTATTCTCTGCTGTTAATCTTTTTCCGCAGAACCAACTTTACTTTCTTACCTATACCTCCGGCAGGTCACTTACACCCACTCCAATTGTAAAAAATACTTCCTCTTCAGAAAAATAAATCTATACCCGGTGAATCAATTAAACCTCTTCACTAACCGGGAAAAAGCAAACCTTCTCTGCCTAGATTTAGCAGGATTACAAATCTGAAAAATAAAGTGATTTTCATCTGCATGTAAGTCCTCCCTGTGGGGTAAATATATGATTACAGGTAAATGGATTCAATTATTTTTTTGTGAGAGTACTGAGGATATTATCCGTTAGGTCGCTTATCGCTATGCCGCTATACCGTTATATCGTTATACCGCTATACCGTTATACCGTTCTACCATACTTCGTTCTACCGCCATGACGTTCATTCCCTTCCCCCTCCCAATGCATCCTGAGATAAATCAATGGTAACAGTTGTTCCTTTTCCTTGATAACTTTCGATAGCGATTTTCCCTTTGTGACCATCGATAATCTTTTTCGCGATGGGAACGCCCAACCCTGTTCCCCCCACCTTTTTGGTGTGAAATGGTATGAATATATTCTCGAGCGTTTCTCTATCCATCCCCGGTCCATTGTCTTTGATGATAATACGGTGGTATTTTTTCCAGGGAACAATCGAGATATTCACATTCTGTCCTTTTTCGGAGGCTTCAATGGCATTATTGATCAGATTGACCAGGGCCCTTTGCATGCTTACGCTTTCGATGGAAGAATACACCGGCTTTTCGGGCGTCTCGACAAAGAGAGTCACTCCCTTATCTTCGGCTTTGGCTTTACATAATTCCAGGGCCTGCTGAACGACCAGACGCAGATCTTCATCCTTTAATTGCAGGCAAAGCGGTCTCGAAAAATCCAGTACGTTGTTGACAATCTTCTCCATATTTTCAGCCGATTTGGAAATCAGTTGTGCGGCCTGTACGGCATCTCCTTTTCCCTCATGGATCCTTCGTGAAAAACCAAGTATGGCAATCAACGGATTTCTTAGGTCATGGACAATGGCAGAAGCGGCCTGCCCAATTTTTTTAAGGGATGAATCAAGTTCAGCTTGCTTTCGCAGTTTTTTACTGCGATCGGACAAATATCCCGCCAGAAATGCAAATACAAACGACAGTACAATATGAAGAATTCTATCAATCAAATCCAGAATCGTTACCGTCCAATGAATTCCCAGAAAAGGTAGATATAAAAGGGATGCCAACAGCCAGGTCAAAATTGAGCCCGTAAGACCAAATCGCAAAGCACTCAAGAGAATGGGAATATAATAAAGTTCTTCCAGAATAACACGACCGGGCATTTTTTGAAATATTAGAAGATGAATAAGCGTGAGAGTTACTAAAAACAATCCAACGGCAATGATATGATATGTTCTCCTGCTCAACATGTTTCCGGCCAAAACCTGTTCTTCGTCTTGTTCATCTGTTCTGTATTTAATAAAAAGTGATTTCTGATATAAGAAAAGATATGAACCCGCCCCTTTACTGGCGGGAAAAATTGACATACAGTCCTGCATCAAACATATTGATCATTTCTGTTTGCCATAATCCCGATCTTTTCTACCTCTTTCTCAAATGCTTTTGCCTGATAGTTATCAACCATGTTGGAGTATTTTTACTTCAATCGTCGGTAAGTAGTTTCAATAGCCTTTACTTCCAGTCCTTCCGGAAGGATGTTGTAGGCGGTAATTGTTAGATGCTCATCATCCAGCAGTTCATATTCCGTTCGCCAGCCCCATCGTGGTTGATTTTTACCAACGTCATATTCACCTTTTACGCTGAAACCGCGGTCGGTGCTCTGACCTTGTGAAAACATGATGGCGTAATTCATGTGAAAATCATCCACCCAGGCGATTTGGTAGAGGTTAGTAATGGTATTGTAAGCAATCAGCTCTTCGC
>CAYMXZ010000310.1:0-3784 GCA_964394475.1 uncultured Caldithrix sp. | reverse complement strand
ACCCGAAAAGCATCGTCAATGAAACTTAAGCGAGAAAAGATAATGAAAAATGCCCCTGCCACATACAGAGTGATCATGGTTGGCACCAGACGTTCTGCAACCGCACCAATTCGTTTAATCCCCCCAATGATGACCACACCCACCAGAAAGGTAAGTAGAAGTCCACTGATGACCGGTGGAATTCCAAACTGACTCTTAAAGGCCAGGGCCATGGAGTTCGACTGAGCCATATTGCCGGTTCCCAGCAGAGCCGCTCCCGCTCCACATACCGCAAAGGTTGCGCCTAAAAACTTCGCGAATTTTTCATTTTTTAGACCATAGCGAATATAATACATCGGGCCGCCAGCCATTGTCCCATCTTCAGCCATTTTTCTGAATTTCACTCCTAAAAAACCTTCAGCATATTTGGTGGCCATTCCGAAGAAACCCGACACCCACATCCAGAAAGGTGCGCCGGGTCCACCGGTAGCAATAGCCGTCGCCACTCCGGCAATATTTCCATTCCCCACCGTGGCCGCCAGTGCCGTCATCAAGGCCGCGAAGGGAGATATATCACCCTGATCTTCTGCCGAATGGTCTTTGCCTCTGGCCCCGCGTAAAACCAGGCTGAAAGCCAGACCAAATTTTCTCACCTGAATAAAGCCAGTCACCAGCGTCAATAAAATTCCAGTAAGCACTAATAACCCGATCATCCAGTTCCCCCACATAAAATTGCGCAGGGTAAATGAGATCTGGAGCAGTTGTTCAAGTTTTTCTGACATATGGTCCTTTAACAATCAGTAAAGAAAAAGATTATTTTTCTCTCTGGATTGACAATTATCTTGAAAAACAACTACAATTTTTCTCACATCGTTATCTTTAAAATAATTTCTGATAAATTTACAGACTGTTAACTAACACTTACCAAAGCCAATCCATGATCATTTTTATTTTATAAGACCCTGTATTTTTATATTTCTCAAAGCTATCTAAAGTATAAACCCAAACCAGTTCCCCGCCCGATGGAATGCAATAGAATTAATAACTTTTAAAACAGTTGAAAAAGATTCAGCAGAATAATGAAAATGGTAATGGGAGTAATAAATCGTATAATAAAGCCCCACAAGGATGCCCATTTTGTAAAACCCGGGCATCCGATGCTAATTTCAGCCGCGGCATGTTTCGCGCCCCACACCCAGCCGACAAAGAGAGAGAGCAGAAAGGCACCTACCGTTAATGAAAGATTTCCCCATATAAAATCCATCAAAGAGAGGAATTCCATTTTGGCGATAATTGGTTTGCTCAGCCAGGACACTGCTCCCTGAGAAAGCGCCGAAGGAAGTCCCAGGATAAACACGATTCCACCGACAAGCCAGACGGCGATTTTTCGGGAAGTATCTTTTTCGTCCACCAAAAAGGCAGTGGGAACTTCCAGTAGTGAAATTGTGGACGTCAGAGCAGCGATGGAGAGCAAAATAAAAAAGGTCACTCCGATAACCACACCCATTGGCATGCGTTCAAAGATGGCCGGAAAGATATTAAAGACTAAACCCGGTCCTGCCGCCGGATTTTGATTCATGGCAAAGAGAGCCGGAAAAACGACCAGACCCGCCATAAACGCTACAAGGGTATCGGCAATTGCCACATAAAATCCGGAAGATACTAAATTGTCTTTTTTAGAAATATAACTTCCATAGGTAACCATCAAACCCATCCCTAAACTCAACGAGAAGAAAGCCTGGCCCAGAGCAGCTAAGAAAACCTTGCCGGTAATTTTACTAAAATCTGGTTTCAAATAAAATTCCAGACCTTTTCCTGATCCCGGTAGCCAATTCGAATAGATAATGAGAACCAGGAGCAGTATAAAAAGAATCGGCATTAAAATTTTTGACCATTTCTCTATCCCGCCTTGAATACCGCCATAAACAATCAGAACCGTGAGAATAATAAAAATCGCGAATAAGGGAATTTGTATCCAGACGTTTCCCACAAATTCTGAGAAACTCATCGTATTAGGAATCAGTGTCTTGAAAATATATCCAAAAGTCCATCCAGCGATTACGGCATAATAGGAAAGAATGAATAAACCGGTGATAATGCCCAGACCGCCTACCCAAACCCAGGAACTGCCTGGTTTCAGTTTTGATATAGCCCCTACCGGATTTTTTTGTATTGCCCTTCCCAGAGCAAATTCAGCATACATATACGGAAGACCAATCACTAACACACACAGCAGGTAGACGAAAACAAAAGCCGCTCCTCCATTCATTCCGGTGACATAGGGAAACCGCCAGATATTACCCAGTCCTATAGCTGAACCCGCCGCTGCAAAGACAAAACCAAGCTTCGAACTCCATTGACCACGTTCCGTATTCATAGGTGACTGTTATTCTCCTTCGTAATGATGATCAACGCTTTAGTCAGCAATAAATGTCGTCTTTATTCTTGGTGAATTGAGATGTCGTCCGAAAGCTCATTTTGATCATCTGTTTTGTGCGGGAAATAGGTTTTTAATTTCTCGCCGATGCGCAAAATGGCCTCACACAGACCTTCACAAAAATTACCCTGAGCAAATTGTTCACTCAGCCGCTGAGTAATTTCGTCCCAGAAGTTTTTCGGAACTACTTGATTAATACCGAGATCTCCCAGAACAGCAAATTCTTTATTAGCGGTTGCTAAATAAATAAGCACTCCGTTCTTTAAGGCAGTTCGGTTCATCCCAATCATATGAAATACCTCCACTGCTCTATCGAAAACGGGCAGGCGAGATAGTTCTTCCAGATGCAACCGAATCTCTCCAGAAGTTTCTTTTTCGGCCGCCTGGATAGCGGCAATAATTTTTTGTTTTTCGCTTACGGAGAAAAATTTATGAGGATTATCGGATCGCTTTTGTTCTTTTTGCTTTGTCATACCAGTTTCATTAAATGATTGCTTGTTCATTAAAATTTCTTACCACCGACCGGTGGCTCCACCGCCTCCAAAGCTGCCTCCGCCGGCACGGAAACCTCCAAATCCACCTCCACTGCTTCGTGAACCACCCCCGAAGCCACCCCAATAAAATGGTCCTCCATTTCGCCATCCACCTGAACTAACCATCGAAAACCGATGCCGACGAAAAACAAGAATAATAATAAGTAAAAAAATCAACAAAGGTATCCAACTTTTAATTCCATCCATTTCCTCGTCAGGATTTCCCTGATATTTTCCAGCAGCTGCTTTAAACAAGGCTATCATACCCTGTTGAATTCCCTAATAATATTTTTCTTCCCGAAAATATGGAGGAATTACTCTTTGAGCCACCTCAAATGCCACCGCGTCCGGAATAACATCTTCCAATCCATAACCCACTTCAATGCGGACAGCTCTTTCTTCTAAAAATATGGCCATTATTAATCCATTTTCTCGATCTTTTTGCCCCACCTTCCATTTTTCGGCCAGTCGAATGGAAAATTCCTCCACCGGATATCCCTGCGCATTTGCAAATATCGCCACCACAAATTGATTGGAAGTTGAGTCTTCATAAGCTCGCAGCATTTCATTCAAGGATGTAATTTCCTGTCTGCTAAGCAAACCGGCGTAATCATTAACATATTGGCGCGGATTATCCGGTAAATTCTGGGATGGAAGCCAGGCTGGAGTTATCCATACCGCTACCAGCAGAATAAAAATGAATGGTTTAAAGAAATGAATCCTGCTTCGAATGGTCATAAATTCTTTACTCAAGCCCTGAGATTCTTCGTACTATTCAACCGAAGTGCAAAGTGAATTTTTCAACCTTTATTAGAATACCCTCAGAATTATGGGC
>CAYMXZ010000309.1:0-3815 GCA_964394475.1 uncultured Caldithrix sp. | reverse complement strand
GTTGTTCCGGACCGAGAGTTCCGAGACTTCGGAAAAAATCATGCCCCAGATCAAAGGCAAGGCGGATGGAAAAGTCGTCCAGGGAATTGTTCAACAAAAACTGGCCTCTCTATAGCTGATTATTTTTGATGATTACCTGAGCGAACAGTATGTATTCTGAACGGGCTGCTGAGCCCGTTTTTTATTTAAATATCGATCGTTACTATGAGTATCATTGATATCATCATTTTAGTTGCATGGGGTATTTTCATCCTGCTGGGAATTAAAAAGGGTTTTTTTCGCGAAACCCTGGGTCTGCTCGGTGTGGTGCTCGGAATTTTTCTGGCCGTGATTGGTTTTGCCCCCCTCAGCAAAATCCTGCATCGACTGCTACCGGAGATCCCCGCGGTTCTCTGGATCATTCTCAGCTTTCTGGCTCTTTTTATTGCGACCTATTTTGCCAGTAAGCTTCTGGCATTGGTATTGTCTAAATTGAGTAGCCTTCTTTTGCTGGGTTGGGCGAATCGCCTGCTGGGCGGAATTGCGGGGGCTTTTAAGGGCGCTTTGCTCATCAGTTTATTCTTTCTTATTCTGGGACTTTTTCCTTTCCAGGATCTTTTAAAAAATACCCGCAAAAACAGTCTGCTATATGAACCCTTTCAACGAGTTATCCCCACCGTCTATAATCTCTTTACCGATTTTTCCCTTTCTTCACGTAAATTGGAACAAAAGATTCTTAACCTGATCACCGACCTGCAAGGGCAGTTGAATAAAAAGGCCATGCAATATTTTCTTTATGAGGACAATTAAGCAGGTATGAAATTCGATGAAAATAGTGAACAATTAGAACTCCCGGCGCTTCTGAAAAAATTGCATGAATTGATCCGTTCTCCCTACGGGTATGCCTCCCTGGATGCGCTCACCATCCTTCATGACAAATCGCTAATCGAAAATCAGTTGTCAGAAGTGAGTGAAATGGTGGGACTGCTGGAAGGAGGCTATGGTGCTCCTATATCTGAGTTACCCGATATCCGACCATTATTGGACCGGCTTAAACCGGAAGAATCTTTTCTGGAGCCACCTGAAATTAATCAGATAAAAAGCAATCTGCTTTTGTTCGAAGAAATAAATTCATTCACTAAACAGCACCGTGAACTTTGTCCTCTGCTGACCACCTATTTTGACCAGATTCATACCCATCGCCCCCTCGTCCGTGAAATTGAGCGGGCTATTGATCCACAAGGTGAAATCAAAGAACACGCCAGCCCGGAACTGCGGAGAATCCGTTCAGAGATCCGCCGTCTGGAAAGTGAGCAAAAAACGGTTTTGTTGCGGGTGCTGAAACGCTATTCTGAATTTTCTCAGGATGATATTGTCACCATGCGCGATGGACGGATGGTACTCGGCATCCAACAGCAATACCTGCCACGCATCAATGGAATTGTTCATGGAACTTCCGGGACCGGGGCAACCGTTTTTGTGGAGCCAATGGAAACCCTGCGGATTAGCAATCAGATTCAAAATCTGAAAATAGAGGAACGACAGGAGATTATTCGAATTTTGCGGTTTATTGCAGGATTGATTCGGGAGGTGCGTGAGGACATTTTTTACTCGATCGAAAACTATGGAATTCTGGATTTTATTCATGCTAAAGCACAACTTTCCCGTCTGCTGAATGCCAGCGCGCCCCACATTACTTCTGGCCATTCCTTACAGTTGATTGAAGCCCGCCATCCGCTGTTAATATTGAAGATGGGAACAGCGAAGGTGGTCCCTTCCACGCTTTCCCTGGGTGAACAATTTACCACCCTCATCATTACCGGGCCCAATGCGGGTGGTAAAACAGTTGTTTTAAAAACTATTGGTCTGTTATGTTTGATGACGCAATTAGGCCTTCATATACCGGCGCATCCGGATAGTGTGCTACCAGTCTTTGATAGGATCCTGGTCGATATTGGTGATCGGCAGAATCTGGAGCAGGATCTCAGCACGTTTTCCGCCCACATCATCCGTTTACAGGAAATTTTGCAGAAGGCCACCGCCCGCTCTCTGGTTTTGATTGATGAAATTGGAACCGGTACTGATCCTCGCGAGGGTTCTTCCCTGGCTATCGCTTTTCTTATGGAACTCAATCGGCGAAAGGTTCTAACGGTGGCAACCACTCACCATGGTGAACTCAAAGCGTTTGCTTTCAACACCCCGGGGGTGGAGAATGCTTCTATGGAATTTGATTTGAGTACCTTGCTTCCCACTTATCGCTTGCAATTGGGGATTCCAGGCAGCAGTTATGCCTTTGAGATTGCCCGCCGGTATGGGTTATCAGAATCAGTATTGCAGGAAGCAATAAACATTCTCGGAGCCGAGAAAAGTCAGCTGGAGAACCTGATTATCAATTTGACTGAACGCTTACAACAGACTGAAAAGGAACGGCGTGAAGTGAATATTAAGTTGAGTGAATCGGAAGGACTGAAAAATTTATATCAGCGTGAATTAGAGAAATTGCGGCGGGAGAAAACTGACCTGCGGCGGAAGGCCGCTGAAGAGGCCAGGAATATTGTGGAACAGGCCAACACGGCTATCGAACGATTAATCGCCGATATTCGACGCACCCAGGCTCAAAAAGAGAAAATCAAGGAAGCCCATCTTAAGATCGCTGAATTGCGACAGGTGGCTGATAATGTGCTGAAAGAAACTCAGATGGCTGATACCCCATCGGATGAATTTCATGAAGGCGATGTGGTATGGATCGATAGTTTGAAAGCCGAGGGCGAACTCGTTTCAGAACCGGATAAACAACAAAAAGCCTGGGTGCTGGTGAATGACCTGCGAATGAATTTACCCTTACAGGGAATGAAAAAAATAGCTAAAACGCGAGCGGAATCACGAAGACTATTGGCACGCGCTGAATCAGGTTCTGAGAAATTGGAAGAGGGGGTTATCCCCGAGCTTGACCTGCGAGGAATGGATTCTTACCAGGCCATTGAAGAAACGGATCGTTATTTAGACCAGGCTCGTCAACAGGGATGGGAGGAAATTCGGATTATCCATGGCAAAGGAACCGGGACCCTGCGCAAACAGGTGAATGCTTTTTTATCAAAAGATCCGCGGGTGGAACAGAAACGTCTGGGGAAGTGGGGGGAAGGTGACACCGGTGTTACGATTGTCCGCTTGAAAAAAAGTTAAGTAACGTAAATTTTGAAAAATAGGGAAAGTATATTCACACCAATCGAAGGAGCCATCATTAGTGGAAAAATTTGTGTTAATGGAGAAATCAGGTGATCTGGCCATAGTAACCCTGAATCGACCAGAAAAAAGAAATGCTCTGAATCCGGCCTTGCTTACCCAGTTGTCCAGTTTGGTCAGAACAATAAAGAAAGATCAAACTATTCGAGCCATGGTTATAACGGGTAACGGTTCTGCTTTTTGTGCGGGTGCTGATCTGGCTTATCTCAAAGAAATAAGTCGGTATACCAGAAAGGAAAACGAAAAAGATTCTCGAACTCTGGCTAAGCTCTTACAGCAAATATATAAAATGCCTAAGTTGACGGTTGCGATGGTGAACGGACCTGCACTGGCCGGAGGTTGTGGGTTGGCGCTGGCGTGTGACTTTGTTCTTGCTGACCAGGATAATGCTCAGTTTGGATTTAGCGAAGTAAGAATCGGTTTTATTCCAGCGATCGTGATGAATTTTCTCATTCGGCGGGTTGCCCCTGCCACGGCTTATCATCTGGCAATCAGTGGAGAACTTCTCTCCGCTGGTGAAGCTCGGGAAAAGGGAATAGTTGACGCTGTGTTTCTCTCCGGAGAACTGAAAAAGAACACCTTTTCTTTTATTG
>CAYMXZ010000308.1:0-3823 GCA_964394475.1 uncultured Caldithrix sp. | reverse complement strand
TTGAATTTCTTTCTTAAAAAATTCATTAATTTCATCATCGACTTTTTTCTTTAATTCATTCTCTTTCATTTTATCTTTGCCAGGCTGTCCTGGTAAGGCAGATTTCACTGGTGAAGTCAATTTATCGGTGGCGGTTTCGGCAGGATTCGATTTCGGCTTGTGTGGCGAGGATTCCGTTGCGGAATCTTCAATCATTTGAATTTTTTCTTCTGATTCAGCTCGTTTTTGCTTTTCCTGATTCCCCGGAGTGCGATTTTCCGGTTGACTCGCTGCCGCCGGCTTTTTCCGAGCACGAAGATTATCCAGATATGTGAAAGCTTCTTCAGGAATGGCCTCATCGGCTTCCAATACGGATAATAATTCAACCTGAGAAATTAAAATCTGGCGCAAACGATTGATGAACGATTCCTTCTGGGAACGAAGCATGCTGACCTCATCCCGCATCTGGCGGGCTTGCTTTCTGGCACTTTCAATAATTTCAATGGCTTTCAGTTCGGCTTCTTTTATCAACAAATCCGCTTGTTTTCGGCTACTTTCCTCAGATTGTTTTTTGACCTCCTGCACATTTAAAAGCGTTTCTCGCAGGTTTTTCTCATTCTCCTGGTAATCCTTCAGTTTGGTCTCCAGTTCAATCTGGCGATTATTGAGCTGTTTATTTTTTTCCAGGAGCTGTTCATACTCTTCGGCAACCATTTCTAAAAAAGTCTGAACCTCAATAGGATCAAAACCGCGAAGTGTTTTGTGAAATTCTTGTTTACGAATATCCAACGGGGTTAATCTCATTTTCCCTCTCCTTATATATCGGGAGTTAAGGTAAAAAATAACAATATTTATCTGGCATCATTTCGTGCACCGAAAATTGCCGTACCCAAACGAACCATAGTAGCACCTTCTTCAATCGCTAACTCAAAATCGGCCGACATTCCCATTGACAAAATACTCATATCTACCGACGATAATTTTAAGTCAACAACCTTTTCGAACAACTGACGCAATAGGATAAAGCAGCTTCTGATTTTTTCCGTTTCGGATGTAAAAGCACCTACTGTCATTAATCCTTTCACTTTGAGTCCGGGAAGCTGGCTAATTTCGCTTACCAGTGTAGCAGTATCCTGAGGCTTACAACCAAATTTAGTGGGTTCACCACTGGTATTCACTTCAATTAAAATGGGCATATTTTTATTCAAACTCTGGCAATATTTACTGATCTCCTTGGCTAAATGAAAAGAATCAACCGATTGAATCATATCGAATAAGCTTATGGCCTGTTTGGTTTTATTCGTTTGTAAATGTCCAACCATATGCCAGGAAACCGGTTTAACAAACTCTTTCTTCGCCTGTGCCTCTTGAACTTTATTTTCACCGATAATTTTTATTCCTGCTTCAATTCCCTCGTTGATTCGGGCCGGATCTACCATTTTGGTTACAGCAACCAGTGTGATATCAGAACCTTTTTTCCCAATCTTAACAGCTGCCCGTTCTATCCGTTCCAGACATCGAATAAGATTTTCTTTAATGTTTACCATTCCCGATCAACGAATAAATACCCTACTTCTGATCATCACCGGGAGGCTTAAAGCCAATTTGTTTATTGCCGGTGGTCAGCCCTTGCATTTTAATTTCCCCATATTGTGCTTCAAATTTCTGGATATTCTCTTCCAATGCCTTCCAGAAGCTTTTGGCATGCTGGGGAGTCATGATAATGCGCGCATACACTTTTGTTTTAGGAACGCCTGGCAATATCCTGGTAAAGTCAAACACAAATTCTGCCGGGGAATGAGTAATCAATGCCAGATTCGAATATATACCCTCTCCTTGCTCAGGTGACAATTCTATATTAATTTGCTGAGTGGGAATTTGAGGTTGATTTTTTGGATCCATTGTTCACCTAATTTTATTATCTTTTAAGATTTTATAAGTTTTTAATTTACATTTTATTATTAAATAAGTCAAGAAATCAGTAATTACCTTTCAGATTAATTTATGGCTCAAATACCCGACCATATCATCGATCGCATTCGAGAATCAGTTGATATTGTGGAATTGATTTCCCGCTATATTCAGTTAAAAAAACAGGGCAAAAATTACAAGGCACTCTGCCCTTTTCATGTCGAAAAAACTGCTTCCTTCACGGTCAGTCCTGATAAACAGATTTTTTATTGTTTTGGCTGTGGAGCTGGAGGAAATGTATTCAACTTTCTGATGCGCTATGAAAAAATTACCTTCTTTGAAGCTATCCAAAAACTCTCAGCCGAAACAGGGATCGAATTACCCAAATTCAGGGAAGATGAAAAAAAATTAAGTGAATTTGATCAGCTATATCGTGCGAACCAGTTTGCCTGTGAATTCTATTATAACCAATTACAACAAAAATATTCATCCATTGAACCCTATCTCAAAAAAAGGGGAATACGAAAAGAAACCATTGAATTTTTTAAGATTGGCTATGCCTCGGAAGAGTGGGATAATCTCTATCAGGAAATTATACATAAAAAGCTGGCGATTGAACCTTTTCTGAAAGCAGGTCTCATTCTGGAAAGCGAAAAAGATCGGCAAAAAAAATATGATCGTTTTCGCCATCGGCTTCTATTTCCCATCCATAATCTTTCGGGTCGGGTAATTGCTTTCGGAGGAAGAGATCTCAGCAACACCCCTGATACTCCGAAATATATCAATTCCCCGGAATCGGCTATCTACAATAAGAGCCAGGTATTATATGGTTTGTATTATGCAAAAGAATGGATCCGGCAGGAAGGATTTGTTATTTTCGTGGAAGGTTACATGGATCATCTTCAGCTTTTTCAGCACGAGATTAAAAATGTAGTTGCCACCAGTGGAACAGCTTTAACAGGGGATCACGCCAAAATGATTCGAAGATACACCAGAGATATCATTTTATGTTATGATGCTGATACGGCGGGAATTCAAGCCGCTATTCGGGGAGGTCAAATCCTGTTTCAGGAAAATTTTGATCTCAAGGTTCTTCTTCTTCCCGAAAACGAAGATCCGGACAGCTTTCTGCAGAAGCACGACAAATCAGAATTTTATGCGCTTCTGAAAACCAGTCGTGATTATTTTGAATTTCGGATGGATTATCTGCAAAAAACAATTGGAATCGCCGACGTATCCCAGAAATCAAAAATCGTAGAGGATTTAATTGAGTGTCTTGCCGGTCATACCGACCCACTGAAACAAAATTTCTATGCCAATGTGATGTCCGAAAAGTTTAACCTTCAGGAAGGGATGTTGAGCGAACAGATTCGCAAAAAAAGTCAAATCCTGAAAAAACGAGAAAGTAAATATTCCCCAACTGAAGCCCCTAAAATCGATCAAGAAAAAAAAGGCATTTCCTTGATCGGAGCCTGGGGAGCGGAAAAAGATTTGCTCATTATTCTGCTCAATTATCTGGAGGAAGTGAAAGAAGCAATTTTTCAAATGGTGGATGAAGAAGATTTTCTCAATCCTGAATTCAGGGAATTATATTCTCTTATAAGAGCCAATAGCGATAAGCCAAAGGAAGAGTTAACTCACTGGCTGTTCACCATGATAAAAGATGAACGGGTGATCAGTCTGCTTACAGCTGACTTATTTAAAGAAATTAAGAAACCAGACCGATATGTAAATGATTGTATTCTAAAGATTAAAGTTACTCGCCATCAAACCGAAATTGACCGCTTAAAGCTTAAACTCAAACCAATGAATCCCGCCCAGGCCGAATTTCAGAAATGCCTGCAGGAGATAAATTTTCACATGACAAAAATCCAGGAAATCAGGAAAATTTTTACTCAAAAGTAGTGGCTATATTTCACTCGCCGCCGTGATG
>CAYMXZ010000307.1:0-3833 GCA_964394475.1 uncultured Caldithrix sp. | reverse complement strand
ATACCCGGTTAAAAGTGTGATGTTGGGATTTTTTTTCAGCTTGGTAACGATGGCTTTTTGAATTAATTCGCCGGTATTGTCTTTGGAATGCAAGATACGGGGAAGAGAGTGGCTGCCTTCGGTGACCAGTGAATATTTTCCTTCCTCGGTTTTATCGAAGGGTAGCGCCAATTTTTTAAGCAGGATCTTCTCTACCAGTTCGGGCCCTTTATGCGCCAGAATATGAACAGTTTTGGGATTTGAGTGTCCTGCTCCAGCTCGGATAATGTCTTCCATTAATAACTCTGGAGAGTCTTTTTCTCCCTTATAAATGATTCCGCCCTGTGCATAGTAGGTATTCGATTCTTCGGGTTGATCCGCGCGGGTCACCACAGTTACCGCTATTCCTGCTTCGGCGAGTTGCAGAGCGGCAATTCCGCCCGCTATTCCGCAACCAAGGATAAGCACCTCTGTTTCTAAAACATTTGTCATATGTTCTTTCAGATATATTGTTTTTGTTCAATCACGATATGGCCAGCATGCGTTCTAAGGGTCGATAAGCTCGAATCCGAATGTCTTCCGGAACCTCGATAACGTACTGTATTTTTTGTAAGGATTGTAGGGTTTCTTCCAGGGTGATCTCATTCATGTGAGGGCAACGCACGCTGCATAGCCGGAGCATTTCTTTTTCAGGATGAGAAGCCATAATGTTATCACCCATGGAACACTCAGTGAGCAGTAAATATTGTTTGGCAGAAACTTTTTCGATATAGCGAATCATGGCAGAAGTGCTACCAGAAAAGTCGGACGCTTTCACCACTTCTGGGCTGCATTCTGGATGGGCCAGAATCACCACCTCCGGGAATTGTTTTCGCACATTTTCAATATCTTCGACGGTAAATTTTTCGTGAACTTCACAACGACCGGTCCAGCCAATGATCTGGTAATCCAGAACTGTATCCTTTCTGGCGCGGGGTTTTCGAGTAGGGAAAATGATATGTTTTCCGGTATCTAGCGCCACATTTTTCGCTAAATATTCATCCGGAATAAAGATAACAGTCTCGCTCTTCAGTGATTCCACCACCTTTGCGGCATTGCCAGAAGTGCAGCAGATGTCACTTTCCGCTTTAACATCCGCATAGGTATTGATGTAAGTGACAACCGGTACTCCTGGAAATTTTTTCTTCAGGTCCCGAACATCTTTGGCGGTAATGCTCTCGGCCAGGGAGCATCCCGCTTTTTTAGCCGGTAAGAGGACGGTTTTGCCGGGATTCAGAATTTTAGCGGTTTCGGCCATAAAACGTACGCCGCAAAAAACAATAATGTCTTTATCCGTTTGGGCAGCTTTTCGCGATAGTTCCAGCGAATCCCCTACAATATCAGGAATGGAATGATATAAGGCGGGTTCCATATAATTGTGGCCAAGAATAATAGCATTTTTTTGTTTTTTTAATTGATTGATTTGATAAGCTAATTCCGCTTTATACTTTATCTCAAAATCGGGTAACAATTTACCCAGCTTATTTTTCATCTGCTGATAGGTCTCTTCATAATTCATTATATATCAACTCCGATTTTTTTATTCATTTGTTTCTCAATTACAGTTCTATAATCTTTCTAAGATTATTTTGTTCCAGTCAACAATAAACTGATGTCCAGGGCTTTCGCGGAATGGGTCAGGGTCCCGCTGGAAATATATTGTACGCCACATTGAGCAATAGCCGAAATATTATTTAGAGTAACGTTACCCGAAACTTCCAGCGGAATGCGGCCGGCTGTGATGCGAACCGCCTGCCGGATGTCATCAAGACTCATATTGTCCAGCATGATCCGCTGGACTTTCAGAGCAAGAGCTTCCTGAAGTTCAGTTAAATTTTTGACTTCGATTTCTATAAACTTTTTTTGACCAAAACGTTTTCTTACCCTATTCACGGCCTCCGTCAGACTACCTGCGACCTGAATATGGTTTTCTTTGATCAGAATCATATCGTACAGACCAAAGCGGTGGTTTTGTCCGCCCCCTAAACGCACTGCCCATTTGTCAAAGACCCGTAGACCGGGAGCAGTCTTGCGGGTATCCAACAGAATGGCAGAGCTACCCTCGAGAGCAGCAACATAGGTGGCGGTGAGCGTCGCGATTCCCGACATGCGCTGTAAAAAATTTAAAGCGACCCTTTCTGCTTTTAGTATATCACCAGCCGGTCCTTTCAGCAGGGCGATGATTTCACCTGTTCCTACGCGTTGTCCATCCGCACATTGAGGTTGAAAGGTGATAACAGGATTGACCTGTTCAAAGCACAGAGCGGCCACCTCAAGGCCGGCGATTATCCCTGATTCTTTCGCCATAATTTTTCCCTGAAAAGTGATCTCGGGTGGGATGATAGCCTCGGTAGTAATATCACCTTTTCCGATATCCTCTGTCAATGCCTGCCGCACAATTTTTTTCATTAAGCGCAAAGATGGTTTTTTTATAATGGAATTTTCTTCTTTTTTATGATTAATTTTCATGGCCGATGGAAATGATAAAGAATTTTATCCGCTGCTATTTTTTTCGTTAAATTAACGATACTCAGGCAATCATTTCAACCTGAATAATTTTCATTATTATAATTTGATTTTAAAACTTTGAAATTAAATGAAATGAAATTTTTAAAGGTGTACTTCCCATGACACATCTTCGAGGTTTTGCCAGTGATAACAATGCCGGTGTTCATCCGCGTATTTTAAAAGCCATCGCAGAAGCCAATGTGGGCCACGTTATTGCCTATGGTGATGATGAGTATACCGCGCGGGCGGTAGAGGTTTTTCGTAAACATTTTGGTAAAGAGTGTGAAGTATTTTTTGTTTTTAATGGTACCGCCGCCAATGTATTGGGAATTAAAGCAATTACTCAATCTTATCATTCTATTATTTGCTCTGACATTGCTCATTTGCAGGTAGATGAATGTGGCGCACCGGAAAAATATACGGGCTGTAAACTACTCACCGTTCCCTCCCCAGATGGAAAACTCACCCCGGAAGGAATTAAAACTCATTTACATGATTTTGGTTTTGAACATCATTCCCAGCCACGAGTGATTTCCATTACACAGGCCACGGAAATGGGAACGGTCTACAGCATTGAAGAAATTAAACAAATCTCCGCACTTGCTCGGCAATATGGACTCTATGTACACATGGATGGTGCCCGTCTGGCGAATGCGGCGGTTAGTTTAAATTGTCAGCTTCAGGAAGTGACTCGTGAAGCGGGAGTGGATGTGCTTTCCTTTGGAGGAACCAAGAATGGGATGATGTACGGAGAGGCGATCGTTTTCTTCAACCCTCGCCTGGCAGAAGACTTTAAATACATTCGAAAGCAGGGCATGCAGTTGGGATCGAAGATGCGCTTTATTTCTGCCCAATTTTTAGCCCTTTTAGAAGATGATCTGTGGTTACAAAATGCTCGTCATGCCAATACTATGGCGAAATATCTCGAGCAACGATTGCGCGAGATCCCGCAATTGAAGATTACTCAACCGGTGCAGGCGAATGCCGTCTTTGCTATTCTGTCGACGGAATACATCGAAACACTTCAGAAAAAATTCTTTTTTTATGTCTGGGATGAAATCACCAACGAAGTGCGCTGGATGACTTCCTTCGATACCACTGAAGAAGATATTGATTTATTTGTTTCCGAAATTCGTGGATTGTTTACCCGAAAGTAGATAGAAGCGAAATTTGCTCAGTTACCTCCAGTCAGATTATGGATAAATCAATACATGCCTCCGCGTAATTTTTTATTATCTCTGTGGATGGAGAGATCATTTCAGCAAATTATTTACTTGCTCCGGTTTTCCTTCCTTTCGTTTTCCACA
>CAYMXZ010000306.1:0-3843 GCA_964394475.1 uncultured Caldithrix sp. | reverse complement strand
GATTCCCCCAGGGCGTGATGGGAAACGGTTAACTCCGATAAAATTGATTCAAAGATTTGCCAATTGGGGAAAGAAGCAATGAGCGAGGTTTCGGGCAGTCGCTGAGATTCCCAAAAGCTAATTCCTCTTTTTTTAAAAATAGTCGTGAGCTCACCTTGTAACGTATGGGAGATATTTCCAAATTTAAGCGTGAGGGATGGATTTATGTGGTTTACTAACTGACTTTCACTTACCAGGCAATTCAGCGAAGCCAATTCATGGATAAAATCCAGCAGCAATGGAGAACGGAGAATCCGGATAAACATAGTGAATTCAGCACAGCGATTACGGTTTTTGACCCAGTGCTTCCAGACATGCTTGAATGCCTTTCATGGCTTCATAGGCGTACATATCATCTTCGCCTTGTTTATGTGCAACGCGATAACGGAATTTTTCCAGCGCTTCCTCGTATCGACCTTCTTCTTTCAGGATAGCCCCCAGGTAAAGGTAAGCATCCAGATAATCTTCTAATGCAATGGCTCGAAGCAGATGCTCCTTTGCCAGGTCATATTTTTTCCAATCGTAATACAAAGCACCCAAATTATAATAAACAATTCCGCTTTGCGGCGCCAGGGCTTGTGCTTTGAGATAGGCAAGCAGGGCCAGATCTTTCTGCATTTGATGAGCATAAAGTTGACCAAGCATCAGCCAGGCTTTATAGGAATGGGGATTGATTTCCAGATAATCGTTTAACCGCTGCCGGGCATATTGAGGCGGGGCGGTGTAGCCGGGATTTCGCAAAATAATTCTGTTTACCCATTCCAGCAAGACCGCTTCTTCCAGCGGACAAACATCTAAAATTTTTTGATAAATTTCGGTGGCACTACCAAAACCGAATTCCTTATAGCGAGAGGGATGCAGAAAACTCAAATTCAAAAGGGCATCAATATCGAACGGATTTTCCAGCAACAATTTTTCCAGAAAAACTTCAGCTGAACCAAAATTTTGCTCCCAGATATAACTCTCAGCAATCACCAGATCAACTTGTGGATGGTGATAACCGTTCTGGAGATAGACCAAAAGACGATCGCGAGCCTGCTGCAAATCTTTTTTCCAGACCGGGGGTTCCAACTGGTAAGGATTCTTTATTTTCTCACTCTTACTGGCCTGCCCGGCTAACTTGATTTTTATCAAATTCCAGAGAATTTCATATTCGCGCTGTTTCTTCAGATGGGCAGGTAAATGACTCAAAAGGTCTAGCGCCGGTTGATATTTACGTTGAGCATATAAAGAGTATGCTTCTTCCAGTAGACTATCAGCAACAAAATTTTGAAAATCAACCGGGTTAGTTTTCAAGGGCAAGAGCCCGCCGAACTCATCCTGAACCCATTGGATAAATTGAGGAGATGTCAGCGAATGAAATTCCGCTTGCGCAAATTTAATGATCTGTTCTGATGGATAATTTACCAGCTGGAAACGAACCGAAAAACCAGCGCCCGTATGAGAAATTTCACCCTGTAACACTTTTTGAATGGGCATTTTCTGAAAAGCATTTTTACGAAGAATAAGGCTTGAACCTGAATCAGATGGGGTGATGCGATAAAACCAGCTGGTGGGGAAAAAATATTCCCGGGTAGATGTATAAGGAGTTAAGCCATCGGATAACCATCGATTGACAGAGTGAGCAATCCACCTGGACTTCCTATCCTCTGTGACAATCTGAATGGTATACCGCTTTAAAACTTGCGGAGGAGGATTATTCAGCCAGATGATGACATAGACGAGAGTAACGAAAATAAAACCCACTACTCCCCAGCGAATCATATACCTGCGAGTAAATAACTCATTTGCCCGATGGATGAAAAACAGGATTAAAAAAATGATGGCCAATATCAGCAGATAAAGGAAAAATCCCCCGGGGACATTTCCAGACAAATATTTCAACCACGAAGCCATCATTTTATTTTCTCATTTCAAACCAGTTTTAAAACACCAGTATCACTTCAATACTATTCTTCGGTTAACGAATCTCATTTCAAAAAAAACTACACATCCGTTTGACTTAATTTTAAGAGTGAGAGGCAATCGGCAGAAATTTCACCCCGGATAGCTTTGGTTACAGTGCGCACTGAGGCTTTTTTACCGCCCCGCATGCTAACGCACAATTGATGGGCTTCGATAATGACCAGCACTCCTTTCGGATCCAGAAATTTCATCATCGCATTGGCAATTTGCTGAGTAAGCCGTTCCTGGATTTGCAGGCGTCGGGAAAAGACATCGACCAGACGGGTGAGGGAAGAAAATCCTGCTACTTTATTTTGTTTTGGAATATAAGCTAAATGAATTTTCCCAAAAAACGGCAGGAGGTGATGTTCACACATGGAATAGAAAGGGATATCGCGGATGATTATTAGATCGTCGGCCACTTCTTCAGAAAAACCAGCCTCCAGCGAGGGGGTTTGATGAATGCCAGCCAGGATTTCTTCTGCCATTTCCGCGAACCGTTTTGGTGTTTCTCGCAATCCTTCGCGCTGCGGATCTTCTCCCACACCCTCCAGAATATAGCGAACACCCTGCATTATTTTTTCACGATCCATATCGTCCTCCGTAATAAAAAAGGCGGGGATCAGTTATGCTTCATTTTCGCCAGTCGCAAAAAATTACTTTCCTGAATTCTGGTCCTCGCTCGCTTTCGGTGGGTTGTCGACAGTTAGAGTTTTCTTTTTACGTGAACCGATTTTCTTGACTTCCTTTTTTATCTGCGAATTTTTACCGTCTCCGGAAACAGCGGATGCATCGATTTTACCAGGGGTAGAAGCGGTTTCAGTTTGCGGTCTTGCAGTGGTTGAATTCGCTTTGCGGGGTAATTCTTTTCCGGCCAGGAGCATATCAATTTCTTCTCCATCCAGAATTTCACGCTCCAACAATGCTTCTGCCAGGCGATGCAGTTTATCAATATTTTCCGATAACAATTTTTCCACTTTTTTCTCAGCTTTTTCGATGATGCTTCGCACTTCGCGATCAATTTCCTGAGCGGTTTGTTCGCTGTAATCGCGATGTTTGGCAATCTCACGTCCCAGAAAGATTTCCTCTTCCTTTTTTCCAAAAGTTACCGGTCCTAATCTTTCGCTCATCCCCCACTCACAGACCATTTTGCGAGCTAAATCGGTGGCCCGTTCAATATCATTGCCAGCGCCGGTTGTCAACTGATTCATTACCAATTTTTCAGCGACCCGACCTCCTAAAAGATGGCAGAGAAAAGTTTCCAGATATTCTTTAGAATAGTTATGCCGTTCATCGATGGGCAAATAGGAGGTGACTCCTAACGCCCGGCCTCGCGGGATAATTGTCACCTTATGCACCGGGTCAGAACCGGGAATCAATTTCGCAATCAACACATGTCCGCTTTCATGATAGGCGGTGCTTTTCTTTTCCTCCTCGCTGATGATTAAACTTTTCCGCTCCATTCCCATCATGATTTTATCCTTGGCCATTTCAAAATCTTCCATGGTCACCACATCACGATTCTGGCGGGCGGCATGCAGAGCTGCTTCATTTACCAGATTCGCCAGTTCGGCGCCGGCCAATCCCGGTGTTCCTTTGGCCAATACCGAAAGATCCACATCTTTAGCCAGGGGGATATTTTTGGTGTGTACCTTAAGAATCCCTTCCCGTCCGCGCACGTCTGGCCGATCCACCACAATCTGTCGGTCGAAGCGGCCGGGACGAAGCAAGGCAGCATCCAGGACATCCGGTCGGTTAGTGGCCGCTAAAATGATGACGCCTTCCTTGGTATCAAATCCATCCATTTCGACTAATAAGGCGTTCAGAGTTTGTTCGCGTTCATCATGGCCACCCCCCAGG
>CAYMXZ010000305.1:0-3890 GCA_964394475.1 uncultured Caldithrix sp. | reverse complement strand
GATATAATCATAACGAGGAAAAAAATATCTTTTATCATGAAATAATTTAATAAACGGATTTACTTTTTTCAACGATGTGATTAACTCTTCCAAATTATGCTCTAGATGTACTGCTTGTATATATTTTACTGGAATTGAGTCAAAAACAAGGACCTCGGCTTGAGGGTTTGTTGGATAATGGACGGGCAAACGAAGTGTTTGTCGGGTATTATTCGGCAAATCAGCAAACATCAATTGTAACGCACCAAACTTTTTTCTTTCTTGTAACGGAACACAGTTGACTGCATTAGATGCCGCATTTTCTTGACAAAAAGCGCAATCAAGTTCCCACAACAGTGAAACATCTAGCAATAATACCGCCTAGTTATATGAACCATCAACTCTATAACGATAAAACATTTTATAATTAGGGAAACTTATGCTAGTAGAGATTGCATTAGGATATCTATCAATACGTTGCCAATCGTTAAAAACATATTCTATATCCCTTGAATCAAGCTCACTGCGACTAAGAAGACCATACGCGAGTATGTTTGCCAGGTTCTCTACTCGCGTAAAATGTATTACCGTTGTTATACCTCGCTTATTGCAAAAAGCCTTAATTTTTTGGCGATTAACTAGTCTTTCTGCATTTTCTCGTGCGGAAACTAAATCCTGTTCTGAGCGAAACCTTACTAATCTTTCGGCATCACGCTTTTTACTTTCTTCTTCCAAAATTCGTTCTAATTCCAATCTGGCACGTCTAGCCTCTTCTGCTTTTTTCTTTTCTTCTTCAAGTTTTTTCTCCTCGGCCTGCTTTTGTTCTAAAATTCGCCCATTTCTTGTGTCTTTCCATTCAGCAAACTTTACCTCACCAATCAAATCCACAGTGACTTTTTCAAGCCAAACAGGTAATTTTGAAGCTGAACTATTCCAATAAGACTCGACAAGGGCTAGTAACTGGCTTTTTAAGTCCTGTGGTAATTCAGTAGTAGTTAACCATATTTCGCTAACCGCGTCACCTTTATAGTTATGCTCCGTGACATAATAAAAACTTACCCCGTGCCAACTGCCATTATCTATATTTTGACCAAGTTCAGTGTATTTGCGCTTTATTGTTTTTATGTGGAAATATATTTCTCTCTGATGTCGAGAAGATAACTCTTTGCTTACAAAGCCAAAACCATTGCTATCATACCTTTGGATATATCCAAATTCAAGAACCATATAATCCTAACGTGTAAATTGAGGTTATAACCGTCCGTCAGCCGTCAGGTTGCCTACAAGCGCACTGTTAAAATTTAATATTTTTTCTTTTCTTACGAACTTTTATTCTTAAAAAACATTTTTAATAAATCTTTCTATCTTCCTTCTATGCCGCAATCGGCGCAGCGAATCAGCCTGCGCCTAATCATCATTGTTCTAACGTGTCCTTCAGGTGTGGTTCACGGCCATCGTCCGGACGCAATTGTTAAGCAATGTTTTTGTCTTCGGAAAGGAAGTTCTTAAAGACGGTCAACTCTTTTCGCAAATACAGGAAAGCGACCACAGCGATCATGGTGATCGTCATTCCGATGTTTGCCATCAATTGACTTTCAATGTTGGCGAAATACGAAAACGACTGAGATCCGTTGTTAAACACGACATGAACCAGAGACACCACCCATATGCTCTTGGACCTGGCATAAACATATGCGAAGAAGACAAAAGTGCAGATGGATCCGATCACTAGGGTGATTCCATTGAAAATATGCTGCAGCGTCGTGAAGTCTGTCGGGTTGGACATGATGAAAATCAAAGGAATGTGCCAGGTAAACCAGATAAGGCCACCAATGACGAACCCGGCGACCAGCCGGGTCCGACAGAGCTGTGGAAACATGAATCCGCGCCAGCCGAATTCCTCACCAAACCCCGCGATAACCAGAGGGATGTTGAAGACTGTCAGCCCGCCGATGAAGAAGAATACCAGCATCGATTTAGGAGTGAAGCCAGCGGGAAGATCCTCCATGCGTTGGTCGGACAATGCCATCTGATCCTTTAGCCGGGAGAGAAACGTCTCGCCACTGAAGTCCCACGTAATGGAGCCGAGGAGTGTGTACATAACATTTGAAAGAAGGACAATACCGAGGGTAATTCCCCAAAACTGTAAGTAGGCTTGCCATCTTCCAAAACGGAGATGGGCATCTGTAAACTTGTGCTGGTAGAAAAACAGACGCGTGAGGATGGCAGCAAGCGCGGGACCAAACATGTAGGGGCCGGCAAGATAGTAACCGGTCTTACCCACCAGCTTCATGCCAACGATGAACCCCGCGCTGATCAGTATCACGAGTACAAGGTAGGCTCTCAACGGTCTTCGTTTCATTTTCTCTCGCTTAACGCACAGAGCTTAAAGCGTCCGTCAGATGACGGGTAGCTTTGAAGCCCTGGTTATGTAACATTTATTGATATACCACTCCCCATTCTAAAACAGTGAAACCACTTCTTCTATAAACCGGAATTTGAGGGGTCTGTACTCTTGTATTCCCATTATATTCTTCGATTAGATAAAGCACTCTAATGATATTATCAGGTTGAACACTAAAACTAATTTCGATGATTTCTGATAATTCCTTTGTATAATGAGGATAAATGATATATGTCTTATCTCTTTTAAAAATTGGAATCCAATACTCAAGAAAATCTGATGTTTCTTTTTCTGAAAATAATAAAACACTTAAATTTCGTTCGAAAAATTTTTTTAAATCTTCGCTTTTAACAATCCAGCCATTTCTTCTTTGTAATACTTCTGGAATCCGAGCTTCATAAAATAAATATGTATAGTAATTGTTTATGACTCCTGAAGGATCAACCTGAATATTCCAACCATTCATATATTTCGGTTCAGAGTCTAAGATTTTCCCTCCACTGGGAAAATATAATTGTACATTTAAATCAATTAGTTGGGTGGGATATATATAAATATTGGGTTTTCGGACTACCAGACCTCCGTTATTTGTCGTATCGTCATCATTAAATCCGGTTATCGATTCCGTTTTTTCCTGACAGTTAAAAGAAATTGTTAAACATATTAATGTTGTTAAAATTTTAAAAACTTTAGTTGACATACATAAGCCTCTTTTAATTCTGTTATCTAACGGCGTTGTGCCTAACCCGCCGCCAGCACCAACAACGACAAACTAAAACGCATTGCCAAATATTTAGCCGACGGTGCTTATCTTGTTTTCGTAAGCACCGAAGGCAAGCTAATTAATTAAGAACGAACACATGAACAACAAACTTTAACAAAAACACATCCGTCAGCTGATGGATCAAAAATCTCAAATCCGCCGAACTAAAATGGCAGTCGGCCTTGAAGTGCTTGTTAGATGCGTTTATTTTGTTTTATTTATAAAAATTATTTTACTTCAAAAGAATTGGATACAATAGATGTATCATTAGCAAGAACTAATATATAAGTTCCATTTTCATTAATTTCATTATTAGGAATCTTATATTGAAAAACAGTATAACTTTTAATTTCCTCCATGGTGGAAGGACACCTCAAAGACATCCAGGAAAACCATAAATAGTTAGACCAGGAACTATTTTCTTTTTTTTGATAATACATTTCTAAGTATTCACCACATCTTAAAAAGACTACGAAATCAGAATTCGTTTTATTCTCAATTAAAATCTTAATACTATCTGTTGTAACATAAGAATTATTTACAGTTTAAAACAATTTTATTATTTTCGTTTGTTGAAATGGAACCTTTACAACCAACTATAAATGAAATTACAAACAAAACAAAGAAAAAAACTCTTTTCATAATAATCACCATATTTTTAAACTATTAACAAAGCATATAATGTTTTGCGCTTTCGCCGCCCTCCGTCTGGCGGGTCGGATAAAAGCGCCTTGTTAGATTAAT
>CAYMXZ010000304.1:0-3903 GCA_964394475.1 uncultured Caldithrix sp. | reverse complement strand
AAGCTGAATAGAAATGAGATTACCAAAATGTTTTAGGAGGTCGAGATCATCATTGCTGAAAGCTTCTTCCACATCACTATCGATGCATAGAATGCCAAAAATTAAATCTTTATAATAAATAGGAACCGCAGCAAAAGAGCGAGCAGGATTATCATTCGTCCGATAATAGGGAATAATTTCCTGTCCGGTTGGTAAATGATTTTCAATTAACGCTTGTCGATTTCTTAACACTAGGCCAGGTAAGCCTTTTGAAATATCAAAGGTATTTTGCGGAATAAGAAATTCAGGATGTGTAGAAACTCGATGGCGCAAACTAAATTCTTTTTTTGAATAGTTTATGAATAGCAAAACGACCGTATTGGTCACTAACACCTGCTTGATCAATTGAAGGGAATTTTCTAAAAATAGTTGAAAGATGTGTTCCACATCCTGATCGTTTTCAATCTTCATCCAATCCTGCTGGACAGTGGTGCTTTCATCTGCTTCGATATGAATTTCTTCCTGTACAGAATTTTTGGGATAATTTTTTTGATACAGGGAAATTACCGAAACGACAATGATCAATAATAGAGTGCTCAAGATTATCCACAGCAAATTTTGAGGCAGGAAGCCCAAGATAAATAATAATAGAATGCCACTGAATATGATAATCTTGTAATATTGATGTAAATAAGACTGGAGATTTATGCTCTGCATCGATACGTCAGGCAAAATAAAACCCGTCAGAATATAGATATAATCATTCCCGAATTCCAGTCCATTTTCCAACTGTGGGTATTTTGTAGAAAGGGGAATGGCAACAGAGCTATTTTACCCCAACTGGTTGGATTCCCTCGGGATTAATGCGCATTGAATCAGCTCGCAGAGAATCATCCATAATGCGGGTAGAGCTTTCGGTAGCCACTGCGCTTCGTCCTTCAGAAATTGTGGGATTCTTCTTTGTTGGCAGTTGTGGAGCGGCGTTGTTAATAACGCTTTCAGGTTTGGGAGGTGATTGGATGCCTGGTCCGGAGTTGTTATTTAGCACCAGAAATAATCCTACGGTAGCCAGTACGATCGCTGAGCCCATGGCCGGAAGTTTCCAGCTTTGCCATGGAAAAGTAGCAAAAGAACGATTCGGATTTTGTTGTAATATCTGTTGTTTCAGTTTCGTTACAAAGTCAGGTGAAGTTGTGATTTGGGGAATTTGTCTCAGGCTTTGTTGAATGATTTTCATTTGTCTTACAATTTCGCGGCAGGTGGGGCACAGCGCAAGATGATGATCCACCTCCTGGCATTGATCGGCCGGAAGTTCTCCGTCAATATAATCCGAGTAGTGTAGTTTGAATTTGTCGCAATTCGTCATAGGCAATCCTTTCTCTATCTTTCCACGACATTTTTTTGTGTATTTTCGAATAGGAATTTTAGATCTTCCTGCAGTTTTAACCGACCCCGGTTTACCCGTGATTTTACAGTTCCTAAAGGAATATTAAGTATCTGGCTGATTTCTTCATAAGCAAAACCCTGGATATCACGGAGAACAATGACTTCTTTAAATTTTATGGGTAATTTTTCGATTGCTTTCTGGATAATCGATTCCTGAATACTGCTGTCCACTTTTTTTTCGGGGCTGTGGTCGCGATCAGGGATGTCAAAATCTTTTTCTTCATTAACAAAATTGCTGACCGAGAAAATTTTATGTCGCTTGCGGCGACGAAGTTCAGTCTTGGCAAGATTTCCGGCAATGGTGTAAACCCAGGTAGAAAATTTGGCAATTTCTTTGTACATATGTTTATTGCGATAGACCCTTAGGAAAGTTTCCTGAATAATATCTTCAGCATCAGTGCGATTCCCCACAAAACGAAATACAAAATTCAACAATTGATCTTTATAGCGGTGTACCAAAATATCATATGCTTGAACATCTCCCAGTTGAAAACGCGCAATAAGCTGCTCATCTGATATGTTTGGTTTTTTCTCATCTATGGTCTTTGTTATCATGAATAAAACCGAAATTTTAACGTTAACATTTTTTCTGAAGTTCCCAATTATTTAATTTGAATTTATTATTTTATAGTTTAATATGTCAAGAACAATTTGTGGTTCTAAACTGTTATTTTTTAAATTTCTATCCGCTTCAGTGATATAGGTGAAGATCTTTTGCAATTCGATCGATCTCCACTTTTTGCTCTGCTCAATATACTCATTGAGGTACCTGGGGAATACTTTTAATTCCTTGAGCAATTGTTCTGGTTGATTGATCCCTGACCGGCTGAGACCTTTAATTTTCCAGAGCGTCGTAAAATGCCGAATGATCTGGAAAATAATATGCTGTGGATTTTGTCCGCTTTCAATCAAATTTGTCAACACATATTGCGCTTTTTTCGATTCCCGGTTGCCCAATAAGCGCGTGTATTCAAATATATTTTGATTGGCGTAACTTCCTGCGATGTCCTGAATGGTATGGGTATCAATCACCACATGTTGATTGACCAATTGGGCTATCTGCTGGATTTGCATCAGCAGATCGGCTAACTGATTTCCTACCATGAATAACAACAGGTCAACTGCCTCAGATTGAATGGATAGATGATGCTTTTTAAATTCTTCTATGATAAAGTTCTTTAATTCATCTGGCCGAAGTGGTAATAAATTTACACTGGTAACCATTGATTCTATTTTTTTCAATTGACTTTGGTAAAGGTTGGGGATAGCGGCGTGTAAAACAAAGCAAATATCCTCATGTGGTTTGCGCAATAAATTCAACAGACGCTCTACTTCCGGCTGATGCAGGGAGTCCGCTTCTTTGAGGATAATCAATTTTTTTTCTGAAAATAATCCACGCCCTGCTGATAAAGAGATCACCTCATCCATACATTCTTCATTACCATAACGTAAAAAATAGTTTAGCTCTGATTCCGGTGTGATTAAATATTTCAGTTTAATTCGCTTAATCAGATCATCGGCTAATAATTGTTCTTCTCCGAAAAGAAGATAGGCCGGTTCGATATGACCTTGCTCAATTTCTTTGACAGCTTGTGGATAATATATCATCAGCAGGTAACTTTCTGGTTAATTTTTAGAATTTTTTAATTTCTCTTTCTCTTGTAATTTTTTAATAAAGAAGAGAAAACCGCCCCAAATAATAGTGAAACTTAAAATCATCATGAATATGGCTGTAACTTTCATTTCACATGTTGACCTTTTTCAGCAAACGAATAAATAGTTTATTCAATGATATCAATATGAAAATGAGTAATATCCATTGCACGACGCACGTGCCTAAAGAGTCCGTTTGAAAAGGATTATACCAATTATGGGGATTCCATTTAATCGAGCGATAGAACCACCAGCCGATTAGCAGAATAGCTTCGACCGGAATAAAGTATTTCAGAAATACTTCGAACCAACGGCCAGCTCTGGTATTGTCAGAAATAATATTAACAAATTCTTTTCTAAAATTTTTAACTCCAAAACGTAATACGGCAAACAAAAAGAAACTACCGCTGATAATTAAGCCTAATCCCCATACCCAATCTTGATTTTGGAAGAATGAATATGAAAAAGCGGAAGGTAGACCCAATACGGCGGTAAGTAGGCCGACGAATGGGAGGGCTTTGGTTCGGGGTAGGCCGAAATCGATAAATATGCGAGTAGCTAATTCCAGCATGGAAATCAGCGAGGTTAAAGCGGCGAAAAAAAGGGCAAGAAAAAAAATGGATGAAAAAAATGACGAGCCGGGAAGTTTTCCAAAGAGTTGAGGAATGACAATAAAACTCAATCCATCATTTCCTGCTTTCAATGCATTTTCTGCTTCAATAAGAGTTGGCGTAAGAGAGAAAATAGTCGGAATAATTGCCAGTCCGGCTAGCAAGGAGGCAGAATTATTTCCGAATCCAGTGATGAAAGAATTCAAAACCACAT
>CAYMXZ010000303.1:0-3950 GCA_964394475.1 uncultured Caldithrix sp. | reverse complement strand
CAGACTGGCGTTATCGATAATTCGGATCTCTTCGGCTCGACAGGGGGCAGTCTTGCCATCGTCTAACTCTACTCCATGCCGCAGATGATGAAGATCGATAGGTCGGATGCGCCTGTCCAACAAAACCCGGTAGACTTTCCGCACATGATAACGGGGATGAGTAAGAAAATAAGCCAACTTGCCATCCGAGGTCAGCAGAAGAGCCCCCGTGGTCTCATAGTCCAGACGGCCTACCGGAAAAATCCGCTGATCAACTTGCACCACATCCAGTACAGTTTTACGGCGCTTTTCATCGCTAGCGGTCGTCACAGTATGCAAAGGTTTATTCAACAAAATAAAAATATGCTTGTCTTCAGGCGTCAGGACTTTATTATAAAATTCCACCCGATCCTTGCGTGGATCAATTCGTGCTCCCATTTGAGTGACCAGTTTACCATTTACTTTAATAGCTCCGCTGGCAATCAGATCGTCACATTTACGGCGAGATCCTAAACCGCATAAAGCCAGGTAACGATTAAGCCGGATCTGATTCTTTTCCATCAGAATTATCCCCTCCAGAAGAATTATTTTCCTCTGCTTTCAAACCCAACTCATCTAACTCCATTTCTTTCAGAATAGTCTCACGGTGTGGAAACCGTTCATCCTCCACATCTATTAACTCGTCTATCTCTTTCAGTTTCGGGAGATCTTCTAAAGAGCGCAGTCCAAAATATTCTAAAAATTTCTTGGTCGTGATATAGAGGAAAGGATTGCCGGGAGCCTTGGCCCGCCCCGAAATGGTGATCAAATTACGCGAGAGCAACGTCTTTACTACTCCGTCCACGTTAACGCCTCGGATTTCTTCCACCTCATGTTTGGTGATGGGTTGTTTATAGGCAATAATGGCCAGGGTTTCCAGAGCTTTCTGAGATAGCCGTGATTTCTGCTTGCTTTGATGTAAACGTTCAACATAAACGGCATATTCTGGCAAGGTAAATATCTGGTAACCTCCCGCAATTTCCCTGATTTCAAAAGACCGGGCTGAAGAACGATAGGTTTCATTTAACCACTGTACGGCGGTGGCAATTTCACGGGTGGTGAGCGCAGGAACTATTTCCCGAATTTTGGCCGCACTTAACGGAGTTTCGCTGGAGAACAACAGGGCTTCCAGCACATTATAATATATTTTCTTATCTTCGTTTGACGCTTCCATCGAAGGTCTCACCTTACCCATTTATCATCATTTAAGAGGAATAAAGATACATAATTATACCGCCACTTTCAAATGGTTATCAATTTCGTACAGGGGGAGGTATTTTACTGAGGTGAGGAAGCCTGAACCACGGTCTCGGCAGATTTGGTTGAGAAGATGTCTTTATCCCGAATTTCAAAATATTTTTCCAGTGATAGGGGTTGCAATACCACCAGTCGAATTTCACCAAATACTTCTGATTGTTTGGCCGATAAAAATTGTAAGCGAAGCAGATCCAGAAGGGCCATAAGAGTAACGATTAGTTCCATCTTTGTTTTCAATGGTTGGCAAACTTCGCGGAACAGCATATAAGGTCGCTCACCGATTTGCTGAAAGATAAACTTCACCTGATCTTCAATCGTCACCCGGATGATATTTACCTGATGAACCGTCACCCTGGGCATTTCATCCAGTGCTTTTTTAAAAGCAGCCAGCAGGTCGAATAACGACGCATCTTCCAGAAAAAGATCATTATCATCGGCGGATGGATGGTGAGTGCTTACGGCCGGCACAGCTCTGGAAAAATATCGACGCTGTTTATTTTCCAGGTCACTCAGAGAAAAAGAGGCTTCCTTAAACTGTTTATATTCCAGCAATTGGGCGACCAGCTTAGCGCGGGGATCTTCAATCTCTTCATCTAAACCTACCTGAGGTTGCGGGAGCAGCATTCGCACTTTTATCAACATCAGGGTCGCTACCATCTCGATGAATTCCCCGGCAATATCCAGATCCAGTAACTGCATCATTTCCAGATATTGCAAATACTGATGAGTAATCTCGGCAATCGGTATATCGTAAATATCGACTTCATTTTTTTTGATCAGAAAAAGCAGCAGATCGAAGGGGCCTTCAAATACTGGTAGTTTGATTTTATAGGACATTTTTGAGTAAAGTTTCTCGATAAATCTTCGGGTTTATATAAATTTTAATATTCCACAGTTTTGGCGTACCCGATTCATCACTTCCTGCGCCTTCTGCCGGGCTTTTTCCGCACCTGCTTTTAGCACCTCCTCCACATAGCCCTTTTCTTTCATCAATTTTTCCCGTCGCTCTCTGGCTGGCTGGAAGTAGGTATAAATCTTTTCCAACAGTTCTTTTTTAGCACTTCCATAACCATACCCGCCGGCCAGAAATTTTTTACGCATCTCCTGCGCTTCATCCGGGGTGGCAAAAAGTTTATAAAGCGCATACACATTATTCTTATCGGGATCTTTAGGAGCTTCCAGGGGCGTGGAATCAGTTACGATGCTCATAACCTTCTGTTTTAAAGTTTTATAATCCAGGAAAATTTCAATGGTATTTCCGTAGCTTTTACTCATCTTCTGGCCATCCAGACCGGGAACTACTGCCACGTCGGGCATGATGAATTCCTGCGGAACCACCAGGGTATCTCCGAAGATGCTGTTAAAACGCAACGCCATATCACGAGTCATTTCCAGATGCTGTTTTTGATCTTTTCCTACCGGTACAATTTCCGAATCATAAATCAGGATATCGGCTGCCATTAGAACCGGGTAGGCAAACAGGCCATGATTGGGCGAGATACCCTTTGCGACTTTGTCTTTGTAAGAATGAGCTCTTTCCAGCAATCCCATGGGAGTGATGGTGGAAAGAATCCAGGTCAATTCAGTCACTTCGGGAATATCGCTCTGGATAAATAAAGTTGCCTGCTGGGGATCCAGGCCCAGGGCCAGATAATCGATGGCCACCTGCAGAGTAGCCTGTTCTAATTTCTTCCGGTCCTGAATGGAGGTCATGGCGTGCAGATTCGCCACAAAGTAGAAGCATTCATTGTCATGCTGAAAAGCAATGTGCTGGCGAATGGCACCGAAATAGTTTCCGATGTGCAATTCGCCAGATGGCTGAATCCCGCTCAGCACCCGTTTATTTTTTACCACTTTCACCATCGTATCTAACTGTTCGTTTTTAAAATTTCACCAAATTTACAAATGAATCAGTTCATTAAAAAGTGTCTTTTCAGGAAAATTTTATATTTCAATGAAAAGCGGACGGGGAAAAAATATATAAATAAAAAGTGATTCGGTAAGAGTGGTTAATCTTTCAGAAATAAATAGGGTTTCCAATGATCATCTTTAATTCCGATGATTTTATACAGATAGAAAAAATAGTGCGGTCGGCGTGGCTTCTGAATCAGTTTCATTCCCACCTGCTCAGGAGTGTGGTTACCTTTTTTATGATTACAGATTTGACAGGCTACCACCAGATTTTCCCAGCTATCCGTCCCACCATATTGTTTGGGAATCACGTGATCGATGGTCAAAGGCTGTACTTTTTTTCCACAGTACTGACAGGTATGATTGTCACGAATCATCAAATTTTTACGGTTAAGCAAAATCCTTTTATGTGGCACCTGAACCTGTCGTGATAGACGGATAACACTGGGGATGGTCATCTGCTGACTGATCGAACGCAGTACACCGGAATTTTTCTCGACCATTTCGGCCTTGCCAAGAAAAATAAGCACCACCGCTCGTTTCACATTGCATACGCTCAGCGGTTCATAATTTTGATTCAATAACAATACCGCTTGATTCAAATACGCCATTACTATCCGTCTATCCTTCGCTTATCCGTTTTTTTAATTGGAAAATATACATTGAGCAATTTTTGATTTCAAGCCCTTTTATATTAAGGAAAGCCTTTATCAGAAATTCCCGATGGTCGAATAAAAATAGTTGCAATAAAAAACCTCCTCAGG
>CAYMXZ010000302.1:0-3958 GCA_964394475.1 uncultured Caldithrix sp. | reverse complement strand
GGCGAATGGGGAGATGATTTGACCGTTGTGGCCTTTGTTCAGAATTCGGTGACGAAGGCCGTGGTGCAATCGGGCTGGACACGTTACCCCCGATTCTGAACATTTTGTCATGGCATTATGATAGGGAAATTTTATATCGGAGGTACAAATGAAAAAAATTACCATTGTCGTTCTCATAATAATTTTTAGTGTACCACTTCTTCTCGCGCAGGATGAACCGCTCACCGGAAAAAAAGCACCCGATTTTACTCTGAAAACTCTGGAAGGAGAAAATTTTCAATTATCCCAGAATCTGGGTAAGGGTCCTATCGTGATCAACTTCTGGGCAACCTGGTGCATCCCGTGCATTGAAGAACTCAAACATATGAAAAAGCTTTACCATACCTATTCTAAAAAAGAAGTTCAATTCCTGGCTATCTCTATCGATGATCCGAAAACGGTTGGACGGGTAGGCAGTTTCGTCAAATCCCATAATTACCCATATAAAATTTTGTTAGATACCAATAATGAAGTCATTCAACTTTATCAGGGCAAAGTACCTCCCTACACTGTACTCATCGATTCTGAAGGTCTTATTGTTTATACGCATGTGGGGTATCGAATGGGAGATGAAAAAGAACTGGAAAAGCAAATTAAAAAGTTACTGTCCGACTAAGTTTTTATTTTTACTTCCTTAAAGAATTTAGTGGGTGATCTTAAAGTAAAAAAATAGAAACAATTTAGAAAATTCTGGAAAATCTGATGGCAAAACCTGATCTGCGGTTTTTAATTTTCTCGGTTTTATTTTACTCATGCCTGGCTGTTTCACTTTCAGCCCAAATTAATTTTAGCGGGAATAATTATTTAGAATATGCTTACGATACCGATCTTGATACTGTTTATTTTGAGAATTGGGCGGACATCTCTTTGGGATATAAACAGCTGAGATTGGGAGCGCGTTATGAATTTCATCTCCCTCCTCAGCCTTACTCTCAGGATTCAGTAGGACAGGGCATATCGCAACGTTTTTTAGAATATAAAAAGGATAAATTGATCCTCACTATTGGTAATTTCTATTCGTTGTTTGGTCGTGGATTAGTGCTTCGTTCTTTTGAGAATCGCATGTTGCGCTGGGATACGAATCTGGATGGAGTGAAGGCGGAATATTATCACGATTTTATTGATTTTCAAATCGTGGGCGGGAGCATGCGCGATCGTCGCGGTCGGCGTCGAGATGCTCTGCAGGGGGGAACCTTCACAGTCAAGCCATGGAGATATATTCATCTTGGAAGCAGCTATGTTACTACTAATCTCCCTTTGAAAGGCCGGGTACACTGGGGAAGCATCCATACCGCTCTAAATTTTAATTGGGGAAATTTTTATGTGGAGAGGGCGATGAAAGATTTCCCGGAAGATGATCAGAAAGCAAAAGCCTTTTATGTCATGGGAAATCTTTTTAAGTCTCCTTTTACTTTTTTAGTTGAATATAAAAATTATGATCAGTTTGATCTCACGGAGCGAACCGCAGCGAAAAATCCACCTTCCGAATTGACCTATAATAATCCACCAGTCGTGGCTCGCGATCATCTATTCACTCTGCTGAATCGTCATCAGTTGGTGCAGAATGCCAATGATGAAAAAGGTTATTTGCTTGAATTGACTTATACTCATCATGACCAGTTTGTTATGACGCTGAGCCATAGTAAAACAGAGAATCATGCCGGATTGCTGATCTATCGAGAATATTATGGACAGCTGGAGTGGGATCCGGCGGATGTGCTCAATGTGGTGGGTGGGGCAGGGGAACAAAAAGATCCGGAAGCCCGCTATTTAAATGTCGTCGGATCGGCAAAGTGGGGATTTTTAGATCTCTATTCCACTAAACTGATTGTCGAACATCAGCATGTTACTATCCAGTATAATGATCGACAATTCTATAATCAGTTGTATACGTTAAGCCTGGATCGATCCCCGCGTTTTACTTTTTCTGTATTAGCAGAAAGGTCGACCGATCAACAATCCCGGCAAGATGTGTGGCTGGCCGGTCAGCTGGATATCCATTTTCTGGATGATTTTGATTTGACTGTCTTTGGTGGCAGTCGACGCGAGGGGAAAGTCTGCATTGGTGGCATCTGTGTATTTCGACCGGAATTTGAAGGAATTGAAGTGCGTTTGATGAACCGATGGTAATTCTTTTTATGTATTGATATCTTTTCAACCAAAAATTGGGCACTATTCATCAATGTTTTTAAAACCATGAGCCTTGTAGGAAAAAATCCCCGTCTGCTTCTCATCAATCCCTGGATTTACGATTTTACGGCTTTCGATTTGTGGAGCAAACCTGTCGGATTGCTTTACCTGGCTTCCTATCTGCGTTCCATTGGTTATGAAATCGATTATATCGATTGTATGGATAAATACCATCCGGGACTCCTGAGCAATCCGCACCTTCCTCCACCAAAAGTGAAAAAATACGGAACGGGACATTTCTTACGTCAAAGGATTGAGAAACCGGCTGTTTTTGATTTTGTTCCTCGCTATTTTGCTCGCTATGGTATCCCGGAAGATATTTTTATTTCAGAATTAAAAAAGTTGCAGAAACCTTCCGCGGTACTGGTGACGTCTTTTATGACCTACTGGTATCTGGGACCGAAACGGGTGATTGAAATTATCCGTCAAATATTCCCGGGAGTCCCGGTTATTTTAGGCGGAATTTACGCCACACTTCTGCCCGAACATGCCCGTCAAATTTTGCAACCCGATTTTGTGGTGACCGGCCCTGGAGAAATACAAATCGAAAAACTGCTCTCCGATATAATCCCTGAGGCGCCTCGGCATTCCCATTCCCCTGCGTCATTGGATGAATTTCCGCCCCCGGCTTTTGATCTGTACCACCATCTGGATTATATAGTGGTTTTAACGTCCCGTGGCTGTCCCTACCGCTGTACGTTCTGTGCAACCGATAAAATCAGCGGTCCCTATACTCAGCGCCAACCGGAAGCTGTGGTAGCGGAAATTATCGATCAGGTAAGGAGGTTTAAGGTCAGTGATATTGCTTTTTATGACGATGCCTTATTATTAAACAAACATCAACGCCTCATCCCTATTTTGCAGCACATCATTGATCGTGGAGTCAAAGTCCGTTTTCATACTCCCAATGGTCTGCATGCCAAATATATTGATCAGCAAATGGCTGCTTTATTTCGAGTAAGCGGTTTTACCACCATTCGGCTGAGTTTCGAAACATCTAATCCTGAGCGTTTTGCCGATATGAAAAATAAAGTGACACCAGATGAATTAAAGACCGCTGTGCATTTTTTAGTAGAAGCAGGATTCCCACCCCAGCAACTGGAAGCCTATGTATTAATGGGATTGCCTCATCAATCGTTTGATGAAATTTATGACAGTATCAATTTTGTTCATTCCTTGGGAATAAAAATTCGCCTGGCGTCCTATTCACCCATCCCTGGAACTATTGACTTTCAGCGTGCCGTACAGGACGGTTTATTTCCTCCGGACGCTGATCCATTATTGACCAATAAATCGATATATCCGCTGCATCGCACGCTTGAAGCATATAAAAAATTTCAGGAAGTGCGGAATCTGGTACGCACCATGAATGAAAAAGTTGAGCAAATTCTCATATCTACATCGGTGAAAAATCATCTCAACCCTGTGCGAAATTGGCTTTGATGCTGTGGTGTATGGAAAAAAATCCAGGAATCGATTTGACCTCTTTTTTAAGCGAATATTATTTATTATAATTGTAACAAAATTAGGTTCAAGTAGTGAAGATGACGAAAAGGTGAGTTATGCCGAATGTGGTGACAATTATTCTGGCAGGTGGACAGGGCAGTCGGCTTTATCCACTTACCAAGGCGATCAGTAAGCAGCTTCTGCCGATTTATGATAAGCCGATGATTTACTATCCGCTGTCAACCCTAATGCTGGCCGGAATCCGCGAAATCCTGATTATCTC
>CAYMXZ010000301.1:0-3966 GCA_964394475.1 uncultured Caldithrix sp. | reverse complement strand
AAATTATTGGAGGTCGCATCATGCAAATCGATCTTTCTTTTCTGAAAGAATTAGGTATTCACAAAAAAAATTATGGTGCCAGTTATGGAGAATGGATTGGTTCTGAAAGAAATCCCATCCTTAAATCGATTACTCCGATCAACGGGGAGGTAATTGCTGAAGTTTTTCAGGCCGGTCCTCAAGAATATGAGGAGGTTGTTCAAAGAGCCGAGAAAGCATTTGAAGTTTGGCGGAACATCCCTGCCCCCAAGCGAGGGGAAGTGGTTCGTCTGATTGGATTAGAATTGCGAAAATACAAAGATATTTTAGGACGTCTGGTTACCCTCGAAATGGGTAAAATTTTGGCTGAGGGTAAAGGAGAAGTTCAGGAGATGATTGATATTGCCGATTTTTCAGTCGGATTGAGCCGTCAATTGTATGGACTCACGATTCAAAGCGAGAGGCCTAAACACCGGATGTTTGAACAATGGCATCCACTTGGAATAATTGGAATTATTACGGCTTTTAATTTTCCAGTAGCCGTATGGTCCTGGAATGCTTTATTAGCGGCCGTCTGTGGTGATGTGATGATATGGAAACCCAGTAGTCAAACACCGCTGTGTGCCATTGCGGTGCAGAATATTGTGGATCGCGTCGTCAAAGAGCAAAACTTACCGAAAGGAATTTTTAATACACTGATTGGCTCAGGGTCAACCATTGGCCAAAAAATGCTGGATGATCAGCGGATTCCATTAATCAGTTTTACCGGAAGTATCCCGATGGGGAAGCGAGTGGCTGAACATGTGGCTCGGCGATTAGGGAGAACCATTCTGGAACTCGGAGGAAATAATGCAATAATTATCACCGATTCAGCTGATTTAAATCTCGCTTTGCGGGCCGTGTTGTTTGGTGCAGTTGGAACAGCAGGTCAGCGCTGTACAACCACCCGACGTTTGATTATTCATCAAGATATTTATAAAAAGTTTGTCGACCAGCTTATTAAAGCATATCAACAGGTCAGTATTGGCAATCCACTGGAGGAAAGCACTGTCATGGGTCCGTTGGTCGATCAGGCCGCCGTAGAAACGATGCAATTAGCCTTAAAACAATTGAAAAAAGAGGGTGGTAAGATCTTGTATGGGGGTGAGGTGCTAACGGGTAAAAAATATGAAGGGGGATTCTATGTGACTCCCTGTATTGCCGAGGCGGAGAATCATTATTCAATTGTTCAAACCGAAACCTTTGCTCCTATTTTATATGTGATGAAATATAAAACCAGAGAAGAAGCCTTGCGTCTGCATAATAATGTTCCGCAAGGTCTCTCATCGGCCATATTTACCCAAAATCTTAAGGAGGCTGAGTATTTCTTAGGACCTGAAGGTTCAGATTGTGGAATTGCGAATGTCAATATCGGAACCA
The DNA here is from genome assembly GCA_964394475.1 of uncultured Caldithrix sp. Taxonomy (GTDB): domain Bacteria; phylum Calditrichota; class Calditrichia; order RBG-13-44-9; family RBG-13-44-9; genus RQOF01. Next base: position 2,568 of record CAYMXZ010000301.1, on the reverse strand, counting down.
GCGGTGCTGAAATAGGCGGAGCATTTGGTGGAGAAAAGGAAACGGGGGGGGGACGTGAATCAGGTTCTGATTCCTGGAAAGCCTATATGCGGCGGCAAACCAATACAATCAACTGGGGAGATGAATTGCCTCTGGCACAGGGTATCAAATTTGGTGATTTTTAGAAGAAAATTCTCTCCGCTGAATTTTTAGGAATGGGTCTGAAGCTATATGGCGTGAACCAAAGTGTTAATTAAAATGCAAATTGGTTTTTCGGAATAGCAATTTCAAATTGATCTCAAATTGTATAGAGAACTAACATCATTTTGAAATGTTTATTTCTTCGGTCTGCAACGGATGATAATCATACCTGTCCATCAGGATGAGGAGAATTTTTTTTCTTGTTTTATAGTAAGAAAATTATACTTTTAATAACGACAGTGGATTATTCTCTTGTTTTCTATTTTTTAAAAGAGCGTATTTAAACATTTCTGAATATGGTACTCATTTTAAAACTTCAAATCAGTGTTGAAGATGATTAAGTCTTGATTCTGTTGTTTAATTTTTTTAAGAGTGGATTTTTAACGATTGGTCTTGCCTGGTAATTCTGGGCAATCAAACTAAGAAACTAAATTGTATGAGAAAATGAGATAAACAGTATTTCACTAAATATGATAAAGCGATGAGAACCCAATTAATTTGTACTCAGGACATCAAAAAGCCTTTTCATTTTTGTTATCATTACGAGCTAAAAAATCATCATTTGCAAAAATCCATAAAGAACCAGGGGATTATAAATCCCATCTGGGTAATTCAGAAAGATGGGTATCAAATTATCGACGGTCATCGCCGCTGGCAGGCAGCGAAAATGGCAAAGATGTCTCACATCCCAGTTTCTATCTTTTCAGAAAAAGATTTGTCCAGGACTTTCCTTTCTGCTTTACACCTGAATCTAACAACTGGAAAGTTAACCGCCATTGAACAATGTAAAGTAATCCACCTGGCGCGCCGCTTTTTAAATCGAGATACCTATCAACAAATATCAGAGATTCTCGAAATATCACGAATACCTGAAATAAATGAAGTGTCCACCAGAGCAATGTTACTTCCCTTATGGATACAAAAATATTTTCATCAAATGGATTTTTCTTTAAAAATTATCAATCGTATAATGCACTATTCTCTTGCCTCTTACTTACCATGGTTAAAAATGGCTGCTGCCTTAAAATTAAATGGATTCGAACTGACACAGCTTATGGAAAATATTCAGGATATTGCCTTACAGAATAAAATCAAAGTCAACGAGACTTTTCAATTATTAGAAATTGAAAACATTCTACAGCGTGAAATGACTGTACAGCAAAAAATTCATCATATAAAAACTGTTATCGCTGAAAAACGGTGGCCGCTTCTACATAGGAGCAATACACATATTCAAGCTGTGATTAATTCTTTTCCGGATTTTTTTAGAGAGATTGCTCAGATTTCGTGGGATAAAACGTTAGAAAATTCAAGTATTACGCTTTCACTGCCGGCGAAAAGTGTGGAAGATATAAATCAAGCACTCATGATATTATCAAAAATTGAAATTCAGAATAAATTACAGGAACTTTTCGATCAATTCAAAAAGCTCCGGTAGAAATATTCAATGGGGCAAAATCTTCAAAAATTCCTCACTCTTTTCTGAATAGTATTTACTCTTCTCTGGTGCTTTTTTTAGCCGGCTTATCACCGCATTAAAAACATTTCATAAACTTTTTCCATTTTAGCATACCTATCACGTAGAACATCAACACAATTCATAAAGTTATTGTTAAAATTTGTGTTTTGTAATTTCAGATTCTGTTTTTTAAACCGAATATAGAATTGAATGTTTATGAAAATAGTGATTAGTAAGAAAACAAAATGATTATTTCTATTAAAATGTCTGAAAAGTTTTTTCGGAATTTTCGGCTATCTGTGTTTTCAGCCAGGAAATGTTTTCTTGCTTTGAAGATCCAATTCTTCCTTTTAGGTTTTTGCTTATCTCCGATTTTTGCCGGCCCCAATAATTTCGTTTTTGAACATATTACCATGGAAAATGGTTTATCCCAGAGCACTATTTTAGCAATTGCTCAGGATGAGTACGGATTCCTTTGGTTAGGTACCCAGGAAGGTCTTAATCGTTATGATGGTTATAATTTTACTGTGTATAAACATAATCCTTATGATAAAAACTCTCTCTCTGATAACTGGATAACGGCTCTCTTCGTCGATCAGGAAGGCAAATTATGGATAGGAACAAATGCCGGCGGATTAAATCTCTTCGATCCGGATAAAGATTCTTTCATCAGCTTTCGGCATGATCCGTCTAACCCCAATAGTATTAGTGATGATAGAATTCTAACTATATCAAAAGGTAATCAGGGTTCTATTTGGGTAGGTACAATGGGAGGCGGTTTAAATCAATTTGACAAACGAAAAAATCAGTTTGAAAATTATCAATTTGGGCAAAAAAACCTTGAATCTACCGGGAAATTTGACGTAACGGCTATTTTGGAAGATAAAGATGGCTGCATCTGGTGGGGTACTATGGGGTCAGGTTTATAC
>CAYMXZ010000300.1:0-3994 GCA_964394475.1 uncultured Caldithrix sp. | reverse complement strand
TTGATAAATCGGGGTTTAATAAATCCGGGTTTGATGAATTCGGGTTTGATAAATCAAACCCCTACGGAAAATACCAAACAATGAAAAATTAAAAAATAACGCTGGGAAAAATAATCGGATATTTCGAGGCCAAAACAGCTATCAATTGCTACAGGCCGATTTAGTGGTTTTTATGTGGCAAAGGTTATAATATGGACATATTATTCATAATATCAAATCGTTAGAAAATATTCGTCACAATGTTTTGAATAATCCCATCAGGTTAGCAAAATCTGAATGATTTTTTCTGTTTCCTGTAAATCTTTTACCAACGCGCTTGGATGATACGCCGCTAATTCTTCTTCCTTGACATGTCCACTGGCTACTGCCAGACATTTCAAATGATTGGCATGAGCGCATTTGATATCCGGAATACTATCACCTACAATCCAGATATCCGTCCTATTAAAAAAATGTCCATAATATTTTTCTGCCCGCTGAATAGCGAATGATGGCAGTTGTTCCCGGTTCAGGGCATCATCTCCGAAGGCGCCGATTGGAAAATAACTAAACAAATCATCCTTTGCCAACTTAAGCTGGGCACCGCGTAAAATGTTCCCAGTCAAAAGCCCCAGCGCAAAACGTCCATCATTTTTTAAGGCAAAAAGAAGCGGCTTCACACCAGCTAAGACAGTTATCACATCATCTTTTTTTAATTCCTGCTCCAGCTTCTTCAGATAATTCTCCAGCGCCTGATCGGTTATTTGCTCTATCATCGCCTCCCTTACTCCGTGACGATTCAATAAAGTATAAATAATATTGCGGTCCGTATTTCCCACAAAATCATTGATCGTCCACGGCACAGGCATCCCCACCTGCTCTGCTACCGCCTCAGCCATTAAGCGGGGCGCAACTCCCTTGCTAAAAATCAATGTTCCGTCCACATCGAAAAGAATGAGCTTCTTACCCATAACTCAGAATTCACTCAATCACTTTTTAGATGACCATCTTTCTCTAATATCCTAACTTTTTAAGGGATGAGGACTTTTTCCTCCAATTTTGCATCACCCGCACAAACAGTTCTAAATACACTTCCCGCCCCAAAAAAGTTTCGATGTCCTTTCTGGCCAATTCACCTATTTTCTTCAACGCCTGTCCGCCTTTACCAATGATAATTCCCTTTTGTGAATCGTGGTCGACATATATGACAGCCCGAATCAGATCTTTCCGTCCAGGCTGTTCCTTAAACTCCTCCAGTTCCACGTGACAGGCATAAGGAATCTCTTTCGCATATTCCTGAAAAATTTTCTCCCGGATAATTTCGGTAACAAAAAATCGTTCAGTTTGATCGGAGGTATAATCCGAAGGAAAATACGGAGGATGAACAGGTAAATATTTCAATATTTCTTTTAATAAACGCTGAATCCCATCTTGCTGTAGCGCAGAGATGGGAACACAGCTCTCAAACAGATATTTTTTCTGATATTCATCGATGAGTGGCAATAATTTATCTTTAAAAATCTCGTCAATTTTATTAATCACCAGTATGATTTTTTTAGATAAAGAAAACAGTTTTTGAAAAATGGGTTCAATATCCTGCGGCTGATCAGATACCTCTACCATCAATATGATCACATCCGCATCCTGCAAGGATTCCTGTACATAATGCATCATAAATTTTTGCAATTCATATTTGGGAGTTATCCAACCGGGAGTATCAATAAAAATGATCTGGTAATCTTCTCCATTTAATATACCCAAAATCTTTTTTCGGGTCGTTTGAGGTTTAGGAGTAACGATGGATAATTTAAAATTAAGAAAGGCATTCAGTAAGGTTGATTTACCAACATTGGGTTTTCCCACAATAGCCACATAACCAGAGCGAAATTTTTCCTCAGCCATACATGCAATTTTTTTCAAAGAATTTAATGGGTTCCCCTCAAAACTGCAAGCACTATACAAAGACGCTTTTGGGTATAAGAAAAATCTTGATCACGCATTTTTTTATTTTTAAAAATAGAAGAGAAAAAGTGCCTGCTATTTGGAATGCATGACATACACACCATCCCAATCCTCGGGTGGTGGTTCCTGAGCATATTCCCTCACCCTTCTCAGATACTCTTTGGATGGACCATCATCTGGAATTAAGCTCAGACAAAACAGAAAGCAATCCTCTGCTTTTTTCCAATCTCGGGTATGATAATAACGGATTCCATTTACAAAAACCGGTAGCATGGACCGCAAATTATCCGGTATGGGCTGATCCCGTCGCGCCACCACTTCCAGCACGCGAACTGGTTTTTGCCGTCCCTTCACGCGAATAAGATCCAGTGGTCGGGATATAATCTCATCTTTAGCCAGTTTATAGGTATCCTCACTAATCATAATATGGGTGCCATACATTTTGTTGGCTCCCTCCAGTCGGGAAGCCAGGTTTACCGAGTCCCCCATCACCGTATAATCAAACACATTTTTAGAGCCCATGTTGCCTACAATCATATGTCCACTGTTAATCCCGATTCGGCAGGATAGACTGGTCAGTACTTCTTTATATTTTGAAAGATCAAGTTTTTTCAAGCGTTCCTGCATTTCCAGAGCCGCATAACAGGCTTTGACGGCATGGTCTTCAAAAAACACCGGCGCTCCGAATTCAGCCATCAGCGCATCGCCTTCATATTTGTCGATGATGCCGTCATATTTGAAAACAATATCCGTCATCTCGGTGAGATAGAGATTGATTAAATTGACCAGTTCGGTAGGTTTGAGCCGCTCAGATACCGAAGTAAAATTAGCCAGATCCATAAATAAAACAGTGAGAAATCTCTCTTCTCCTCCCAACTTCAATTTCTCCGGATGAGCCAGTAGCTCCTTCACCACCTTTTGCGGCACAAAACGCTCGAAGGCGCCGATAATCATTTTCTTTTCTCGTTGAGTGATGATATAATCGTGTAAAGTGCCACCAATAAATCCCAGCACCATTCCGATGGTCGGTATCACCATAGGCATGACATAGCGATAACGGGCAAAAAGATAAAATTGCAAAAGGTTGTAAAGAACAATTAATCCCACCGAAAGGCCAATAGCCAATATGGTGGACAATCGCAACACCATCAAATAGACCACCGCGATGAGCAACAATACCATTATTAGGACCAGCCAATGATTGGCTTCACGGTAGAACAAATTATTCAAAATCGTCCAGATGGCATTGGCATGAATTTCAACTCCTGGCATTTCGGCTTTGCGCTCCTGACCCGAGCGATCGGTAAATTCAAAAAAAGGAGTGGGGAAGTTATCATGCAATTCAGACACCGTTGATCCGATTAGCACAATTTTATCTTTAAAAACGCTATCAGGCAAAAGCGAGGTAGAAAAATAATCCAGATCATAATCTTCTTTCAGATTAAACTGCTCATCATCGATTACGCTGTCGAAGGAATATTGGGGAAAAGTGCCTGCTGGTCCGGCAAAATTAATCCGCATCATACCTTCAGAAGACAGGGGTATTCTAAGCCGGGAGAGGTGAATACTTCCCTGGTCTACTCGGATGGGTTCAGAGGGGGACATATCAAAATATTTTTTCAGCACCTGCAGACCAAAAGATGGGAGAAGTTCCTGCTGATATTGTTGAGCAATAACATACTGGCGGTAAATCCCATCACGGTCGGCTTCCATGCTTACCAATCCCCAGGCACTGTCGGCCGCCAGCAACACCGTGATGGGAGTAATCAACTTTGCGTATGAGCGACTTCTTCCCCCATATTCCATTTTACCAGCCAACACCACTTTACCCGATTGCTGAATAGATTGAGCCATTTGCTCATCACTACCCATATTCACTATATCCGGGATATCCAGAATGACATCCACTCCGATAACCTTCGCGCCAGCTTCAGTTAAATTTTTAATAACATGGGCATAATAGCTGCGCGGCCACGGCCAGCGAGAGGGGAGCGATTCAAATGACTGATCGTCGATGGTCACCAAAACCACCGGGGATTCCTCTACTGAGACC
>CAYMXZ010000299.1:0-4063 GCA_964394475.1 uncultured Caldithrix sp. | reverse complement strand
AACGATCAACTATATACTTAACTGAAAAATATCAGACTTTTCGGAGTAGACTCAAAATTATAAAGAAAAATTCAGGAATCCTTTTAATTCTGCACGCTCAGGAAAAAAAATATTTAATTTTTGATTATATCTTCGTCCGAGTAATGAATTTATTTTTTGTCTTTCCGAATACATGAAAAATTGTTCTGGAAATGCTCAGGGCAGGTAATTCTTCGCCACAATCTGATAGTCCTTCAGTTGGTGGTCGATCCACTCCTGAGGATAATGGCCTGCCTGTGCCATTACTCTGGCTACTTTCGGAGCGGCTTCCAGACTGGCCTTGGCGTCCAGAAGGAGAGCCCGGGTGCGTCGTGCCAGCACATCTTCAATCGTTTGCGCCATCTCCTGCTTCACACTCCAGTACACCACCGCCATCGGATAAGGTAAGCGGGGATGCAGTAATTCTGCTGAATTCGAATCTTTCCTGATCATTTCTCGAATGGGCGAGAGGTCAGCACCATAATAAGATAAAGGATCGGATAAATCATAGTTTTCCAGCCAGCCGTGAATCTTTAAATTTTCGGTGACGCTGGCTCGCTCTTCCAATCCGCCCACGATGGCAGCTTGATTAACAGTATCTTCGGCCATCTTGCGGTAGGTGGTCCATTTCCCGCCGGTAATGGTGACCAGACCCGCTTCACTGACCCATAGAAAATGATCACGTGAAATGGCTGCAGTTTGGGTGCTGTTTTCTAAATTGACCAGCGGCCGAATGCCGGCAAAGAAACTGAGAATGTCTTCCCGGGTTGGATCTTTGCTTAAATATCGAGCCGCATGGCTGAGAATGAAATCCACTTCCTGATCAAATACTCGCGGTTCCAGGGTCGGGTTCTCTACCGGTGTATCAGTGGTTCCAACCACTACTTTCTGGTGCCAGGGAACCGCAAATAGTACTCGTCCGTCATCAGTCTGCGGCACCATAATGGCAGAATCCCCGGGTAAGAAATCTCTATTCACAATCAGGTGAGCCCCCTGACTGAGCGTGAGGAATTTTCGCGAATTGGGTTGGTCCATCTGTAAAACATGATCGGTAAAAATTCCAGTGGCATTTATCACCACCCGGGCGTGACACTCATACTCGCGACCGGTTTCTGCATCTACTCCAACGACACCCTGAATTATTTGCTGTTTTTTCAGAAGCCTGGTCACCGGAAAATAATTAATGAGCACTGCCCCCTGTTCGGCAGCGGTCTGCGCCAAATTTATCGCCAACCGCGCATCGTCAAATTGTCCGTCATAATAAATAATCCCTCCCCGCAGGTCTTTGGTTTCCAGAGTGGGTATTCGCTCCAGCGTTTCACGGCGAGATAAAATGTGGGAAGGTCCCAATCCTAATGTTCCGGCCATCAGATCATACACCTTCAGCCCAATTCCATAAAAAGGTCCGCTCCACCAATCATATACCGGCACAATAAACGATTGATGATGAACCAGGTGAGGAGCATTTTTAATCAACCGTCCCCGTTCCTGCAGTGCTTCTATCACCAGAGAAATATTGCCCTGCCGCAGATAACGCACACCACCGTGAATAAGCTTGGTACTGCGACTGGAGGTGGCTTTGGCAAAATCATGCTGTTCCAGAAGCAGCGTCCGATAACCGCGGGAAGCCGCCTCCACCGCTACCCCCAGACCAGTGGCACCCCCGCCGATAACAATAATATCCCATTTAAATTTTCGATCTTCTATTCTGCTGATCATCTCTGCACGGTTCATGGGATTCATCCTTAAGCATGTATTCAACTTTTTTAAGAAATTTTATTCTGTTGATGTGAGACTCCGTTTTTCGTCTCGGAGGCACCACTTATTTTCTTGAGATTAATTTAAATAAAAAGTTTCCAGCAGATTTAAACCTCGCTTAATTGGAAAGTCAGAATAGGATTCTTGATATAACAGGGTGTTATCATATCCATAATAAAGCACCTGGATTTGATAGATGCCTGGTTTAAGATTAATCTGGCCCGAATAACAATAGCGGGGAAGCGCAGAACAGACTCGCAGATCCGGATTTTCAGTGGCATCGACCACCATATCCACACTGAAATTAATCAAATTCCTCAGAAAAGAATTGTCTTTGGTTTTCGTTTTATCCTGTAGTTTATCTTTGGCCTTTAAGGAGGCTAATCCTTTTATCAAAGCGCGGGTAATGGTTTTAAAATAAATGATGTTTTTCTTGGTCTCGAAAGTGTAGAGTGCCACTTTTCCCATATCTTCCAGCAATTCCAGTTGGGTAGCGGGACCTTCCTGAACGAGGATGTCAATCCGTTGCACCAGGGAGGGTTCCAGGCGGAGTTCGGGGAAAGCGAATTTAAAGTGAAAACCTTCTTCGAGGCCGGGCATAACCAGGGCGATGGTCTCTTTCCGTCCCGACACGTCAGACACCACAATAAAATTTTCGAAGGTAGTGATTTCCCCGCCCACCGGATATTTGCGCGGAGCACGACCGGTAAAGGCGATAATATTTAAATAGGTTGAGTCGAGGTTGGTCTCGGTTTGTAAAAATTCTGGCACCGGGAAATCATACACCTGCCAGTATAAACTGCGAGCCCGGAATATCCGATCGTATGAAATGCGTGAATTATCCACCTCTCGCCAGGAACGATAAACCAGATGACTTAAAAAGTGGGATAAAACATTTTCATAATAATTAAGGGCTTTCTTTTCAATTTTAATTCCGGTGGTATCGGCCTCATTCAACTGATCAACCCATTCCCCATATTTAACATCCAGAGCGCGCAGCTTATCGTTCAGGCGATTAATCTCCACATAGGCACCTTCGAAATCATTCAGACGCAAATAATTCAGCGTTTTAAAGATGTTGACATATAAATTATCGTATACTTCTCCGGTGTAATCCAGCACATTATCATTCAGCATGAGAGATAAAACGGCTCTGGAAACGCTGCGGGTGAAAAGGTCTTCCATAGTCTGGTCGGCTATTTCTAATTGCTCATTGCTGGCTTTAAAATCGCCCTGGTAATGGAGGATGAGGCCTTTATTCAAATAATACAGCACCCGGTCTTTTTTGCGAAAAACTTCTTTCTCTTTGAATTGATCCGTCTGTTGTAACGCCTGCGCAAATTCCCCTCTGGCCAGATAGCTGGTTATCATATCATCCGATTCTGTCCGGGTTCTCAGACGAGCGCAGGATAGCAGAGACAGAATGACCAAAAAGATGACGATCGCCCTTTTCACATTCATATGCTTTTTACTCAATAGAAAAGCACTTTTTTAGAATCATATTCACCAAGTATACTTACTCTGTTCGATGAGCTTTTTTATTTTCTTCTCACCAATCCATACCTTGATGTTTTTCTCAATATTGATAAGCTCGAGATTCACCTGGTAATAAACTGCTTTTTGTCCCTCCACCGAATCCACGATGGAATTGATAGAACCGAGCAGCATGTGGTCAGCGCCGGTTTCATTGGCCCAGGCTTTCATAGTCTCTGGTGAAGCGAAATATTGCTGATCGAGTCTTTCCTCACGCAATTGATCTCTTTCTGTGGAAGTAGCCACGAAGGTTACTTTGCCAGAGTTGATTAATTCCCGCTCAATGTCTTTGGTGAACACTTCGGTATTGATGTGCTCGCTGCTGCGATTGCGCACCTGGCCGACGATCAGGATCGGTTTTTGACCGGTAGCCGCGATGTATTCATCCAACCAGGGCCTGGAAAGCAAATCCTGAATCATTGCCTGGGCCGTGAGACGGGAATCGGTATCATTCCACCGCCCGCTGAGATCAGTGACCGTATCGGTCGAAAGACGCGATACTTTGCGACTCGATCCCGCACAACTGAATAAAAAGAGGCCTGTCATTAAAGACAGAATAACCACCATAAAAATCGATTTTTTCATTGACCTATTCCTCATCATTTATTTTAACATCATCCTGAATTTTTTTTGTGAATAAGATCTTTCCCTTTACTTCACCAGGTCGTCGTGAAAATAACATACTCAAATTTATAAAAAAAGTTGACCTTAGAAAAAAATTACGAATACTATTTGTTTTTGAAAAACATTTCTC
>CAYMXZ010000298.1:0-4104 GCA_964394475.1 uncultured Caldithrix sp. | reverse complement strand
GATTTGGTTTCGGGGGTTTGTCATAAGAAAACAACGATTTCAGTAAATCATCTAACCGATTCACCTGTTTTATTATTCGTTTAACGTATTCGTTTTTCGGATCATTTTTGGAAAATTCTTCCTCAAAAGTTTGCGCAATGGCTTTAATACCAGCCAGCGGATTTCTGATTTCATGCGCAATACCGCTGGCCATAACTCCCAGAGAAGCCAATCGATCCATCCGGATCATTTCTTCCTGAAGTTCCTTGGTATAGGTAATATCTTTTAGAGAGAGAATGTATCCCTTCTGCTGATCAATAGGATCGATATACTCGGTTACGGTGAATCCTACCAGTGTCTTTTGACCAGAGCCGGACTTCAATTCAATTTCGGGTCGTTCAAAAGCCCCGCTGGCTAAACTCATTGTGGCTTTGATCATTGCGGTATTCTGTTCCCCGAAAACATCCGTCAGGGTTGTATAAGAAAGATTATCTTTAGAAAAATTAATAAGTTTGCGACCTTCGCGATTGATATATTTGATTTCAAGAGCTTCATTGAAGATAACAATTCCAAAATTTAGCTGATCCAGGATTCCCTGGAAAAAGCTGATAGAGTAAGAAGCAGGTTTACGTTGATTAATATCTGTATTCTGCTGCTCAAAACTGAACTTCCATTCTAAAATTTTTTGAAAATGATAAAGCAATATTTTCTGAATTTCGGTGAAAACAGGTGATTCAGAATTAATGAAAAGATAGAAATAGCTTAGTTTTGAAAATTGAATGACAGGGAGAATCGCAAGACTTTTAGCGGTAATGTTCAAAATTGTTTTCAGATAAAGATTTATAGGTTGATCGCCAAAAAGGTTCTCGTTGATAATCAAAGAATTAGCGGTGAAAGAAGGAAGCAATGAACGACAATCAATTTGAAGTTTCTGATGAACCGTCGATGCTGGAAAAGTGTGTTTTAATTCAGCTTCGAATTCGGAAATCACTTCAAAAAAATAAATAGAACTGAAATTCAGCTGGCTTGAAATATATGGCAGGATCATATTATTACACTTTGCAAAATTCGATTCCAGACGGAGTATTGAATCGCATATCTGGAAATATTGTTGGATAGCATCCGATCGGCCAGCCTGGGAGGCAGGTGATTTATTTTCTTTGAGAATTTCATCGAACAATAAACGCAATTCAGACTGAGAAAATGGTAATTCGAGAATGTGTAGTAGTCCTGCTTTTGCCAGATCCAGGCGCAGATCAGGACGATGGTGAGGAATAAAGGAAATCACTCGATTTAAATCCGGCGACCATTCAGCAACGAATGATTGCAAGGCCTGTACATCGCTCCGATTACTTGAAGAAAAGTTAAGTATGAGAAGAGAATCAGGGGTAGGCGTTATGGCTTTGCTGACGAAATGATTAAACGTTATTTGTTGAATTTGATAGTCACCACTGGTAATAGCATTACGAATGTAAGTAGAAGACTCCCAATCCTTGCCGGCAATAATTATTTTCATAAATTTTTTTAATAAGGCAAAGCTATTTAGCGAATTTTAACCTGAACTTTTCATAATCGAGGATAATAATTTTTCCACTTTGTTTTTTTAAATAACCATCATCAGTGAGAGATTTAATTACCCGGGAGATAGTTTCTCGGCTAGTACCGGCCATATTGGCGAGGTCCTGTTGCAGCGGAAGTTCCTGAATTTCCACCTGTCCTTTGCGAAATACGCCAGAATCTTCAGCAATTCGGAGGAGGGTTGAAGCGACTCTACCTGTGGCATCTTGCAAGGACAAAGATTTAATATGTTCATCACTTTTGCGAATTCGTTGTGCTAATTCTTTGAGAAGATTGATAGCGATTTGCGGAAATTCCTTTAACATTTGCAAGAATTCTTCGCGGCGGATTACCAGTAATTCTGATTCTTCGATGGCGGTGACATTTGCTGAACGCGTGTGGCCATCCAGTAGCGACATTTCGCCGAAGAAATCGCCATCACTTAAGATGGATAGAATAACCTCCCTGCCATCATCACTGATACGGGATATTTTCACCCGTCCGGAAAGAATGACAAACATGGTTGAACCTACTTCTTCTTCGATCAGGATGATATTATCTTTATGATAGCGCTGGCGACTGGCCACCTGAAATATTTTTTCCAAATCCCGATCGCTTAGTTCTGAAAAAAGAGGAATTTGCTTGAGAATTTGCGAGTTCATAGGTCACATCTCTCTTAAAATTGGATTACCATCCCTTTATATCCATACTTTTGTCTCAGTTGATTTTTGTAGTCTTCTGCGGCCTCTTTATTTTGAAATTTTCCGGCGACAATAATGTAGAGTTCTTTTCCACCCGATATTTTTCTAACTATCGTGAGCTCTGAAAGCAACTTCATAAAGTCCAGACGGGCTTTTTCAGCATTGGCTCTGGTAGAAAAAGCTCCTAACTGAATACCAAAATAAATTTTATCCGTTTCAACTTTAAAAATCTGACTCCTGAACTTTTCATCTACCAATAATCTTTCGGCAGATTCGTATAAACCTTTAGCATAATAGTATTGGGAAACACGGTCAATAATCACGGAACGCAATTGACCATCGGTAGTTTGATGGTAAATCTCAATGTATGATTGAAAAGCCTGATCAAAATTTTCTTCGAATAATGCCGCAATAAATTTTTTCCAGTCCGGTGATGTAATTTGCTGGTCTGAAAGCAGTTGTTCCAGGGTGGCGATTTGACCAGTGACATACAATTGATGATAATCGGGTTCCTGCCCTGCTGCCCATACAACGGTGCATGAAATAAACAGAATTAATAATTGAATGAGTCGATACTTTTGCATTGGGGACAAATCCAAACAGGTTCATCAGATTTATATTGACATTCCTGGCATTCGTACTGCCTTTCACTCAGCTTGTAACTCTTCTGAAAAAAGTCGAGTGCATGTTGAGTGGCTTGCTTATATTGGTTTTTATGTGCGAATATGTTCACTCGAGAGCCAATGACTAATGGATTTTGCTGATTCTCTTCGTCTAAACTGGCTAATACATCAAGGGCTTTGTCAAAGTCTTCTTTTTTGGTATAAATCTCAGCCAGGGCCAGAGTGGCATAAATATTCTTATTATCCTTGCTCAAAATTGATTTGTACAATTTCTCCGCTTCTGTAAATTTTCCCAATTCAAACCACGATCTTTCAAGATCCTTGAACGTGATGTGAGCTTTTTTAGGAAGGGTACGACAGAGATCTTCCCACTCACGAATGGCTTCTTCTAATCGATCTTCCACATAATACGATTTTCCTAAATAATAATAGGCAGCCGCGCATTCTGGATCAATCTTAATGGCTTCTTTGAATTTAATACGAGCCTCTCGCCCTTCGTTTTTTTCCTGAAGTTCTAAACCTTGAAAAACCAGATAAAGCGCCAATTTTTTAGTCAGGATTGGTGTCAGATCCTTAAAACATTTTTTGATGGTTGAATAGGCTTCCTGCCATCTTCCCTCCCGTTCCAGGTAAGTTAATAATCGAGTAGCCGCTTCATTTTTGTAGAATTTCTCATTATCAATGATTGAATTGGCGAGTTCAATTGCGGCTTTATAATTTCCGGTAGCCTCATAATCCAATAAAAGACTATATTGAATTTTAACTCTCATTTCCTCAGAGACATTTCCCCGAAAGGTGAGATCTTTATGTATTTTTAATGCATTGTTGGCAAATCCCCTTTTTCTTAACAAATCTCCCAGTCGAAGGTAAGCCTGGATATTCTCAGTATCTTCCCTTACCGTCTCCTTAAATTTTTGAATCGCCCATTTTTCATTGCCATCCGCCAGAAATTCCAGGGCAGCCAGGTAACTACTTTTTTCAGGCTGGGGTTTACGATATACTCGCGTGTAATAATAAATAATCAGCAGAGCAGCCACAACTAACAGAACGATTAACAATTCCATGAATAAATCAGAAGATTGCATAAAAACATTCTCCTTTGACTGACTATACTACTGGTTGAGATCTTTCAGATCGTCGGAAGGAATTTCATCTATCGAAATATTCCGTAAATTTTCCAGTTCTTTGGTCAATAGCTTATTCTTTTTCATCAGATCCCGAACCTCGCTGCGGGAATGAATGAG
>CAYMXZ010000297.1:0-4145 GCA_964394475.1 uncultured Caldithrix sp. | reverse complement strand
GTTCTTCGATGATATGTCCCTGAACCACTCCTTCCACGATTCTTTCGATATGGGGACCAACTATGGCCACCACACAGCGAAACTGGGCTCCACGTTTTTGAGCAGGCACATGGCGCAAGCTTTCCAGCAATTTGCGATTATTGACTGCGTAGTCACGTTCCACACCACCAAAGCGAGCTGAATAAACTCCGGGAGCACCGCCTAAGGCATGCACCTCCAGACCGGAATCGTCAGCCAGGGTGAGCAGGGAGGTACGGCGAAAAACCGTTCGGGCTTTAAGCAATGCATTTTCTTGAAAGGTAGAACCGGTCTCTTCGATGTGTGGTATGTCTGGAAAATCCTGCAAAGACAGGATTTGCCATGGAGGATGGTTCATGATATTGATAATTTCATTCAGTTTATGGACATTGGTAGTAGCAATAACGATTCGTTTGATCGGATGAGTGCTCATTTAACTTTTCCAGGAGTTCAAATATTCCACATATTTTTGAAGCAGTTTCTCGCTCAGTTCAGCGGTGGGTGCATCGGTCTGAATATGGAGATAGGCTTTTTCTTTGTCGGGTATAAAGAGCACCGTTCCCTGATCCAGAATCAGGCGAACTCCGTCAATGAGCAAGCGCTTCTGTCCTTCCGTATTTTTTATGATGTTTCGCATCACCTGCCCCTTTTTATCCCATGGACAGGGGACAGAAGTTTTCTGAATATGGATAGGAGGTAGTTTTTCCATTATATCCTGCAGAGTCTTATTTGACAGGGAGAGCATTTCTAAAATTTTGGCGATGTTGTACATCCCATCGGAAGAGAATTGGAAGTTGCTGAAAATGAAGCCGCCGCGAGTTCCAGCAACAAAAGGGATTTTTTGTTGGATCACGGCGTTCATCATTCCCTGATGATCACCGCTGGTATAACTGAGATCACAACCCTTCTGTGCACAGATTTTTTCAATGAAAATGCTGGCATCTACTGGAACGGCCATTTTTTTATAACCGTATGTTTCCAGTGCCAGCTGACTGATGGCCAGCATTAACTGTTGGTGATCGAAAAGGTTACCACGGCCATCGATGACTAAAATTTTTTCGGCACTGGCATTGAGGATAAAGCCGACATCGGCATTTACAACCGGTACAATATTCTGGACCTCCTGCACCGTTTTTCGGCTTTCGATCGGATCATGATCCAGGCGGTGACCTTCCAGATAGGCATTTAGTGCTACAACTTTTACCCCTAATCGACCCAGGATAGGAGGTAGTATTTGTGATGCACCTCCAAATGAAAAGTCGATAACGACTTTAAAATTTTTAGATTGGATAGCCTCTGCATTCACCTGATTGAGAAAATCGGATCGGTAACGGTCAGTGACCTGAATTGGAAAATCGATGGGACCGATTTTCTCACTGGAGGCCCGGAAAAAATCCTCCCCGAAAAAGAGGCGCTCTATCGACTTTTGCTTTTTTACGGGCAAATCACTTCCGTCGCTATCCAGAAAAATTATTTCCACCGTTTCGGGATGGCGAGGAGAAAGACGACTCACCACCCCGGCGTCTACTGAATGCGTCCGAAGTTGATGTCTGACAATTGGAATGGGGATATTTCGTAGATCGTATACCTGAATGCCAGTAGACATCAGCCCGGTGATAATACCACGATTGACCATCCGACAGGCCGTACTACTGTCCCTGGCAACCATCACGGTTTTATCCATTCCTACCATCGCGCCCAGCGCTGCCCCCAATTTGGAGGCAAATTCTGGAGTGATTTCACTATTTACCAGACCGATTACTTTTGATTCGCTGAATAATTCGCGTAACCAGCGATCGCCCCGGATCAGGCTGGAGTTCAGAGTAGCACCGGATTCGACCTCTTTATTGGGCCAAATTTTTATGTTCGCTTTTATGGTCGCTCCATTTCCAATCGTCACATCATCGCTAATGAAACAATTTTCTGAAATGAATGCTTCTGAACCAATACGGGTCCGGCAACCGATGACATCCTGGCGCAGTTGATAATTCTCTCCTACGGTTACCCTATCCCAGAGAACCGATTCCTGGATTTTAGCCTGAGGATGAATGGTACAGTGAGTGCCGATAATGCTTTTTTCAATAATAGCTTCGGCACCAATCGTGGAATGAGGTCCAATTAAAACCGGTGCTTTAATTTTTGCCTGTGGATCTATTTTAGCCGTCGGATGGATCCAGCATCCATTCTGATGCTGATATTCAGACAGCCAGAGTTTTACCTCACCGCTTAATGCATCAAAATTGGATTGCAGATATTCATTCAGATTTCCCACATCTTTCCAGTATCCATCGACAATACAGCCATACAGTGGAGCATTTCCACGCAGCATCACCGGGAACAGATCTTTGCTGAAATCGAATTCTTCGTGGTAAGGAATGCGTTGTAGTACACGCGGCTCAAGGATATATATGCCGGTGTTAATGGTGTCGCTGAAAACCTGTCCCCAGGCAGGTTTTTCCAGGAAGCGGGTTATTTTTCCTTCATCGTTGGTTATCACCACCCCATATTGCAGTGGATTGGTTTGCCGGCTGAGGGCAATGGTCGCTTCAGCTCCCTTTTGTTCGTGGAATTGGATGATTTCGTTTAAATTGAAATCAGTGAGTACGTCCCCGCTGATAATGATGAACCGTTCTGTCAGCAATTCTTCAGCATTTTTTACACTGCCAGCCGTTCCGTAATCGGATTCGGCGTAAATGTATTTCAAATGGACGCCCCAATTTTCGCCGTCCTTAAAATATTCAGTGATAACGTGAGGCTGAAAGTAGAGCAGAACCACAATATCTTTGATCCCATATTTTTTTAACAGCAGGATGATATGCTCCATCATTGGTTTGTTCATCACCGGAGTCATGGGTTTGGGGATGTTGGATGTCAGGGGACGAAGTCGGGTGCCGAATCCACCGGCCATGATTACTGCTTTCATTTATCGGACCTCCAACTTTATTTTATTACTGATCAGGTTCTCATATGGCATAAAAATCCCTTTTCCATTCCGGTTGATAGGTCGGAAAAAAGAATGAGTAAATGTAAGCCCGCTTCCATATGATGTGCAGATTCAAATATTTCATTGCCATCTACTTTCTCATATTTCAAATAGTTTCCGCGTTGGATGAAAAACATGTTTCGTACACTTTATCTATAATTTTTTAGACAATAATTTTCTGCACAAGGTCCACATAGCTTTGAGCCACCGGTGTCAATGAAAAAGAAGAAAGATGGGTTAATAATTCATTTAAATTTTTTCTGCTGGTCTCTTCATCTGTCATGTCGTCTACAACAGCTTCGCATTCCAAGAAAGATCCCAGATTCTCGACTTCATCTAGATGGATGCGCACATTTTTAAATTGATAGAGAGTTCTCTTTTTTTTAACCACAGAACGGATACCCAGCGCGTTTTCTAAAAGATCTTTTAGAAGATTCGTTTGGCCGGGGTAATAAATAAAGTATTTACTTAATCGGGCATTTTCGTCATCGTCTCTTTGATAGAAGATGAGCTCGGCTTCCGAGTTATTCTGGAGCCGTAATTTTAGTCTGCCCCTGTTTACCTGAAAATAGATATCCGTTTGTTCCTTCTCCCACTGAAAACTGATAAAAGGATGATGTTGTAGAAAGGAGTGAATTTTAGAAAGAGAAGGAGTATGAAATTTAATTTCAATGTTTTTCATGGAAAAATAGTCAACGATTTCTATGGGAAATTAATAGGATATTCGAGTTTAAACAAGCCGCTTTTCAGGTGGTGTCAGAAGCTTTGCGATTTTGAAGAAAAGAGCATCCTTTTGGATTCAATGGACAGTTGGGGAGCTAAGCTTTGATAGAAATGAGGAATTTATTTTGCAGGGGTATGATGAAGAGTTGTGATTCTATGCTTTATAAAGCTAATTTTTTATTATGATGGGAAGGGGAAAGGTATCTTGACTTTGTAGGAAAAAACCTTTAATTTTAGTTCCCAATTTTTGAAACGGGGCGTAGCGCAGCCTGGTTAGCGCACCTGCCTTGGGAGCAGGGGGTCGCTGGTTCAAATCCAGTCGCCCCGACTAAGGAAAAGAAGAAAGATGAAAGATGAAAGATTAAAAAAGGCAGAGACTTTTAATCAATTCCTTTCATCTTTCTTTTTAGCCAGGAAGCTC
>CAYMXZ010000296.1:0-4145 GCA_964394475.1 uncultured Caldithrix sp. | reverse complement strand
CGGTCCAAGCGGTTTACCTGTCGGAACTGTTCAATGGATTCCCGCCGTTTTTTAGCGGCGCTCAACAAAACCTGAATTTCATCTTCCTCGGTGAGTGGGTGACCTTTTTCGATCTCATAGTTTTTCATCTGAGAACGAATTCCGCGAATAGTCTCCAACCGCAGTTTGTCTCCTGCTTTCATGGCGGCTTTCATATCATCCATTAATTTCGCTTGAATACTCATGATTCACACTTGAGTTGGTTTAACCCTGTTCTGACATGATCTTTCTGATCTTGCGCCGAGCAGCATTCTCCTGGCGCTTGCGCTGTTCACTCGGTTTTTCATAATGCTGATGTTTTTTAATATCAGATATTAAACCCGACTTCTCACACGCCTTGGTAAAGCGCCTCAATGCTTTCTCGAATGGTTCATTTTCTCGTATTTTTACATGAATCATTCGCTAAATGACACCCCCTTTCCGAGCAGATACAATTTTTACTTTTTCATCATATCAATTTCATATAAGGCTGCCTGTTGCCAGGAACGATCCCTGGCCGCCGCTTCAAAATGGGCAATGGCCTGTTGTTTGTCACCATTTTTCTTATAGATTTCTCCCAGTCCAAAATGGGCGGCACCCAGAATATAACTTTGCGTCGTACCTTCAATCGCACTGGTATAAGCCTGAATCGCTTCTTCATCTCTTCCTAATTTGGCTAAAGAATCTCCCAGACGTAAATAGAGATTGCTTCGTTCCGATTTTTTCTTCTCATGTTGCAGCGCATTTCCAAAAGCATTAATGGCCGATTCATATTCTCTGATTTCATGGAAACAGGTTCCCAGATTTTCCCAGGCATTGGAATAATCTTCCTTAATTTCGACGGCCTTCTTGAAAAATGGAATCGCGTTACGGTAATCCTTTTGTTGAAGATATACTGAACCTAAACCAAAATTCGCTTTTTCATCATTTGGATTTATACCCAGGGCCGCTTTAAAAGTATTGATGGCCGAATCATATCGTTGCTTGCTGGTGTATAACAGTCCAAGAGCATTATAGGCGGCACTGTATTTATCATCTTTCTCAATCGCTTTTTTAAACATCTCCTCCGCCCCCGCTAAATCCTTTGAATTTTTATAGGCAATCCCCAGCGCATAATAAGCGACCGCTAAATTTGGATCTAAAGTGGTCGCGGCTTTTAATTTTTCAATAGCCTGACTGAGCTGATTTTTCTTTAATAGAGTTAACCCTTCATTATAAGCTTTCTGTGCTTCAATTTTCGGATCATTTTGAGCTATTCCCATGTAAATAGCTATCAAAATCATTACACCGGCAGCCAAAATTATCTTTTTCATGTATATTCCCTCTGTATTTCAATTTTTTTGTATTTTTATTGATAAAATGAAAAAATGTTTCCTTCTGCATTTCATAAAGAAGAAATTATATAAAAGTAATTATTTTGCACGCTCCAGATATTTACCCGTGGAGGTGTCCACCCGAATCACTTCTCCGGCTTCAATAAAAGGAGGAATCTGGATCGTCAAGCCGGTTTCCAGTTTAGCCGGTTTATATGAGCTGGAAACAGTGGCACCTTTGAGATTGGGATCGGTTTCCACCACTTTCAGTTCCACCACCCCAGGCAGTTCAACTCCCACCGGAGTAGATTCATGCATTAAGACCTGAATGATAGTCTCCGGCACCAGATAATAGGCATCATCCCCTAACAGATCGGCCGTCAGATGGATTTGTTCGTACGTCTCTAAATCCATGAAATAATAGGTATCACCATCTTTATAAAGATACTGATATTCCCGGGTAAAAAGGGTGGCCTTCTCCACCGCCTCATCAGGCCGAAAGCGGTTCTCCACTTTGACGCCGTCTTTCAGTCTTTTCATGGTGACCTGGATCATGGCGCGCCAATTACCCGGCGTTATATGTGACATTTCCGTCACCCGATAAAGATCACCAGAAAATTCTATGATATTTCCCTTACGAATCTGTCCTGCTTTAATTTTCATACTTTATTCATATCCATGCCTTAAAATTGAGCAAAGAATTTACTTTATATAATAAAAAAATGCAATTCATTTTAAAAATGAATTTTATATATTTTTTTCCCTCCTTAAAGGTCAAAAATAAATTAAAAATACTTTTTTTCAATACCTTTTTTCAACCGTTTTCATAAAATAACTTATGGTATCAGGTCCTTCCATAAAAAGCAAAATAAACAGCGCCTGATTCGGATGATAATCAGCCGGGAATTTAAGCTGAGTGATCGGCTGAAGATCTATAATTTGAAAAAAAGGAAAATGCTGTTGATAATAACCACGTTCCTGGGGGTAAATCAAAAACGGAGACTCCGAAAATTTTTCCAGCCATTTTTTAAAGGTAACCATATCGGACACATTTTCTCTCGAAGCGATGATGAGCTCTTTACCCGGAAAAAGAATTTTATTCTGCCATTCAATGAAATCCAATAAAAAATGATGCAGATAGCGGTGATCACGATAGTAAATCTCCTGCAATTCTGGATAATAAAACTCAAAGTAGGGAAATCGACCATACAGTGACTTCAGGGTTTGCAAATGTTGTCTTTTCCAGGACTCAGCCGGGCTGATTTTTTGCTGATAGATGGGGAGTGGCCTGTGATCAGCCGGATGCGGGATCGGAATCGTGAGGTACTCAGGTTTAAAGGTCTCGGTTAAACGCGTTCTCCCAATCGGAGATTGCTTGCGGAATAAAAGAAAATCGGCAATGATGAAAACATCCGATAAGAATATTTTATAAAAAAAGAAGAAATCGGGTAAAAAGTATGGTTGTTGCGCCGCTATCTTCATCATCATTGGAAAGAATATTCTCCACCAGTTTCTAAGTGACTGGATTAAGTTAAAAACCAACCCGGTCTAATATCAATCGCTTTCATTCCTCACCCTATATTCAATTTTTCAGCCGGCCTGACTTCATAAAATAAGAATGAAAAATCACTCGTCGGTGATGATCTGAGAACCCACGCACCGAAGTCTCATTATTAAGCATATATATTTTAATGATTTAGAACTGGAATATCAATTGACAATTTCTTTATAATGTACTAATTTTATAGTGGTTTTCAATTCAAAGTAGAAGATGAATAACCGATGAGGCAAGAATGAAAGTATTATTCAGGAAAACCAAAGAATTAGAATCTCAGATTGACGATTATCTGGACATCGTTGATCGGGCGGCGCTGATTTTTTTGCAGGGGTTGAAATTTTATTTCGAAAATCGTAAAGATGAATTCGAACAACGCTATCACGATTTGCGGGCGATGGAGAGTAAAGGTGATTTCCTGCGGCGAGATATTGAAAATAAATTATACACCCACACCCTTATACCGGAATTCCGAGGAGATGTCCTGGGTTTACTGGAAAGTTCCGATACCGTTCTAAACCGCATGGCCATAACCCTGCTCAATTTTTCCATTGAAAATCCAGAAATTCTGGAAGAACTATGGCCGCAATACATCGATTTAGCTGAGGCGGCCAGCCGGGCGGTGGAAAATATGGTCAAAGCTGTCCGCACCTATTTTCGGGATTTGAGCGCCGTGAGAGATTATATCAATAAGACTTTATTCTATGAAAAAGAAAGCGATAAGATTTCCGAAAAAATAAAACGAGAGATTTTTCAAAAAGATATTGAATTAAGTCGGAAGGCACACATGCGAGTTTTTGTTCATCATGTGGAATTGATCGCGGATGAAGCGGAAGATGTTTGCGATCGACTGGCCATTGCTACCGCTAAACGACATGAATAACAGGAGAGAAAGCAGATGATCTGGTTTTATTTGCTCAGCGGGCTTTTCCTGGGATGGTCATTAGGTGCTAATGATGCCTCCAATATTTTTGGTACAGCGGTAAGCACCCGCATGATAAGATTTAAAATTGCTGCACTGATCTCCAGTATTTTTGTGATCCTGGGTGCCACCATCAGTGGTGCAGGTACGACTGATACCCTGACCCAACTTGGCGCCGTAAACGCCCTGGGAGGTTCCTTTACGGTGGCTCTGGCCTCTGCTATAACCATTACCTGGATGACCAAAACCAAACTCCCGGTATCTACCACCCAAGCTATTGTCGGTGGAATTCTGGGCTGGAACTGGTTTACCCATTCTGCCACTGACTATCGTGTGC
>CAYMXZ010000295.1:0-4150 GCA_964394475.1 uncultured Caldithrix sp. | reverse complement strand
GAATTGGATTTAACCGCAGTACGGGATCTTTCCTCTTTACCGATAGAGTGATTTATCCCAGGCATTTGCATGAAGTCGAACGAAATCTATCCTTGCTTCATCCGTTGTCGATCACTGTTTCCGACAAAACACCCCCGGATATTTATCCTGACGAGCGCGATCGACGAGTGGTGGAAACATGGCTTAGCGCGGTGGGAATGAATGAAAAAAAGTCTTTCATCACAATTGCTCCCGGTTCAATATGGTTTACGAAACGGTGGCCGGCAAAGTATTGGTCTCAATTAGCTGAACTGCTATACGAAAAGAACTATCCCTGTGTCATCATTGGTTCAGCTGAAGACAAAGCATTAGCGGCAGAAATTGTTGCTACCAGCAGAGCAAAAGTATTTGATTCTTGTGGTTCATTCAGCCTGCGACAATCGGCGGAGCTTATTCGACGTTCCAGGCTCTTGATCAGCAACGACAGCGCACCTACCCATCTGGGTTCTGCTGTAAAAAAACCGGTGTTGACAATTTTCGGATCCACAATACCTGCTTTTGGTTTTACCCCTTATTCTAATGGTAGCCGTATTGCAGAAGTGAAAAATTTAGAATGTCGTCCCTGCACCGATCATGGGAAAAAGAAATGCCCGGAGAAACATTTTAAATGTATGTTGGACCTGACACCTGGTATTATTTTCGATATGGTCTGGAAAATGATCAATGAATCTCATACCAATAGATCAGAAAAAGATTGATGAGCAAATTCTGCTCACAGTGGCAGAGCTTCTTCAGCAGGAACAGGTCATTATTCATCCGACGGAAACTGTTTATGGTATCGCCGGCCGTTTTGATTCAGAAAAAGTAATACAAAAAGTTAGGGAGATAAAAGGCCGTTCTGCTGACCAACCTCTATCCATCATGGTAGCATCTGTGGAACAGATGCTTGAGTTAAGTGGGCAGGAGTCAAATTGGTTAAGAAAAATTTTATCTCATTTATTTCCTAATCCGTTAACGGTTTTACTTTCTCGGAAAAAAATATTAACGACAGATTATTGGAATCGCCATCCTTTAATAGGATTTCGTTGTCCGGATCATCTATGGAGTCAAGCGCTTCTTCAAAGAAGTGGTTGTCCTCTAATCACCACCAGTGCAAATTTCACCGGAGAAGCTCCAGCCAGAGATGTGAAACAAATTCCCGCTTTTTTATTATCTAAAGTTGCGGTCGTACTGGATGGCGGGGAAACTTTTTTTCATATACCTTCAACTATCATCAAAATTGATGAAACTGAAAAAACAGTCGATTTGATCAGGGCAGGGGCGATGTCTTGGGAACACATTCAAAAATTGGTAAAAAGTTTATAACAGCAATCTTGAAATGTTAAAAATTTTCATCATTTGCACGGCTAATGTTTGCCGAAGTCCATTGGGAGAGGCTATTCTGAAAAAGTTAGTGAAAGAAGAGAATCTTTCCTCTCTGGTAGAGGTAGAATCGTGTGGTATTTGGGCAATGGATGGTCAGGAACCATCTGATCTGGCAAAACAAGTGGCAGAAGAGAATCATCTGGATCTGAGTCATCACCGCTCATGTTCGCTTATCCCGGAGAAAATTATTCACGCCGATTTGATCCTCTGCATGGCCCTGGAACATAAAGAACATTTGCAGCGGCTTTTTCCCACCATAAAGAACAGGATATATACTCTCAAAGAATTTGCTCAGAAAGAAAAGAAAGTTTCCTATACCATCGATGATCCGATCGGTATGACCCTGAATTTTTATCGAAGAATTTTTCGGGAGATTGAAACGGAAATGAAACGAATTCTTCCCACCATTAAACAGTTCGCCATGAAAAAAGCGGAGATAGGGAAGGGCGGTATCTAATTTTTAGGTAGTTCATTATATTTATATTCTTGAATAAAATGATCATCATTCGCAAGTTCTTGAAAATGCTGTTAGGCTTGTTTTCCGCTTTTGGAATCGTTGGTTTCAGTCAGGTGTTACCAGCCGTTTTAAAGGCGGTCATAAACCATCGTCAGGACTTCCTGGTTTTTCTTGCAGGGATATTTTTCTTTACCCTGATCTGGTTTTTGTATTTCATTCGTCGCGGGAATTTATGGAGCAATCTGGAACATGAGTTGACTCATGCCCTTTTTGCAACTCTTTTTTTAAAAAAAGTGCATTCAATTTCAGCCAGCCGTAAGCGAGGAGGCGTAATAGCTCTCGAAGGGGGTAACTCAATTATTGCTCTCTCTCCTTATTTTTTTCCGCTGGCTGCTGTAGCGGTTCTACTACTCAAATTTCTAGTACCAATCCGGTTTGAAATATATTTCATTTTTCTTCTCGGAATGAGCTACCAATTTCATCTGATTAATCTTTTTCGCGAGTTTCACGCTGGCCAATCCGATATTCGTGTCTCTGGTTTTCTTTTTTCAATTGTACTGATTGTGTTTCTGAATTTAGTTTTCCTGGGAATAATTCTAATTGGAATCTCAGGAGATTATAGACAAATTTTTCATTTCCTGAAGGATGGTTTTACTTCCACTTTTAAGATTATCGATCTGAGTATTCATTACATATATGGGCAGATATTTGCTGATGGCAAATAAAAAAAACTATAAAAATCTGTTTTCTATAAACAGGAGAAGAGTGAATTATTGAATGTCTTCTGTTATGAATTAATCCCTCCGGCGGTATAAAAAGGGTTTCATACTTACCGGTCGGTCTAAAATTTCTTTCCATATGACTGCTTGCTTCAAAGATTTTAATTTTATGAAATCTTTATGAACCGCTGCTTCCTGCGCTTCAGGGATCGGGGTTATTTCTGGTGAAATAATACTTTCTGATGTTACAGCTGGCTTTCCTATTTCTTTGCGTTTTTTGTATTCTTCCCGGGTTTCTCTTTCAATAGAAAATTCTGCTTCTTTAGATTCCGCCTCCTTATCCATAATAGGAGTTGGAGTGGATGTTTTTTTCTGTTCCGGAAGGTTAAAAATTTCTCTTAAAAAAGGAGGAATTTCACTTTTTTCGGAAACAGGGGGTGGAGCCGTTGGAGAGGGTGCGGGCGGCTGGGCTTTTTTAGATTTTTTACTTAGATAGTTCAAAATGGTAATGAGTAACCAGATAAAAATAATAGTTAAAATTGAATCCATAATCATTCTCTGCTAATTGAACGAAGTGATCTCCACCCCTTTATTCCGACATAGTCTTATTGTTTATTTTGATCTCGTTTCCCTTCACTGGAAATTGATTGTCGCATTTCGGTATCTGCTTGAATATTTTTAAGATTATAATAATCGAAAACCCCTAATTTTCCCTCTTTAAAGGCTTGCGCGATGGCAAGAGGAATTTGCGCTTCGGCTTCAATCACTTTCGCCCGCATTTCCTGAGCTCGAGCTTTCATTTCCTGTTCAGTAGCTACAGCCATCGCCCGGCGGGTTTCAGCCCTGGCCTGGGCAACTTTCAAATCAGCCTCCGCCTGATCGGCTTGTAGTTCAGCGCCAACATTTTTACCCACATCGATGTCAGCAATATCAATGGACAAAATTTCAAAAGCTGTTCCTGAATCTAATCCCTTATTCAAAACGGCTTTTGAAATGCGATCAGGATTTTCTAAAACTTCTTTGTAAGACTCGGCTGAACCAATGGCAGAGACAATACCTTCACCCACCCGTGCAATGATAGTGTCTTCGGTTGCTCCACCCACTAATCGCTCAATATTCGTTCGTACGGTAACCCGAGCCTTGGCTTGTAGCTGGATACCATCCTTGGCTACCGCCGCAATAAAACCCGTTTTGGGGCAATCAATAACCTTCGGATTAACACTGGTTTGTACGGCATCCAATACATTTCGGCCCGCCAGGTCAATCGCCGTGGCTTGTTGGAAAGTTAACGGAATAGCGGCTTTATCGGCGGCAATCAGTGCATTCACTACCCGACCGACATTTCCACCGGCCATAAAGTGGGTTTCCAGCATACTGGAATTAATATCCAGCCCCGCTTTCTGGGCATTAATTAAAGCATTTACGATTAAAGAAGGGGGTATTTTTCGCAAACGCATTCCAACTAAACTTCCTAAGCCGATTTTTACCCGGGCAGCCAGCGCTGTGATCCATAATCCAATAGGGATGAAATAAAAAAACAGAACAAGAACAATAATAATTAGAAATAGAA
>CAYMXZ010000294.1:0-4221 GCA_964394475.1 uncultured Caldithrix sp. | reverse complement strand
AGCCAAGGGTAAGCGGTTGATAGGGATCATCCGATGGGTCGCTGGCACTTTTATCGACGTGAAGTATGACAACCCCGGCATGATGAGGAGCGGTCAACCGACCATTTCGGGAGAGATAGGGACCGCCAATGTTATCGAAGGCATTTTCTTCTGACTGTCCAGCCCAGGCAAATCCACAGCGAATCCAATCGACAATAGGGTTGGCTTCAGTAATCTGCTCCGTGGCATGTTGCGGATAATCTTCACCCCGTTTGGTTACCCAGGTATGCTTCCCCCAGGATTGAGTGCCGCCGATGGCAAAAGAACCTTCCCTGCTCACACTATAACGAATTCCCCAACCAATACGCACTCCATAAAGCGGACCATGCCGTTCAATCTGCTCATCATAATCCGTGTTACCGGTGTTGGTGAAGGTGTAAATTTTAATATGATAATTATCATGGTATTGCTGACTGAAGGCATATATTTCACGCTTCATGGTCAATCCCATAGATGTATTAATAATGTTGGTAACGATCCGATCCGGGATTTGATCAGGGTTTATTTCATCCACATCAGCGACATAGGGGGCGGTTACATTATTGCCATCCACGATCACTGTTGGAGGTTCGAACTTGGCAGTTTGTTTTAACACGATGGGAAAAACCGATGCACCGCAAAATCCTTCTGATAGATATATTCCATAGGCTTCCCAGTATAGTCCATCCTGGTCAATAAAATCCCGGCATCCCAGCCAGGCTCTTTTAATTACTGCATTATCCTGATATAAATAATCTGCCGGCCAGATAAGCCCCTCATAATAAGAGTTATTCCAGGCACGTTCAGAACCGTAAGCGGAGACGTGATCCTGAAGGGTCCCAATGCGAATATATCTTTTATCGGTACTTTGAACTTGAGCCTGAGCAAATTCAGTCCCGATAAATAAAAGTAAAATCGAACAAATAAATAAACCTGATAAACTCGGTTTCATAGTAAAATCCTTAAAAAGTAAATTTTATCCCAAAGAAGATGTCGCGGGGATTTAAGAAAGTTAGCGCCTCAATGTTTGGCATATCAATATATGATTTTTTAGATATTCTTTCTTTATTTCTGGCGGTAATTTCCGGATCATTATTGGGATTGGGTTCCAGCGGATCGAAAGCGACTCCATCTGGTCGGCGATCACCAATTTTATCATTTCCTTTCTGATCGCCTTCTTCCCAGGATAAGCGTAATGATTCCAGATAATTAATCCGGTCATAATTATCAGAAAATCCCGCAAAACTGAAGTGTTTTACATTGAACAGATTTCGGATATCGGTATACAATTGTACCTCAAACCGACTAAATTTAAACTGCTTGGCAATTCGCAGATCAACATTGTGATAATCGCGGAAGCGGACATTATCTATAATTCCGGGGATACTGTTTGGATTATAGGTATAATAGGCACCAGCTTTCCAATTCGCTAAAATATTACATTGCCATTTAGCTAATGGATGAATTCCCAGGACCACTGGACCAAATTTAGAAGGAGACTGTAGCAGGATATTTGCCCGAGCGTAGGGTTGTGGACGAGGTCGAGATTGATAGGGATTTTGTTTGAGATATTCGCTCATCAGCTTCGGATCTTCATAATATTCCAATAAACCAAAATAGCCGGAGGTACGAACATCATAGGTGTAATTGATAAAGCCTCCAATCCAATGTCCGGGTCTCATATGTAAAGTAATTTCGAATCCGCGAATATCCGCATAATTGTTGTTTTCTGATTTATAATACTGCACAGTGCCGTTGATGTTTCGATAGTAAACCCAGCCAGGCTGATTTGAAACATCTTTATAATAAGCCGCCATTCTTAGCAAAAATAGATTCCACAGATTGTGTTCATAACCCACTTCATAGGCAATAGTTCTTTCCATGCCCAGACTGCGGTTGCCGATATAAGTGACTAATCCGTTGGATTCGCGCTGAATACGAAAACGATAAGAAGAGCCGGGTTCGCTCAGAAAATGACCATAATTGAAAAAAAGTTTGGAATTAACAGTGATCGGATGAGAAATACCCAGGCGGGGACTCAGGTACCAATCGGCTTTCGAATCGGTAGTTGGAACTTCCTGCTCAATATTTTTTCCATATCCAGCCCGATAATATTTATCATAAGTTGCTAATTGGTAATCAGTAGCATTGGCATCAGAGTAATCGAGGCGCAGACCAAGGTTAGCAATAAATCCTTCAAACTCAAGCTTATCCTGAACATAGGCACCTATTCTGAAAGGGAATACCCTATAAATCATGCTTCTGGTCCAGGTACTCATAGAAGGGCTGTAAGTGCTGGATTTTATATCGTAATCATTGTAAACTATTTTAAAGCCGGTTTTTATTTCGTTGTGTCCATTCAACTGAGTCAGGAAATTGGTATCGAACACATAGGTTGAAATACGGCTTTGATCTCTGCCCAAGTTCATCCAGCCTCCTAAACTCATGCCATCAATTCCGCTGCTGCTATACCCCCAATACCCATAAGGTGCTTCATCTACAAAATAACCAGGTACAGGCTCATAAATCTTTGAAGTATCCCGCAGTTCTGTTTGAAAGGTATTATATTTACTGGTTTTGAACTGCACGCTAACATCATAAAAAGTCTTCTGACTCAGCACATGCGTCATTTTCACTCCTACCATACTGCGGTAGATATCGGCCGGGCTGTAGTAACCTGGAATATATAAGACTTCTGCATCATTGGCCAGATCGGCCACCTCCTCCACTCCTTTTAGAACATCACCAGTAGGCGTGGTCGTCCAGTTGTAGGGGGACACGGAACGGACTTCTCCATAAAGACCGTTCACAATAAGTTTGATTTTTGGAGATATATTTGACGTTAATTTTAACTGGGTCTGGTTCTCGCTGTATGCATCGCGGGACAGCGGAAATACAAGCATATTTTGCTCACGGTAGTGAGTAAAAAAGAAGCGCAAATCCCCCAGCGTTCTTGACACGATGGGTATTGGACCACCCAGAGACGCATCAACAATATAATCTGGTTTGGTAATATCTCCTGCTCTTCTTCGCTGCCATTCGAATAGACGTTTGGCACCAGCTGGGGTCAAATCATTATACGGATTATTATCCTGCAGCGTATTTTCCGAAACCGCATTCCACCCCTCAAAATTCGGATATTGTTTACGGGTATTTTCATCCCATGCTCCATTGGCTGTTCCGGTCCAACACACCGCTGGATCCATAAAAGGGCGGTTAAAGTAGGAGTATGGACTATACAATGATGGCCCGAAATGTTTCTGGGCCACCAGGCTGTAATTAAAGACTATTGATCCATTATATTGATTCTTTTGCCCCTCTTTGGTAACGATATTGATTAGCCCTGAACGCATATCCCCATACTCCGCATTAAACCCACCGGTCTGCACTTTCAATTCCTCCACTGAGGTGAGGCTTAATGTCTGGTAGGGTATATTCGATCGTTCATCATTCAGTGAGAAACCATCGAGGATGAACAAAGTTTGATTCGCGCTTCCTCCTCGAACAATAATTCCTTGTGATCCGGACTCAATTCCTGCTTGTAGACTGAGCACAGCTGTCAATTGCCGAACCGGGAGTACTTCGATTTCCTGTGCATCAATGTTGAGTTGGCTATTAGAAACATCCTTGGTGACAATGGGACGTTCGGCACTAACCACAACCGGTTCAGCCTGTAAAGCCTGCTCGGTCATTTTTACATTGATTTCAGTAGTCAAATCTATTTTTACCACAGCCTGATTGACAATATAAGGAGCATAACCGATATATTCACAAACCAAGCGGTAGCTACCGGGTGGAACATTGAGAATGACATAGTATCCATCCTGATCGGTGGCCGAACCCAGAATAGTGCCTTCTAAATAGACATTTACACCGGGTAAAGGATCACCAGTGGCGGCGTCGGTTACCAGGCCGACAATTTTACCCGTGGTGCTGCCAAATACTAACGCAAAAGAGAGGAGAAGAATTCCCGCTGATACAACCACGAATTGCTTCATAAAATCACCTTGTAAAAGACTTTATGGTTATTCCATCCAGTTAAAAACTAAATTTAAAAGTAAATCGATGAACTTCTTTGAATATTCCAAAATCGGTATACGCATAATCTATATAAAGACCAAAATCTTTATAGCTTTGCTGTAGTCCTGCCCCGGCACAAAATCCTTGCTCGTCGGTTGGACTGGAATATCCGGCACGTAAGGC
>CAYMXZ010000293.1:0-4237 GCA_964394475.1 uncultured Caldithrix sp. | reverse complement strand
TGCGGACACACTCACAATTACAATGTTCGGCTGTTCGATGGTGTCTGGCAGATCGATGCCGGTCATGCCCGAGGAATCGCAGACAGTGGTGCTCGCAGCACGTTCATCCTATTCTACATCATGGAAGATCTGACCGTCTGGCATTACACCTATCGAATCAATTTTTCCACTTATAATTATGAATTGACTGAATATCGAAAATTACATGACCCGCAAAATAGAATCAGATTATCTCGCAACTAATCCGGTAGACGGTATTTCAAAACACCTTGTTTTCTTCCTCTCTCTTTTTTTTCTCAGAAAAATTTTTATTGTCAGCTGACATTCAAAAAAAGAATTATTATTTTATAATTATAAAAAGGAAAACAAAGCAATAAAAAAATAAAAATGAAAGGGTATCGGCCATGGGAAAAAAGGGGATTGATATTCTGCCTCTGGATGTGAAGAAACTCATTAAAATGCTCAATGCCGCTTTCTGTGAAGAATGGTTGGCCTATCATCAATACTGGCTGGGAGCTCGGTTAATGGAAGGACCAATGCGCAGTGAAATTGAACCGGAATTGCTGGTGCATGCCACCCAGGAATTAAATCATTCGGTGTTAGTAGTAGAACGCATCATTCAACTTGGAGGAACCCCGGTATTGAGTCCAGCCGATTGGTTTAAGTATAGCCGCTGTGATTATGATGCTCCCTCTGATCCGTATATTGAAGTCATTCTGGAACAAAATCTCAACGGCGAAAGGTGTGCCATCCAGCGCTATAAAGAAATCGCTGATTACACCAATGGGAAAGATCACACCACTCATCAAATCGCCACTACAATTCTTAATGAAGAATTGGAGCATGAGCAGGATATTGAAGACTGGTTACTCGATCTGCACCGCCTTAAAGAGGATATAAAAAAGGTTAGACTGTAATTCTGGTTATCTTACCAAATACCGGATTGTTCGTATTTATCTACAACTATCTGGAATGGAAGGGAAAACTCTCTTTCGTTTCATCCCGGTTGTCACCGTCGTCTATTTTAGCAACTTCTCCCTCGAAGCATATTACCATTTCTACCTATCAGTGCCGGTTACAATAAACAACTACCATTATAAACACCGCTATATTACCGGTCGGCCGATTTTGCCCGATCCAACCAATTTTTAACCAATAGCAAATAAAAACATTTGCAATAATTTAAATTTAATATAAATTAGCATCAGGTATAAGGACGAAAACGTGGCCTCGAGTGCCTTGTTAATCAGCTCCAAAAATTTTCGATTCATTTTCAGAATAAATTAATTTCATTTCTACTATTAAAGTCTTTTCATACTGCGACTCAGGATCGGTTCAGCTGTAAAAGTAAAGGTGTAGAAGTTAATTAATAGCACCCTAAGTAGCTGTAAATGACTCCTTGGACTATGCATTCATGTGTACTCCAGTAATGAGAGTTCTACATTAGGCAATTTCCAGTGGGCTATATACAGCAAATCCATGGAATTATCTATGAAGTGAGGCATGATATTTAGCCGACTCCAATGACTAAAATGCTCTGGATCGATGGGGCAGAAAGAATAGATGGTTCTGTGAAAATCGAGACATGATAAAAAAACAACCAGCACAAATGATTTGTTATCGCTTGTCAAACAGAAAAAGCGGAATAACATCTTTATTCGAGCAATGGTGGTAAGCATTTTGGTATGGTATCAGTCTTGACCGGTAAAATATATGAATTGATAAATAAAAAGGGTTGCGACAATTAAATAAGAGGAGATAGAAAGATGAAATCAAAAATTTTATTCAGGCAATTCTTTGCTGTTCTCTTCGTATTTATTACGCTAACACTTGTCTTTCTCACGAGGAATGTATACTCCCAGGGTGCCAGGATCGACAAAGAACCCCCCGACTCCCGAAATCTGACAACCTTTCCTTCCCTGAATATCAACCATCATCTTAACCAACCGGATATCAGTTATTCACTTTTAGACACAGTTACTGAAAGCTGGGTGAGAAACTACAACGGACCGGGGAACAATATCGATATCGCTTATGATTTAGCATTGGACGCTTTAGGCAATGTATACGTCACCGGATGGAGCCCAGGTAATGGAACTTCCTATGATTATGCGACCATAAAATACGACGCTCTGGGCAATGTGGAGTGGGTGGCGCGTTACAATGGGCTGGCAAATGACGACGACAAGGCAGTGGCCTTAGCAGTCGATGCTTCAGGGAATGTCTATGTCACTGGAAATGTGGTCAATGTCGGTGTTTCTCCTGATGCAGCTGTTACAATAAAGTATAATTCAGATGGTATAGAACAATGGACCTCCCAATACTCCGGCATATTTGAAGTTCATGATATCGCCGTAGACAATTCTGGTAATGTGTTTATTACCGGAGCGGTTTATGACACATCCACCAGCGCTGATTTCGTCACCGTCAAATATAACACTTCCGGCGTAGAAGAATGGGCAGAATATTATAACGGTCTGGCAAATGATTGGGACATTCCTTATGCTCTTGCTGTAGACGATTCAGGTAATGTGTATGTAACCGGTTACGGTGTCTTCTCAACTATGACCCAGCGTGCTGACTTTCTTACAATTAAATATAGCGCCTCCGGTAACTTACAGTGGGCCGCGACCTACAATGGGATTGAAGATGATGTAGATGTCGCAAACGATCTGGCAATAGATACAGCTGGCAATTTATATGTGACAGGAAAAAGTAAGAGCAGTAGTAGTAATTATGATTATCTGACCATAAAGTATAATCCATCAGGTAATGAGGAATGGGTTGCCCGTTATAACGGACCAGAAAATAATTTTGATGAAGCAATAGCCCTAACCGTGGATGATTCCAGTAATGTGTATGTAACGGGAAGTAGCTATGGCTCAACAAATTATACCGATTACGCCACCATTAAGTACAGTTCCACTGGTAGCGAGCGTTGGGTCAGTCGTTATGATGGAACAGGCCTTAGAGCAGATATCGCTAATGCTATTACTATAGACGCTCATAGGAATGTATATGTGACAGGGATGAGCAGGGGGTCAGGTACCTGGTATGATTATGTCACTATTAAATACGATGCGTCCGGTGTTAAAAAATGGATTGCCATTTATAATGGAATTTTTAATGATGATGACATGGCCTACGACATCGCGGTGGATAATGTGGGAAATGTGTACGTAACCGGAGGAACTTCCGTGAATAGTCTTTATCTTATGGGTGATTATACGACCATCAAATATACACAGAATGTGGTCGGAGTTGAAAAGAGAAATGATGAAATGCCAGCTATATTTTTTCTTCAGCAAAACTATCCCAATCCTTTTAACCCGGCCACAACTATATCCTTCTCCCTTCCGATAACCTGTGAAGTTACGCTTAAAATATTCGACTGTTCCGGGAAGGAAATCGCTGTTCTGGTGAGTGACAGATTGCCAGCCGGCACGCATTCCAGACCATGGAATCCCGCCAATTTAGCCAGCGGAGTTTATTTCTACCAGTTGCAGGCTGGCGATCACGTGCAAACGAAAAAACTCATTTTATTGAGATAAAAAAAGCGATAAACAGAAAATAAAAAAAATTTATTATTAAATATTTAGGACCTGTTGTATCGATAGCTTAAGAAGAAGGGGAGAACCCCCTGACATCATCCATTCTCATTTCTTCAAATCCATCAGAAGACCTGAGAAGAGGAATTGATTTAAATCGTTACCTCTCGAGGCAAAGGCGATTAATCCACCAGTGAACACATTCGCTTATCCAGGATGATCGGGTGTAAATTTTTTATCGAATTATATGCGGACATCCACAACAAGCCATCATAAAAAGATTTCTATCTGAGTGTCAATAAACCTGCGATTGTTGATCGAATTTAAAAAAAATATAATTTGGTAATGAATTGGGCGGTCGTATAATACCAATTCTATCATTGAATCATAATCATCGACAGCAAGAAAATATCATTAGTCAGACAGGAGATAACATGAAAGTTATATGGATGGTGATTCTAACTGTTCTAACTATTATTTCTGGCATCTTTGCTCAAGTGCCTCCGACAGGTCATGAACCAAACACGCCGTTCAGGATATCCCATAAAGCGCTATTCGAGAAAATTAAAGGGAAATGGGAAGGAACATGTCGAACCTGGTTCGAACCGGGTAAGCTGGCCGATGAATCGATGGTGAAGGGAGAGATCAGTGGTGTTCTGGATGATCGGTTCCTCCGGCATACCTATCAG
>CAYMXZ010000292.1:0-4240 GCA_964394475.1 uncultured Caldithrix sp. | reverse complement strand
TATGCATATTCCAGAAGAACTGAAGTACACCAAAGATCATGAATGGGCACGTATTGAAGGTGATATTGCCACGGTTGGAATAACCGACTATGCTCAGAGCGAACTGGGAGATATTGTGTATGTGGAATTGCCAGAAATTGGTAAAAAAACGAAACAGAGTGAAAGTTTTGGAACTATCGAAGCCGTAAAAGCCGTCTCAGACCTTTTCGCTCCCCTGAGTGGTGAAATTGTTGAGGTCAATAGCACCCTGGCTAACCAACCAGAAGTGATTAACAAAGATCCCTATGGGGAAGGCTGGTTAGTAAAGATAAAATTCAGCAACAAAAATGAAATCAATAACTTACTGGATAAGTCTAAATACGAAGAACTAATATAGATTCCTGATAAAGATGCTGGCTGATCGATCAATAAAATTGATGTGTTACAACGTCGATGGGTAAAAGCTGAAACATATCAACGCTAAAAAACAGGTTGACAGGGACTCATGCCGAAGATATTGATTGTTGATGACAATGAAGATATGCTCGATACTCTAGACCATCTCTTTCGCTTTTATGATTTTGAGGTATACCGAGCTCTCAATGGCCAGGAAGGAATTCAAGTGGCCAATAAAGAAAATCCTGATATTATTCTCCTGGATGCATTAATGCCGGTGATGAATGGTTTTGAAGCCTGTAAGATCTTGAAGAATGAGAATAAGACCAAAGATATTCCCATCGTTTTTCTTTCTGCCAATTATGTGGAAGATGAACATCGCATCATGGGATTGGAACTGGGAGCCGACGATTATATTCTGAAACCATTTAATGCCAAAGAACTCATCGCGCGGGTAAAATCTATTCTGCATAAGAAGAATCTGGTCGAAAATTTACGGAAAGATAACAAATATCTTATTCAGGAGAAGTCTGACGCTCTGAAAGAAATTGAAAAATTGCAGAAAAAAACTTTTGAACTGGAAGCCAGCCAGATAACCGATCATATGACTGGTTTATATAATAGTCAGTTTTTTTCAAAACGGATGCAGGAGGAAATTGCCAGAGCAAAACGGTATAAACAACCTCTATCGTTGGTTTTATTGGATGTCGATTTGTTCCGGACAATTAATGAAATATTTGGAGAAAAAACAGGCGACTATATCTTGATGCGAATCGCGAGTGTGATTCTAAATAACACCCGAAATACCGATGTAGTTTTCAGGTTAGAAGCGAATCGATTTGCCATTATTCTGCCCAATACCGATGAAACAGGTGCATTTTATGAAGCAGAGCGAATTCGTTCAGCGGTAAACCAGACGCAGTTTTTTGATCAGAATTTTTATGAACTGAAAAAATTATCACCGAAAAGAAAACAAGATTACCAGCATGTCACTGTGAGTATCGGGTTGGTCGAGGTTAATCTGAAAAATGTCAAAACGATAGAATCGGTTATGGGATTGGGGGAAAAGGCCTTACAACAGGCAAAATCCAGTGGAAGGAATCAAACGGTACGGTTTTCAAAATTAACCTGAAATTCGACCGATACTGTTTAATTTTTTAGTTTCATTTAGCTATTATTGCAGAAATTAGCGAGAGACCACAGAAAAGCATGGCAGAAAAAATTTTAATTGTTGATGATAATCCTCATGTTCTCAAATTGTTGAGTATCAGCCTGCAAAAGGCAGGTTATGAGGTTCAAACGGCTGAAAATGGTGATCAGGGTATTGAATTAGTGAATAAATTTAAACCTGACCTGGTCATTTCGGATGTGATGATGCCCCAAACGGATGGAATTGAATTCTGCTGGATGGTGCGTGAGAGTTCAGAAATTCCAATGGTACCTTTTATTTTTCTAACCAGTCTGAATGATCAAGATATGGAAATCAGAGGTTTTCGGGCTGGAGCGGATGAATATTTAATAAAACCTGTGGATCGTAATGTTTTATTGGAAAAAGTGGAAACTCTTCTGAAACGAGCCAAACGGGTGAAAACAGTGGAAGATGAGCAGGTTTCCCAGAAGAAAGGTTTCGAAGGTAATATTGCTGATCTTTCCCTGGCAGAAATGATTCAACTTCTCAATCTGAACAAGCGCAGCGGTACCATGGACATAATTGCCGACAAGAAAGGTCAGATCGTATTCGAAAACGGTGAAATGATTTATTCGGTATATGATGATAAATTTCTTGGTGAAGAGGCAATTGCTAAACTGGTCATGTTGAAGCAAGGTATTTTCAAGTTTGAACCGGTTGTCACTCAGAAAGTTGAACGCAACATCCATGGATCAACAATGAATGTATTGCTGGAAGCCTGTCGATTAATGGATGAAGAGAGTCAGAAAGAGTGAAAATTACTTCTATCCTCACCCTGACTATATTGAGCCAATTCTTTATCAAATCTGTACAAAGATTTCGGTAAGTATACCGGACAGCCCCCGGAAATGATAAGATTTTTTCGCCAGAGTCTCTATCATTTCGAGCGAGAGAAGATGAGTTAAGAGAAATTATTCGTCATGGAAAATAGCCGTTTCGATGTGTAATTTTTTTTAATGCTTTGTAAGGTCGACAATATTTTTTACTTGATAAGTTTTTAGAATTGAGAGTCATTTTAATAAATAATATCTGTCCCTGAATCAAATTGACCATTTTGATACATTTTTGAATAATAATGAGGAGAAATTGGCCATGAAAAAATCAGTAATTCTTTTCATTATGATGAGTTTTATGGCTCCGGTTTGGGGCTATCCAGGAAAAGTTATTCATCAGTTGAATACGCCGGCTGCTCATGGTACCGGGCTCACCTTTGATGGTCAAAATTTGTGGGTGGCAGATCATAAAATGGACAAGTTGTATTGTATGAATCCTCACACCGGCCTTGTGATACGGGAAATTGCTGCTCCAGGTTTCTGGCCGATGGATTTGGCCTGGGATGGTAATTTTTTGTGGAATGTTGATTTAAAGTTGAAAAAAATTTTTAAAATCCGACCGGAAGATGGGATTATTCTCATGAGCCTGGATGCCCCTTGTGAAAATCCGGAAGGGCTGACCTGGGATGGGAAAAATTTGTGGGTATCAGATTCCAAAGAAAATAAAATAATGAAAATTGATATGAGTGATGGCACAGCGTTGCATGAGTTTCAGGGACCGGCACGTGGAGCAGGGGGATTGACATTTGATGGACAATTTTTATGGTGCGCGGATCGAATGATGGATGAAATTTATATGCTGGAACCTGAAACTGGCGAAGTGATTATTCTGGTAAAATCTCCTGGCCCTTATGCCAGAGGACTGGCCTGGGACGGGCAGTTTGTCTGGAATATCGATTATCAGACTGATCAAATCTATCAGCTGGTACGCCAGGATCAAGAATCATTTCGGTTGGAAAATACCCGTAAGGCTAAAATCACTCTTACCCATGAAGTCAAAACCAGCGGAAAAGGATTATTAAAGAATCTGGATGTGATAATCGCTGTGCCGCAGCAGATGCCGCAGCAAAAGATAGTATCAGTACAATTTTCTCCACCGAATTTCCAAAAAGTGAGTGATCGCTGGAATCAGGATTTTATGAAGTTCAATTACCAAAACCTCGAGTCGGCCAGACCCGTTCAGACTCTGATGGAAGTAGAAGCTGAAATCTCAGAGATTACCTATTATATCTTTCCTGATCAATGCGGGACTCTGCAAGATATTCCAAAGGAAATCAAAAAAATGTATACAGCGGATGGAAGCAAGTATTTGTTGGATGATCCTTTTATTAAGGACCTGAGTGCTAAAATCGCCGGGACGGAAAAAAATCCGTACTGGGTAGCCAGAAAAATTTTTGATTATGTGCGCAATAGTTTAGAATATCATCTGGCAGGTGGATGGAATGTGGCTCCCTTTGTTCTTAAACGCGGTACAGGATCGTGTTCTGAATATACATTCAGTTTTATTGCTTTATGCCGGGCAGCCGGCGTCCCCGCTCGGTATGTGGGTGCAATCGTCGTTCGAGGAGATGATGCCAGCATTGATGACGTTTTCCATCGCTGGCCGGAAGTCTATTTACCGAATTATGGGTGGATCCCCATGGACCCCCAGGGAGGTGATAAAGCGCTGGCTCGAGATCGGATTTTAAATATCGGTCATCTCAGTAACCGGTTTCTGATCACTACCCAGGGAGGAGGAGATTCGGAATATATGGGCTGGTACTATAATACCTATGAGAGCTATCAGACTGATCCCCAGCTGGAAGTACATATTGAAACGTTTGGTGATTGGCAACCTTTGGAG
>CAYMXZ010000291.1:0-4259 GCA_964394475.1 uncultured Caldithrix sp. | reverse complement strand
ATCCAGAAAAACGCAAGGAATTAATGACTTTTGTTATTGTAGGAGGAGGACCAACCGGGATCGAAATGGCCGGTGCGATGGGCGAAATGGTTTTACACACTCTCAGAAATGACTTTCGTCATATCTCAACTCTTGAATCAACCATCTATTTAGTAGAAGCAGGAGAACGAATCTTACCTTCCTTTCCACCACGCTTATCCCAAAAAGCACAAAATAGTTTAAAGAAGTTTCAGATCAATGTTCTTACTAACGCCCAGGTGGCGGAAATAAAAGAATTTGAAGTAGTCATTCGAAGAGGAATCGAATTTCAAAGCATACGTACCTCTAATGTAATTTGGGCTGCTGGAGTTAGAGCGTCATCCTTAGGTGAACTGATTGTCAATCAAACCGGTTCAGAAATCGATAAACAGGGTCGACTTTTGGTCAATGAATATTGCCAGCTACCTGGCCATCTGGATTTCTATGTCATTGGGGATTTAGCCCATTTTAAAGATCCATCTGGAAAACCTTTACCAGCCGTAGCTCCCGTCGCAATGCAACAGGGTAAATATGTTGCCAAAACAATTTTAAA
Source organism: uncultured Caldithrix sp. (assembly GCA_964394475.1). GTDB lineage: Bacteria > Calditrichota > Calditrichia > RBG-13-44-9 > RBG-13-44-9 > RQOF01. The sequence continues at coordinate 3,688 of CAYMXZ010000291.1, read as the reverse complement.
GACTTTAAATAATCAGAAAATTAAACCTTTCACATACTGGGACAAAGGAAATCTGGCAGTGATCGGAAGAACCGCCGCAGTAGCCAAGTTGGGGAAGTTCCAATTCTCAGGATATATTGCCTGGTTACTGTGGCTTTTTATTCACCTAATGTATTTAGTTGAATTTGAAAATCGATTGTTGGTATTTGTTCAATGGGCTTTTAATTATTTCACCCGAAACCGAAGTGCACGCTTAATTGCACATGATGGTTCTGATACCCTGAAAAGATAATTAATAAGATATATTCAATTCCCAAACAGCAATGGCACCAAAAAGTCGAAAAAATATATATTTGTTTTGTTTCAAAATAAATTTATCTTTAAATGTTATTTTAAATAAATTCGGGTATATTTTCACAAATTTCATATTCTTTTTCATTTAAATTATTTGAGATTTATCAAGTGGAAATGGAATAATTGCTTAAAAAATTGGGAGATGTTCTATGGATTCACAGCTTTATGATATTGCCATCATTGGCGGTGGTATAGTAGGATGTGCCACAGCCCGGGCTCTTTCCACTTTAAAGAAAACCAAACTGATCTTGCTTGAAGCAGAAAACAGCTTAGCCTTACATCAAACGGGTAACAATAGTGGGGTAATTCATTCGGGATTATATTATAAGCCAGGTTCTTTAAAAGCAAAAAACTGTGTAGAGGGCCGAGAAGCCTTATATCAATTTTGTCATGAATACGGCTTGCCGGTTGAGCAGTGTGGAAAATTAGTTGTTGCGACCACCCCAGAAGAGATACCCTTACTGGAAGAACTTGAGAGGAAAGGTATTGCAAATGGTCTAAAAGGAATGAAACGGTTAAAGGCCGAAGAATTGAAGGAATACGAACCCCATGTGAGTGGAATAATGGGTTTATACATCAAAGAGACTGGTATTGTGGATTATAAAGCGGTTACCGAAAAATTTGCTGAGTTAGTGGAAAGTAACGGTGGACAGATTTTGACCGGAAGCAAAGTTACTCAAATTAAAAAAACAGGATCAGAAATAATTTTAGAAACCGCTCGTGGTGAAATTCATACCAAAAATCTGATCAACTGTGCCGGATTACAGTCCGACCGAGTCGCCAAAATGTGTGGGATCAATCCCGGTTTGAAGATTGTCCCCTTTCGGGGAGAATATTATAAATTAGTCCCGGAAAAATATCATTTTGTGAAAAATCTGATTTATCCGGTTCCGAATCCTGAATTCCCATTTTTAGGAGTTCATTTTACGCGAATGATTCATGGTGGAGTTGAAGCAGGTCCAAATGCTGTCTTGGCCTTAAAACGAGAGGGGTATAAAAAAACAAGCATTTCTATAAGAGATATGGCCGATACCTTTTTTTATCCTGGTTTCTGGATTCTGGCTAAAAAATATTGGAAAACAGGATTTGGTGAAATCTATCGATCATTTTCAAAATCAGCCTTTGTCAGCGCTCTGCAAAAGCTAATACCTGAAATAGAGAAAAAAGACTTGATTCAGGGTGGGGCAGGGGTGCGTGCCCAGGCGCTGGAACCGAATGGTTTCTTGGTCGATGACTTTCGGATCATTGAAGTCGAAAATATGGTCCACGTTTTAAATGCACCATCTCCGGCAGCAACGGCATGTATCAGTATTGGGAATTACGTGGCCAATATCGTCAAAAAAAATTTTAATCTGAATCAGTAGGCAGAACGTGACCTTTTCCGCTGAGCGAAATGTAAAAGTTCCTGCCAGCTCATACAATTTAATACATCTCCCGAAGTGAGCCATCCTTTACGTGCCATGCTGACACCATAGCGAAGATCGGAAATTCCTTCAATTCGATGGGCATCGGGATTTATACTGATTTTTACCCCCTTTTTTTTGGCCTGTGGTAAATATCGCCAATCTAAATCCAAACGATGGGGATTGGCATTGAGTTCAATGGCTACTTGCTGTTCCGCCGCAGCATTTAGAAGAGCTTCAACATCAACAGGATACCCTTCACGGGCTAATAAAAGCCGACCGGTAGGATGACCTATAATAGTGGTGAATGGATTCTCCATGGCTCGCAATAAACGATCGGTGGCTTCTGCTTTACTCATGTTGAATCTGGAGTGAATACTGGCGATCACAAGATCGAACCTGGATAAAATAGAATGATCATAATCCAAATTCCCATCGGATAATATATCACATTCAATACTTTTTAAAATTCTAAAATTTTTGAACTCCTTGTTTAACTGGTCGATTTCGGCAACCTGTTCGTTTATTCTGCTTTCATTTAATCCCTGGGCGTAAGCAGCAGACTTCGAGTGATCACATATCACCAGATATGAGAATCCCATCTTCTGACAGGCGATTGCTAATTCACGGATAGAGTGTACTCCATCGCTATAATTTGAATGGACATGGATCACCCCTTTCAGATCCGATTCTTCTACCAATTGTGGTATGGGGTTTTGCTGGGCATAGAGAATCTCTCCTCTATTTTCACGAAGTTCAGCCGGGATGAAATGTAGCCCTAATTTTTCAAATATTTCCTGCTCGGTTTTGCAATCTTCTTTTTTTCCATTTCTAAATAATCCGTTTTCCGTTAATTGATAATCGTGTTTTCGAGCTAGCCCTTGTAGAGCGGCGTTAAACTCGCGAGAACCTGTATAATAAAGTAAAGCATACGAAAAATGGTTTTCTGGAATTAGATAAAGAATCATTTGAGTTCCACTCTGGAGACTGACTGTTAGTGTGTTCCCTTCTAAAGTGTAGGATTCAATCGGCAACACATCAGATATTTTTTTACTAATCCGGGTGAGATCTTTTTCAGTAATAACTATAATATTGATGTTCTTGATGATTTCTCTTCGTCGGCGTAGGCTACCCACCACTGCAATTTTCTTTATACCTTCAACTTTGCTTAGAGGCATTTGTATTTCTTCCGCTTCTGTTAACAGTCGGGAAAGCAAATGATGCTCTGAATATTTTTTAAGAAGCTCAATACCTTGTAAAATCTTCGCCTGCGTTTTCTCTCCAAAGCCCTCTAAATCGAGCAAGCGATTCTCCTGGCAAGCATATTCGAGTTCTCCAATTGTTGAGATATGAAGCTTTTCCAAAATTGTTTTTACTTTTTTTGGACCCATACCCGGAATTCGCAACATGTCAAACACCCCAGATGGGATTTCCTTCTTTAGCGTATTCAAATCATTGGATTGTCCTGTAGTGATTAACTCTTTTATGAAATCAGCGATTCCCTTACCGATTCCTTTTATGTTGGTCAAGCGATCCTGTTCAATTAACATTTCAATATCTTCTGATATTCCCGATAAAATTCTACCTGCATTTTCGTATGCGCGAATTTTAAAAGGATTCTCTCCTTTAATCTCCATCAAAACCGCATAATCCTGTAAGGCTTGAATAACAATATTTTTATCTACCATATCCCCATACCTTTACCTGAATTTAAACAAATTAGAGGATAGATTTTATCTATAAATATATTATACCACGCAAGAAAAACCAGATTATTCTTATTCATATCGATTCGATCACCGTATCCCCACAAAGAAAGCAACTCTTTTAACCTTGGGTCTATTAAGTATTCAAAAGCTCCATTTTCTTATCCACGATGATAAATTTTATCGACTCGACCGGTTCAGAGAATATTTTTGCACCCTGGTTTATGTTAAATTTAAAACAAAAAT
>CAYMXZ010000290.1:0-4270 GCA_964394475.1 uncultured Caldithrix sp. | reverse complement strand
CTCATGAAATACCTGATCGGTATTTTCGGTCAGATCCACCCTGGCCGAAATTTCCTGCATAGAACCATAATGTTTAATTTCGGCATTTCCCAGTCCATATTCACTGAAGACCTTGCGCACCTTTCCGATCTCAATTGTCAACGGTTTCTCGGGCTCGTTTTGATCTTCGAATCGGATCTCCATGAAAGTACCCCCTCGAAAATCTACACTGTATTTGGGTCCTCCATGGATAATCAAAGAAACGATTGATATGAATATTAAAGTAAGTGAAATAGTAGCAGCTATTTTTCGAATTCCCATAAAATTATAATTCGTATGATGAAAAAAACGCATGACTGGATCAGCTCCTTATTTTAAGTAGCACGGACATCAAATACTCAATTTCTTAATAATTTTACGTTCTAACAGAAATTCAAAGATTGTACGAGTAACAAACACGGCGGTGAAGATACTGGCCACGATACCAATCATCAAGGTTAACGCAAAGCCTCGGATTGGGCCGGAACCAAAGTTATATAAAACAATTACAGCCATCAGAGTTGTGATATTCGCATCCAGGATGGTGACCAGTGCTCTTTTATACCCGGTGTCAATGGCCGACCAGATCGTTTTTCCTTTTTCCAATTCTTCCCTGATTCGTTCAAAGACTAATACGTTGGCATCCACGGCCATACCAATAGTGAGAATAATTCCGGCAATACCCGGTAAAGTGAGAGTGGCATGGAAATAGGACATGACTCCCAATAGAATGATGATATTAAAAATGAGGGCAAAATCGGCCACAAAACCGGAAAACTTATAATAAATGATCATAAATATAGTTACCGCAAAAAATCCAAGCAGGGCAGATAGCGTCCCCTTTCTGATCGAATCTCTACCCAGCGAAGGTCCAACTGTTCGTTCTTCCATCAACTTTACTGGAGCGGGAAGCGCACCCGCTTTTAGAACAACGGCCAGGTCTTTAGCTTCTTCCATGGTATCCAGACCGGTGATTCGCGCTCGTCCTTCACGAATTTTGGCTTGAATGACCGGTGCGGAATGAACCTTCCGATCGAGTACGATGGCCAGCCTTTTATTCAGATTGGCACCTGTTACCCGTGAAAAGATTTTCGCCCCCTCATCATTAAAGGTCAAAGAGACTTCAAATTTTCCGAAAGATCCAGCCTCATACCCACTACTCGGTTGGGGAAAAGCGTCGGTAATAGTTTCTCCGGTTAATTCTGGTTGTTTCTCCACCAAAAAAATACCATAAAATTCTCCACTGGGATCAAGCTTGCCCCACAGGAATTCCGCTTCACCAGCCTCTTTCTGGATAATATTTTGAATATCGGGCTGTTGTAAGAGCAGGCGCAGGCGGGCTTCGTTATCCTTGGGAACCAGCAAACGCTGTGGATCACCAGGATAGGCGAAAAATAAATTTTCCCGATAAATTTTTTCACGAGCCAGTGCTGTGGAATCTTCTGCTGCAGTGTCGGCAGCAGGCTTGGACTCTCCGAATAATTCTTCTGGACGAATGATTGAGGTATCTTTGGGTGCTTCTTCTTTTAAGGTATCCTCAGGAACTATCTTCCCTTTGATATATTCGTTAATTTTGGCGGCTACATTCTGAGTAAATTGCTGGTCCTTTAATAAGCGAAATTCCAGCAAAGCGGTTTGTCCCAAAATACCACGAACTCGTTGGGGATCAGTAATACCGGCTAATTCAATAATTATACGTCTCTCGCCCTGTTTCTGAATGGTTGGCTCGGATACACCGAACTGATCAACTCGATTTCGCAAAATTTCCAGCGAGCGATTTACTGCTTCATCTGACTGATTCCGCAGATACTTCAGAATATCATCCCGATCCCGTAAAGACTTTGTTCCATAATAACGCGCCAGATCACTTCCACGCTTTTCTAACTCCTGAGTGAACACCGTGAGAAAATCGCGCTCTTCCCGACTGGCAATGGCACGCGCTTCTTTCCAGGCTTCTTCAAATCTGTCATCCTTGTTTCGCGCTAACACTTTCGCCAATTCCTCCACATCCACTTCCATCACCACGTGCATTCCTCCCTGCAAATCCAATCCTAACTTGATGGAGTTACTCAGCAATTTTTCATATGCTTTGGGATTTTCAATTCTTAGATCTTCCTTGGCTGTCGGACTCATCAAATAATTGAATTTGATGGTGGGATACAGAAGATAAAGAAACAAGATAGTCACAACAAATATAATGGCTGCTTTTACTAATAAATTTCTGCGCATTAGATAACAATCCTCCGTTGATAACTGGATCTCAAACCACTGGCACTTTCTTTAAATTTGCAAGCTGTGAATATACTGGAAAGGCCTAAAAAAGTCAATCGAAAAATAATTTGTAAAGCATTGATAATTAATGAAATTTACTCACTCTGAGGGTCAAAGAAATCATTTTCTGGGAAAAATTTCTCGGGATATTTCCCTATTTTAGTAAATGGATGTGTACCATTCAGGATGTGGGTTGTAAGATTTTACTGATTTCTTCGACTGCCATTTTTACGGCTGGAGTTCGATAGGGTTGGAAACCGCTATCAATTTTCACAATAAAACCCTGCCCATGCCGGGCAACCAATAAAAAGAAATTCTGGACATAATTCCGATCCGAAGTGACAGTTCGCAGCAGAAAAGCCTGCTTATCTGAAGTACTGAACACCTCTTTAATGGCAAATACCCGCTCGGCGTTGATTCGCTCTATTCCTTTTAAATTTTCAATTTCTGCAGGAATAAGGTGGCGCTGAATATATACATGGGGCATATCTGTATTCTCCAATAATCTATTTATAGATTTATGATATTCTTTAATCGCTTTCAGGTGAAAAATTTGGCGGTACTGTTCCCGCCACTTTCGCTCGTATTTGGTGGATACTTCCCGCTCAAAGTTGCCATCTATCTCTCCACACCTGAATAAAGCATTGGCTGTGAAATACTCCTGCGCTTCCGCCGCATACCATTGCTGATCGGTAAATAATTCAAAGCTGCCGCCAATTTCCAAAACCGCCCCCAGGGTAGCAACAAAAGAAGAATTTAATAAACGGCGCTCCTGATGCTTCTTTTTGGGCCATGGATCGGGAAAGTTCATCACCAGCCGGGTGATGCTGAGGTCGGGAAAAAGTTCGGGTAGCGCAAAGCGGGCATCATCGCGCAACACTCTGACGTGTTGTAAATGATGAGAGAAAATACGGGATTGAATGCGTTCAGCTGAAGCAAGGGAAAGTTCGATACCTAAAAAATTCCAATCCGGTTGAGACTGTGCCCAGTTTACCAGAAATTCTCCGTTCCCACAGCCCACTTCCACGGCTAAAGGGGCTTTGCGTTGAAAAATCTTCTCCCAATCCAGAGGAAAATGGTCATAGAGGCGGGGATTGATTTCATATTTTAATATGGAAGCGTCCTTCATTCTCAATTCTTTTTATCCATCGCTGATTGGAAAATTTAATCATTTTAAATCCGGGTGCATTATTTTTCTTTACAAACCTTCAGTTGCAATTTTCTATTTTTTCTCATTACATTTTATAAAAAATGGCATAAGGAGCTGTGATGGCCGCCAACATTATCACGCTGGGAAGAATCATCCTGGTATTTGTCGTCATCATTCTTTTTCAAATGGGATTTTATCCGCGGTTATTAGCAGTTGTTTTAACCGCCCTGGTCATTTACCTTGACTCGCTGGACGGATATGTAGCCCGGAAATTAGGAGTAGCCAGCGATTTTGGCGCTTTGTTTGATATTACTGGAGACCGTATCGTGGAGCACATCTATCTGATCTTCTATTCCGCGATGGGGATACTAACATTCTGGGTACCCGTCATATTTATTACCCGAAGTTTTTTAGTAGATACCCTGCGCAGTGTCGCTTTCACCAAAGAAGGAAAAACTCCATTTGGCAGCCACACCATGATGAAATCACGTGTGACCCGTTTCTTAACCGCTTCCCGATTTAGCCGGGCAATATATGGCACGTCAAAAGTGATTGCTTTTATTCTGCTGGGCGGTCTGCTGGTTTTTCGCGCCGAATCTACACCATCTCTACGTTGGCTCACTTCCCCTGTTCTTACCCTCCTGACACTTATCACCCATGTGGTAGTGTGGATCATGGTGGCCTTTAATCTGATCCGCGGTATTCCAGTGCTAATCGACGGACGTTCCTATTTGCTGGATAAATATTTTCCACGTTCTCTTAAATCGGAAAATTGACCAATGAGCCGCTGGGCTGTATTTGATGTATATGGAACCCTTTTCCCTCCCTCTA
>CAYMXZ010000289.1:0-4284 GCA_964394475.1 uncultured Caldithrix sp. | reverse complement strand
GTTTTACGAAAGTTGCCGTGATAGACGTCGTGAAAAAATAAAACGAGGAATTCGGTTCGTGTTAAGATTTGCTTATCCCCAGTTTTTTCAACTCTACTGGTTGGTGCCGGTACTCATTGGATTTTTTATCTGGAGTTTCCAGCGCAGAAAAAAACTGTTGAAAAATATTGGGGATGAGGAATTGGTCAATCAGTTAGTGCAAAGTGTGAGTCGCCGAAAGCAAATCTGGAAAACTATCCTGATTGTACTGGCTTTTATTGTTCTGGTTTTTGCTCTGGCGGATCCTCAAATCGGGACCAGGCTGGAGGATGTTAAACGGAGTGGCGTGGATATCATCATTGCGCTGGATGTATCCAAAAGTATGCTGGCCGAAGATGTGGCCCCTAATCGATTGGAAAAAGCCAAACACGAGATTGCCACTTTCATCGATCAATTAGAAGGCGATCGGATTGGTTTGATCTGTTTTGCGGGAATCGCTTTTGTGCAATGCCCGCTGACGCTGGATTATAATGCCGCCAAACTATTTTTGGATGATATTGATACTCAGATTATTCCGCAACCCGGAACGGCCATCGCTTCTGCCATTCAACTGGCCCGAAAATCATTCGTCAGCCAGGAGATGAAATATAAAGTGCTTATTTTAATCACGGATGGGGAAGACCATGAAGGGAAGCCGGTAGAAGCGGCAAAAGAAGCCACCAAAGACGGAATCATTATTTACACCATCGGAATTGGATCGCCCGAAGGAGCACCCATTCCAGAATATGATGCCTATGGAAATAAAATTGGTTATAAAAAGGATCGTTCGGGACAAGTCATTACCAGCAAATTGGACGTATTAACTCTGGAAAAAATTGCGTTTGAAACCGGTGGAAAGTATTATATTTCCAGCAGAGGTGAATCAGAACTGGGAAAAATTTATAATGAGATTTCCGAGATGGAAAAAAAAGAATTATCTTCTCGCCAATTCACGCAGTTCGAGGATCGCTTTCAGATTTTTCTGATAATTACTCTGATTATTCTGGTCATCGAAACTTTATTAAGTGAGCGGCGAAAAATAAAAAGAATTGAAAAAAGCAGTATTGGGGTATGAAAAAAATAAGTCTATTTGACATCAGTTTAGTTGTGATATTCATCGTTTTATTTCTCGGAAATAATGGATGGTGCGATTTAAGCCGGGGGAAAATTAAAAAAGGAATTAAAGCATTTGAAAAATCCCAGTGGGATGAATCGTTGCAAAATTTTCAGGATGCCCTGTTGGATGAACCGGAGCATCCGGTGGGGCATTTCAATGTGGGGGAGGCCTATTATAAAAAGAAAAATTATGAAGAAGCACTCAAATCATACGAAAAAGCGCTTTCTTCCCAGGATCCAAAATTAAAACAGAAAACCTATTACAATTTGGGGAACACCTATTATCAATTAAATAAATATCAGGAAGCGATTCAGTCTTATATTAAGGCACTCGATCTGGATCCTGCTGATCAGGATGCCAAGCATAATTTAGAATTCGTGCGGGCGAAATTGAAGGAATTGGCGCAGAAACAACCGATGCAGAATCAACCTCAACCACAGCAGGGGAGTCAATCGCAAAATTCACAGGAGCAAAATCAGCAGAATTCTGAGCAACAGCAAAATCAACAACAACAGCAGCAACAGGCCCAGGCGGGTGATCAGAAAAAAAATGAATCTGAACAGCAAAGCGAACAGGAGCAAGCGGTTCAGCAGGCCGAGCAGAAAAAAGATTTATCGAAGGAAGAAGCCGAGAGAATTTTACAAGCCTTAAAAAGTGAAGAGCAGGAAAATCAAAAATTGCGCCGGCAACGAGTACCAGGTGGAAAAATGCAAGTGGAGAAGGATTGGTAAAAATGAGGCGATTTCATTGGTCATTTTTTTACCTGTTAATTTTCTATAGCCTGTGCGGATTGTATGCACAGGAAATTGAGATTCGTGCCAGAGTTGATAAAAATCCTGTAGCACTGGATGAACAATTTATCTATGAAGTTGAAATTTCGGGAAAAGTTCAGAATCTACCAGATATTAAATTGCCCGATTTTTCAGATTTTATGGTAGTTGGTGGTCCCAGTTCTTCCTCTTCCTTTCAGATAATTAATTTTCAGGTTTCGTCCAGCCGTACCTACTCGGTAGTTTTAATGCCTCGAAATATTGGTAGTTACAAGATTGCGCCTGCCACCGCCTCATTCAAAGGGCAAACCTATCAAACGAGTCCCATTGAAATCACTGTCATACAACCTTCACCCAAGCCGCAAACACCACCTCCTTCCACAAAACCATCTCAACCGGGATCAACAAAAGGTGCGGATCTCTCGCAACTGGCATTTTTAAAGGTAATTCCCTCCAAGCGATCAGTCTATGTGAATGAAGAAGTCACTCTGCAGTATAAAATTTATTTTCGCGCCAATATCACTGGAAATGAGGTCATCAAATTACCCGAAGCGGTGGGTTGTTGGGTTGAAGAATACCCCGAACCCCGCCGGCCAGCCATCTATAATGAAACTGTCAATGGAGTCCGTTATAATGTGGCAGAGATAAAAAAGGTTGCCATTTTTCCCTCCAAAGAAGGAACCCTTACTATTTCCCCACTGGAATTATTAGTGGAGATCGCCGTTCCTCGCCAGCGTTCCCGTGACCCTTTCAGCTTGTTTGATGATTTTTTTAATGATCCTTTCGCGCAAGTCGTTAAGAATAAAATCAGTTCTGGTTCAGTAGAATTAACTGTTCTGCCTCTGCCTCTCAGTGGAAAACCGGCTTCTTTTACCGGATTGGTTGGTGATTTTACCATCCAGTCCTCATTGGATAAGTCAACGGTAGAAGCCAATGAAGCTGTTTCTTTAAAAATTAAATTGGCTGGAACGGGTTTATTAAAAATTCTTAACTCTTTACCAATAGATTTTCCCCCTAATTTTGAGGTATTTAGTCCCAAAATTAGTGAATCATTAAATAAAACCGGATCACTCATCACCAGCAGCAAAGAATTTGAATATGTGATAATCCCACGGGTAGCGGGAGATCAAAAAATAAAAAGCATGGAGTTGGCCTATTTTCATCCCATGAGTAAAACCTATAAAACATTGCGAACCCCGGAATATTCTTTGTCAGTGAGCAAGGGAAAGGAGATCGCGGGTACTCTGGGAAGTGGAGCCATCTTTTCAAAAGAAGAGATACAGCTTTTAGGGAAAGATATTCGATTTATCAAAGAGGATTTACCACATCTTTATCCCCTGGGTTATTTACCCTTCCGCAGCGGATGGTTTATTTTTTCGTTGATATTTCCTGTGTTGTTATTGGCAGCAGCTTTTATATATCGCCAGCATCTGGATAAAATGTCCACGAATATTCAATATGCCCGTAGTCGCAAAGCTGAAAAAATGGCGAGAAAGAGATTGGCTGAAGCCAGAAATTACTGGAAGCAGAATCAATCGGCTCAATTTTATGGAGCGATAGCCAATGGTTTAATCGGGTATGTGGCGGATAAAACCAATCGTCCGGCGGCCGGTTTATTGCGACAGGAGATCGCTGAATTATTAGAAAAACAGGGAGTTGAAAAAAATCTGTACGATGAATTTATGAAGTGCCTGGATGAAGCTGATTATAGGCGATTTGCCCCAGCCCAGAGTTCGGAAACTGACCTCAAAGAATTTTACCGGCGGGCAGAGAGAATTCTGGTACAGTTGGAGAAATATTTTTAGAAGAAGGTCGATTTTGATATGTCGCAGCAGTTCTGGAACGATCGCTACCAACAATACGATTTAGCCTATGGAGAGCAACCAAATGCTTTCTTAGTAGAAGCCTCCTCCAGATATTTGGCAGCGGGTCAACGAGTGCTTTCTGCCGGAGAAGGAGAAGGCCGCAATGCATTATGGTTAGCAAAAAATGGAATGGAAGTATGGGCCGTTGATTACTCCTCGGTGGGTTTGAAAAAAGCCAAACGACAGGCAGAGACACTTGGCTTCAGGATGAATTTTATTTGTATCGATTTAACACGATGGAAATGGCCGACGGAATTTTTTGATGCACTGGTCATCATCTTTCTACATTTTTCACCGCAGTGGCGACAAAATGTCCACCGCTCAATGATCAGTAGTCTGAAGCAAAATGGTCTGATAATTTTGCAATGTTTTCATATAGACCAATTGAATTATAGGTCGGGCGGACCGCGCAATGCCGATCATTTATACACTCTGGAAATGATACGAGATGATTTCTCGGGTATGAAATTTCTCCATAGCCAGGAAGAGCAAGTGGAATTACAGGAAGGCATTT
>CAYMXZ010000288.1:0-4315 GCA_964394475.1 uncultured Caldithrix sp. | reverse complement strand
AATTCCCTGGTGGAGCTGAGTCACACAAAGCGTTATTGGAAAAGGAAGGATTCAAGGTTCTGAGAGCAGGGAAGAGATGGCGCGTCGATGGTTATCAGACGTACTTGGTTGACGAATTATGAGTATGGAGAGCAGAGAGCTATATAACGACCGCTTGCAGCCGGCGCAGCTTCACGGGGCGGCAGAAACAAGCCGTTAGGTAAAAAAGGATATGAAAACTAATCAAGCAACATATGTTTTGATAAAAACGCAAGAGACCGATCTCTTGAGGAAAGTATCTCAAGACTTCATAAATCTATACAATGATGTCATAGAAAATTTTGAGATAACTGCCTATTCAATAAAACCTGATGTTATCATTCTAAAACTTCCATCAAAGATAGACTTTGATTATGTTTGTGCACTTGTATTTTATTTAAAGCATCCATTAGGAATTGATCATTCATTTGAAGGAATAGGATATGTAACAATTAATGAGGATAACGATTTCAAAGATGAATTAAGGCCGGAAAGAATAATGATACTTCCAGCTTATGGCTCTAGCGATGAAGATGAAGTCGTCGTTTTTGTAACCAAATCAAATAAATCGTACCGCTTTAAATTAGGTGTCAGAAACTCGCTAAGCAGGAATACAGAATTAAGAAAGGACTTTAACGAAAAGATCTATGATTTAGAATCCGCCAATGTATTATTCTCATTACAACCTAATTCGGATCGCCTTCCGACGCTTAAAAAAGGAAGGACAAAATTCATTGCAAGAATGATCATGATTGTTCTGTCCATGATTATCTTCTTCATATTATTACAAATGATTATCGATAAATTATCTAATTAAAAAAGCACTTAACCATAACATTAACCGGAACTGAAAGGCTCGGTGCTTTTTGGAAAAAATTGGCTGTAAAATCAGGTTTTACAAGTTTAGGGATGTTAGTAGCCACACGCCTTCAGTCCGGTTATGTTTGACGTTAGGGTAAGATTAAGAATTTCAAAGATAAAGTAATTTATAAAGGCGAGTTAAAAACATGAAGCATTACATCTTTTTCACAATAATATTTTTAAGTTCATTGTTGTATGGTCAACATGATAGTAGCAATACTTTAATTAAATTTGGTATTTCAGCTACATTAGAAAAGAGTAGCGATATTTATATTGATGGTGTTCATCGATATACAGATATTGGCTTTTCAAAAATACTGATTCCACTACTTTATAAAACCTTTTTGAAGATTGAACCTGAGTGTGGTTATCGTAGCCGTACTTCCAAAGACACATATACTTATAAAATGTGGCAGTATGGCATCGGTGTTTATTATTATTTCAGTTATAAAGTCATCAATATGTATTTTGGTCCAAGATATGGATTAGAGAAAGTAACATCCACATTATCATCCGAAGAAGAAACGTCAACAAATACATATTATAATTATGGTATGACCTTAGGTTTTGAATATCATTTGTCTAATAACTTTTCATTTGGTAGTGAATTTCAAATAAATAAGTATGTTCTAAATGAAATTATGGGAATAGAAGTCGATATATCTCACTATTCAATTACTCCTGTTCTTTATTTAAGTGTTTATTTAAATGAATATTAATTAAATGGTAATAATTATGATGAAACTAAGACTTGGTTTTATTCTATTAATATTGTTCTTGTTGATAAGTATGACAAAAATATATTCTAAAGATTTTGGCATAGGTTTTGGTTTTACTCTTGAATATCCAAGGGAAATCCAATATGAAAGAAATCAAGGATCCATAAATATTCAAAAAGTCTATATTCCGATTACAATTTTGAATAAAATTAGAATCATTCCTGAAATTGCTTATTGGGATGCTGAAATTGACCTAGATAATGAATCTTATAAATACTCGGTTTTGCATATCGGTACTGGTTTATACTACCAAGTACATTTAAAAAGTACTGACATTTATTTTGGTCCCCGGATAGCAATTGTTGACATTAAAAATCCCTCTACAAATAGACCACCTAATATTATAACATCAAAAACTGATAACACCTATGGAGTGACTTTTGGTGTCGAAAACAAAATAATAAAATATTTTAGCATTGGTTTCGAAGTTCAGTACAATTATTATGAAATAAATCCTTGGACTGATTTTGGATATGAAGAAATGACAATAGAAAGAGCAATAGAGACAGTGTTTGTTTTTGCGTTTCATCTTTAGTATTAAAATAAGCGGATTCCGTTTACACAAAAAACCATGTGCAGTTGATACTTGTCTATTAGAAAAAGGATTAGAGAGCATCTGCTGATTCGCTCTGCTGTATGCGCTAAGAAAACTTACTAATACAAAAACCATCTTACTTAATATTCATTGGTAAAGTAAAATCTCGTATTAGAAAAATAACCCTAACTCCCGCTTTAACGCGACCCATCAGCTGACGGGCGGCTAAAGCGCTGTGCGTTTAAAATAGATGAGAAAAAACAATTGAACAATTCATTGTGCTTTATGTTTAAAGTAATTATTTTTAGATAAAACGAGATGAAAAATATGTCATATAAAGTTGGTGTCATCATAGAAAAAGATGAAAATGGTTATTATGCTTATAGTCCAGAATTGGAAGGTTGTCAAACCCAGGGTGACGGTTTTGAAGAGGTGATGAAGAATATCAGAGAAGCCATTGAGCTCCATCTGGAAACCTTAACGGAAAAAGAAAGAGGACAATATCTAAGTCAGGAATTATATACCACAACAGTTGAGGTAAACGTAGCCTAAACTTCCACGATTAACCCCTCAAGAAGCGGAAGAATTACTTTTAAAAGCTGGATTCAAAGATTTAAGATTAAAAGGGAGTGATCGAATTTATCAAAAAGATTAAAAACGGCAAATTCTTTTATTTCATGCTGGAAAAATTCTTCATCCTAAAAAAGTAAAGCAAGTATTTAAAATAATCGAAGAATAAAACCATTTCTAACCACCGCTTCAACGCAATCCATCAGCCGACGGACGCTTAAAGCTTAGACATTAGAATTTTTTAAAATATGGAAACTACAATAATCGAACTTAATAATCTGGAATCTCTGGGAAATAAGTTAAAAAGAATTTTGGCCATTTTCTTGGGATTGCTATCTCTTGTACTAATCATAGTAATGATTATGACATATGGCGGTGAAGAAATTCAGCAGGAAATATTCAACATTCTCACCTTATTTTTGATGTCGGTCATATTCATTTATTATGGAATAATGCGTTCACGGATTCATAAATCATGTTTTATTAAATTTGTAGATGATAGGATAGAGGCAAGATGGCCAAAATTCGATGAAGAAATGGCGAGATATACCAGAGGGAAAGAAATAACAATCTTTTATAATTCTCTTTTGAACCCTATATATGAAGAATTGAATGTAAGTGCCAATGAGATTGAAAATATTGAAATAAAGATGTTAGAAATTATAATAAAGTTGAATAGCGGTCGATTAGTATTTCTGCCATTAGATAAGTATGATTATAAAACAGTCAAATTAATCAAGCATAAGCTATCTGAATTTAAGAAACATCTAAGGGGCACCTAATAGTTTTTATCTTGGGCTTCAAAGCGACCCGTCAGTCAACGGGCGTTTTAAGCTTGTATATCGGGTTGATAAAAAAGGATAAATCATGAAGGAGTTAATATTGGCTATTCTTCTCATTGTAAGTTTAAAAAATTACTCACAATGTCAAAATCAGCATCCGTTTTTTCCCCATCATGCTGGTGATTTATGGGAATATGATGAATGGGAATTTTGGGGATTACCTTTGAGCAAATTTCATGCAATCATCACATCCGACTCTCTTGATAGTAATGGAAGATGTCATGTTTTTTTTATTAATAATGTTTTATGGTCTCGCGGTAATATTCTACAAGCCTGGCCTATTGATGAATTCATCATAGATACCGCATATAATGTTTACCATCAGGAGTGGGGCGGATTACCTCAATTTTTGGTTTACAAATTGGATGCTCAACAGGGAGATCAGTGGGTAATGCACACCTATTCACCCGGACAATATGAAATGGCCAGATGCAGCAAAGTTGAAATACGTAATGTTTTTAATCAATTGAGGGAGACGAAAATCTATAATTATTATCTGGCCTTTGATACAACGGATACGACTGGATTAATGCGGTCTTGCAGTTGTTTGGCTGAAGGTATTGGATTAATATTTGAAGGGGGTGGTTTTGACGCCGGATATGAATTACATTTGTGGGGTGCAGTAATAGATGGAGTATTATATGGTGACACAACTTATTTGAATATTGATGATCATTCCAGTTCACCAGGTGTTTTAGAGAGATCTAATC
>CAYMXZ010000287.1:0-4347 GCA_964394475.1 uncultured Caldithrix sp. | reverse complement strand
AATCACTACCGGCAGGCGACCGATGAGCTCCGGAATGAGTCCATATTTTAAAAGGTCCTCCGGTTCTACCATCTGAAACAGATCCGATTCGCTTAAATCTCGACTGGATGTAATATCGGCACCGAAACCCATCATCTTTTTTCCAATCCGGCGGCGGACGATATCGGCCAGTCCATCAAAAGCGCCACCGCAGATGAATAAAATATTTTGGGTATTGATGTTTACCATCGGCGCTTCTGGATGTTTGCGACCCCCTTTGGGAGGAATAGCGGCGACCGTTCCTTCCAGAATTTTGAGCAAGGCCTGCTGAACGCCTTCGCCCGATACATCGCGGGTAATAGAAGGACTGCCGCTTTTGCGGGCAATTTTATCGATTTCATCGATATACACGATACCTCGCTCGGTTGCCTCGATATCAAAATTGGCAGCATGGTACAGGCGCACCAGAATGTTTTCCACGTCTTCTCCAACGTATCCTGCCTCGGTCAGAGTGGTGGCATCGGAAATGGAAAAAGGAACGTGCAGCAGCCGGGCCAGAGTTTGAGCCAGAAGCGTTTTTCCCACACCGGTTGGACCAATTAACAGGATATTGCTTTTCTCGATCTCCACATCCTCGCTCCAATTCCCCATTATAATTCGCTTGTAATGATTGTATACTGCTACCGAGATCGCTCGTTTGGACAGGTCCTGTCCGATTACATATTGATCCAGAAAATTTTTAATTTCCTGTGGTTTGGGGAGCTCGAAACGACTGGATTGAAATTGCTGATATTGGGTTTGCCGCAGGATCTGATTGGCGCTGCGAATGCACTCCGAGCAAATACTGGAATTCATCCCGGTGATCAGCTGTCCAACCTGATCGGCATGTTTGCCGCAGAAAGAACAACGGGCTTCAAAGTCCAGACGTTGATTTTTTTGAGTCATGATGGCAGTCCTGTATTATTGAGTTGCGATTAGAGATTATCAATATTTTTCTTACTCTTGTCAGCGGCTCTCTTCACCAGAATTTCATCAATAATTCCGTATTCCTTGGCTTCTTCCGCACTCATAAAATAATTTCGGTCGGTATCCTTTTCGATTTTTTCCAGCGGCTGGCCGGTTTTTTCAGCCAGGATCTGGTTCAGTCGTTCCCGAATTTTTAAGATCTCACGGGCATGAATATCAATATCGGTCGCCTGACCCTGCACCCCGCCTGCCGGTTGATGAATCATAATACGAGAGTTGGGCAGGGCAAAGCGCTTACCCGGCGCACCGGCTGCCAGCAGGAAAGCCCCCATACTCGCCGCCTGCCCGATACAGGTGGTAACGATGTTGGGCCGAATATACTGCATGGTGTCATAAATCGCCAGACCGGAAGTAACTATTCCTCCGGGAGTGTTGATATAGAGATAAATATCTTTGTCAGGATCTTCGGCTTCCAGAAACAACAGCTGGGCGATCACCAAACTGGCTATATTATCATCTATGGGAGTTCCCAGAAAAATAATTCTCTCTTTTAACAGCCGGGAATAAATATCGTAAGCCCGTTCTCCACGACCGGTTTGTTCGATAACCATGGGAATTAATGCCATAACTTGCTCCTCTTATTTAACACTGTATATATGTACATTCCACTGGTTGAGATTGTTCTATTCTTTTTTGCCTCTTTACTTTTTTTGCAATGGGAAAATTTCGCTAATTTCCGCATGGGACTTCAATAAATCGATGACCCGCCGTTCAAGAATATCTTCCCGTAAATGATCCAGAGTGTGGGGATCATTTTTAATTCGTTTTTTATCCTTCTCGTCCAGATTGGATTTATCGATGATATCAAAAAGTTCCGCATCAGAGATGGAAAGATTCTCGCTCTCGATGATTTTCTTTTTCAGAAAATACCAGCGCAGGTTATGAATGGCAGCTGGACGATATTCCTTTCGGAAAGCCTCCTCATCAATTTCTTTATCTTTGGACTGCTGGCGAATATTTTTGAGCATGTGATCCAGGTAGTTTTCAACCATGCTGGGAGGTACCTCGAAAGGATTCTCTTTCAACAGTTCATCGATCAATCGCTGATGAAAATTATTTTCCGTGCGATAGTTAAGATCCTGCTGAATATTTTCCTGAAGTCGAGCACGAAGTTGCTCCAGGGTTTGCAGGGAATCATCATCCAGGTTTTTTACAAAATCGTCATTTAGCTCCGGGAATTCTTTTTCTTCTATTTTTTTAGCTTCGATTTCCAAAGAACTGAAACGAGGCTGTTTATCTTTGGGGGTGGTAGGAGGCATCTCTTTGCGGACGATACGCTTGTCTCCTTTTTTAATTCCCTCTAATTGCTTTTCGATATCTTTATCGAATTCACCTGATCCCAATTTCACCTGCAAATTCTCATATTTATGACCAATGATGGGAACGTCTCCTTTATCCAATTCCTGCACATCGAAGTACAGGTAATTTCCGTCTTTAGCCTGCTCCACTTCTTTGACCGTTGCATATTGTTCGCGCAGTCTTTCCAGGGCGTCATTTACCATTTGGTCGGTCACCTGCACGATTTCCTTTTCTACTTTCAGTCCCTTAAACTTGCGCAGTTTGATCTCTGGCTCCACTTCCAGCTCGATTTCCATCTTCATACCACTCTCAATATCCTGGAATGTGAAGGAGGTGATTTTTCCTTCTGAGATGGGATTTAATTTCGCTTCGTCCAGGGCTTTGCCATAAAATTTGTGGAGTACTTCCTGAACCAGGTCTTGTAGTAGCTGGTCCTTAAAGCGTTGGCGGATGATGCTCAATGGCGCCTTCCCCGGCCGGAATCCGGGAATATTTGACTGGCGTTGATACTGTTTTAATAATTTATCCTGCAGAGGAAGTAAATCCTCTTTGGGTATTTCAATTTTAAGTTTCCGCGTAAATGAACCAAGCGTTTCAACCGAGATCTGCATTCCATCCTTCCTTAAATTTACAATTTTTCAAAAACTAAATTTAATGTCGCTAACGACCATTTGCAAGCTGGGATAAATTCGTTATCGGAAGAGGAATGACACCGCTATTCGGCAATTGATTGAAAATGTTTTTATTTTATAAAATTGATCTTGCTTCAAATTATTTTAAAAAGGGCGATGTAAAAATTTCTCTGGGAAATATTTTTGAATTTTCTGAACTACTTTGCGAATTCATTGCGGCTGAGCGAAATGAGTTCAAATGCTCAATTCATAAATTTACGGATAGTTATTTACTTTTTGAATTTCTTCATTTATATTCATGGTAATTTCAATTATAATTTAAGGAATGGCCATGCTCAGATATGCTGGATTGTTATTCCTTTTCATCTTTATTCTTTCCTGCGAGAAAAAAGAACAGGTTGGGATGTTGAAAATTCCGGCGGGTGCTCCAGCATTTTTTAAAAGTGATTTGCCCCGACCGTTTTTTGCAAAACAAGACTACCTGACGGATATGTATTGGAAATCCTGGGAACTGTTACATCAGAAGGTTCGTCAGGGAACAGCCCAGAATGGTTTTGAGGATTCCTACCTGGATGAGGGATTTGATGAACTCATCTATCAATGGGATACCTGTTTTATGGCGATGTTTGCCATGTATGGCGGTAGTCATTATCCGGCTATGGCCTCCCTGGATAATTTTTATCGACGTCAGCGGGAGGATGGGTGGATCTGCCGTGTATATCGCGAGAGCGATGGTCAGCCTGCTGCGTTGCCATCGGTTGATGATCCAATGATCAATCCACCGCTATTTGCCTGGGTGGAATGGAAATATTATTTATTGACTGGAGACAAATCTCGTTTGGCGACGGTGTTACCCATTCTGCATGCCTATTTCAACTGGATTGATAAAAACTGTCGCGGGCAGGGCAAAGCGGCCGGTCTTTTTTATAATACGCATTTAGGTAGTGGAATGGACAACTCTCCGCGTCAGGGAATTGAGCGGGGAGCCTGGGTCGATCTCTCGGCCCAGATGGCCGTGTTTGCCAAATATATGATGTTCATTGCCCGTGAACTTCCAGATGAAAACCTGAGCAGGGTTTATCAGCAGCGCTATCAAACACTGTCCCGTTTAATCAACAGTCAGTTATGGAATGAGCAAGATGGATTTTATTATGATATGGATCAGAGCGGTCGGAAAATGACGGTGAAAACCGTAGCGGCTTTCTGGACCATGCTGGCGGAGGTGACCAGTTTTCCACAGGCGCAGAAACTGGCCGAACACCTGCAGAATCCAGCCGAGTTCCAGCGACCCCATCTTTTTCCCAGTCTCTCCGCCGATCACCCCGATTATGATGGAAGTGGACATTACTGGCGGGGCGGAGTGTGGGCACCCATTAATTACATGATTGTCAAAGGTCTGGATATGTTTCCC
>CAYMXZ010000286.1:0-4375 GCA_964394475.1 uncultured Caldithrix sp. | reverse complement strand
TTTTCCGTTTTTCCGGACTCAGACTCTGTAAATTTTGAATTTCGGTGTTACCGATAATCTGAATCCGGTCATAGGTAAATAAATCCAGAAAACCAGAAAGCGCCAGCCCCGGGCGATGCAGCTGAGGCGTACTGATGGTCCGACTTAAACCAGCTTTCGAATTTAATAATTGTAATTTTAACCTTTTTTTGTTATCGGAATACAAGGTTCCTACAGTTAATGTTCTCTTTAACATAGTTGACCTTTCGATATGATATAAAAATTTAATAGATTTGTGGACATATGCAATTACAATTTGTCAATATTCTTAAAAAATATTTTATTCGATAATTTTGCCTTCAGCGGCTTATAATCTCTATCAAAAAAAACTCCCACAACTTTTGGTTGTGGGAGCAATGTGTTTGTAAGTTTTGAGAACTGATCAGACAGGAATACTTTTCGGCTTAGCCGGCTGTCGAAGTTTTTCCTTGTATTTTTTTAATTGTCTCTCTGCCCGGTCCAAAGCCAAATCAAACGACTTTCTGATTTCATCTGATACTTCTTTAATCACAATCTGCTTGTTATAAACCCGGATTCGCAATTCAGCATAGCGATTCAACTTTTCCCATCCTAAAACCACTTCCACATCCAGGATATTGTCATAAAAACGATCCAGCTTTTTGATTTTGTCCTCCACATAATTTTTCAAATCATCCTTGAGTTTAAAATGACGGGCAGTGATACTGAGATTCATAAAACCTCCTTTTAGGTTTTGATTTATGTTTACTCTTCTCGACCCGAACGAGGATGTGCCTTCCGGTAAACAGATTTAAGCCGATCCATACTTACATGGGTATAAATTTGAGTAGTCGATAAACTGGAATGGCCTAAGAGTTCTTTCACCGTCAGCAAATCAGCTCCTCGGTCCAGAAGATTAGTCGCAAACGTATGTCTAAGTACATGGGGACTGAGTCGGTCCTGCTCAGAGACTTTCTGCAAATATTTTTTTACCATTTTCTGTACCGCCAGCGGATACAATGGTTGACCTTTTCTGTTTATAAAAACATAAGATGATTGGAGTTGGTTTCCTAAAACTTTCTGTTGCAGCTCTTTATATTTTTTTAGGGCACTCAAAGCATAATGTCCAACAGGTAACATTCGCTCCTTGCCTCTTTTTCCCTCCACAATAATAAATTGATCATCCCAGTGTATATGATTCCATTGCAGTTTTAACAATTCACTTAATCGAATTCCACAACCGTAAAAAAGTTCCAGAATCGCTCGGTCCCGATATCCCTCCAGATCCTTCTCGGGTGGCAACTGCATAACTTTGCGGATTTCTTCTTCATTGATGACTACCGGTAAGGGCTTATCCAATTTGGGCGACTGAACGCCGGAAACTGGATTTTTCTCAACAATTTTGATCCGTTGTAAATATTTAAAAAAAGATCGAAGACTCGATAATTTGCGGGAAATACTTTTTTTATTGAGACCACTAATGAATAATTCCTCAATAAATCGCTGTATGTGTTCTTTATCGACTCTTTTTAACTCAACTTTACCTTCTTCCAGATAAAGCATAAATTGATTCAAATCAATTTGATAAGACCTGATTGTCAACGCAGAGTAAAATCGCTCAGTTTTAAGATAATGTAAGAAATTATCTAAATGGTGCTGCACGACACTTAATCAACTTCAGTTTTTTTATGTTTACACGAAGGACACTGCAAATAAAATCCACCGCTTTTACTGTTCTTCTCAACCATCAGGGGATACGAACAAGCTGGACATGCGATGGCGACTGGCTTGTCCCATAGCGCGAATTTACAGCGGGGATAATTGCTGCAGGAATAAAAAATTTTCCCCTTTTTTGATTGACGTTGCACGATAGTGCCATTGCAGTCTTTTTCCGGACAGGGGACTTTCGTACTTATCGGTCGAGTATTCTTACAGGTGGGATAATTTGAACAGGCCAAGAATTCACCGAAACGCCCACGGCGAAAATGCATAGGGGCACCGCAGATTTCGCACACTTCTTCACTTTCCTTTCGCACCGGTTCTTCCAGAGGTTTAGTATTTTTACATTCTGGATATCCACTACAGGCATAAAATCTCCCATTGCGTCCCCAGCGAATGATCATTGGTCGTCCACATAATTCACATTGGCGAGTAGTCTGCTCTACCAATTCTTCTTTGATCTCTTTTTTCTGTTCTTTCACTTTGGTAAGCGATTCACTAAATGGGCGATAAAAATTTTCCAATGTCTGGTGATAAGTGGCCTGTCGGTTTTCAATCTGATCCAGATTTGCCTCCATCAAAGCCGTAAATTTGACATTAAAAATATCCGGAAAGTATTGCACGAGTAATCGACTTACCGTTTCACCCAACTCAGTGGGCTGAATAGCCCGCTGAACGCGAGTAACATATTTGCGAAGAAATAAAGTCGAAATAATCTGGGCATAGGTACTGGGTCGTCCGATTCCAAGTTTATCTAAAATTTTAACTAATGAACTTTCCGTAAACCGGGGAGGAGGTTGAGTGAATTTTTGCTCAACATCTAATTCCAACAGATGCAATTTTTCTTTTTCCTCAATCTGTTTAGGGATTTTTTCCTTATGAATTTCTTTTTCAACATTCTCCTCAACATCAGTTGGGTCTTCTTCATAGGCGATGAGATACCCTCTAAAAGTAATCACTTCCCCTTCGGCCAAGAATTGATAATTATCCGCATCAATGGTGATAATAGTTTTGTTTACCTGAGCTGGTTTCATTTGACTGGCAATAAATCTTCTCCAGATCAGTTCATAGATTTTAAATTGTTCACTGCTTAAATATTTTTTCAGTTTTTTAGGTTCAAACTCAGAAGAGATATAGGTTGGTCTAATAGCTTCATGGGCATCCTGAGCTCCCTTGCGAACGGCTTTGGCGGCAATTTTAGCCGGTATATAATCCGTGCCGTAACTGGAGGAAATATAATTCCGGGCTTTCAGGGAAGCTTCCTGACTGATTCGGATGGAGTCGGTCCGCATGTAAGTGATGAGACCCACATTCCCTTTAGCGCCAATATTTACCCCTTCATACAGCTGTTGAGCAATGCTCATTATCCGTGAGGTTGTCATTCGAAAGCGGCGGGAAGCTTCCTGCTGCAAGGTGCTGGTGATGAAGGGAGAAGGTGGTGATTTGAAAACATTCTTTCGTTCAATTTTCGAGACGATATATTCCGCTTTCATCAATTTTGCTTTATGAAATTCAGCTTCGGTCTGATTGGCAATGTGAAATTTTGCCGGATCTAAAGATTTTCCGTCGATTTTATTCAGCCGTGCCCAGAACTTCTCCTTGTGCGGCGTCTGCAATAAGGCTTCTATGAGCCAATACTCCTCAGGTACAAAATTGCGGATTTCAGCTTCACGCTCAACGATAAGGCGCAAGGCGACCGATTGCACTCTGCCTGCACTTAATCCTCGGTAAATAGTTTCCCACAAAAACGGACTGACTTTATAACCAACAATGCGATCCATCACTCGTCGGGCTTGTTGAGCATTTACCCTGGCTTCATCAATTTTTCGTGGATGCTTAATGGCATTCAAAACTGCTTCATCAGTAATTTCATTGAATTCAATGCGTTGAATATTTTTATTGGCATCAGCCAGTGCTCGACTGATATGATAAGCAATGGCTTCACCTTCTCGATCGGGGTCGGTAGCCAATAACACTTCCGAAGCTCGTGAGGCTTCCTTTTTCAATTCACTAATTATTTTACTTTTTCCTTTGATGGTCACATATTCCGGTTGAAAATCATTTTCAATATCCACACCAAACTTGGTTTTGGGTAAATCGATGATATGTCCGACTGAGGCGGCCACCTTAAAATCCTTTCCCAGAATCTTATTGATGGTTTTTGCCTTTGCCGGAGATTCAACCACTACCAGTTTTTTAGAATTCTCATTCATTATTTTATTAGCCAACAAACCTTTCTTTAAGTTCGAAAACCGTGTTCAGATGATTGTGCTGTTGATTAATGATTATCAGCCATCACACCACAAGCGAAATCAGCAAAAACAAACCCAGACGCAACCAAATTGTTCCCTATGCTAAATTTTATTTTGATTTTATACCGTTGAAGGTATCCCATAATCATTGTTACCCGACACTACCAAATTTACAGAATATTCATCAGAAGTCAATAGCTTTTTCACGATAAATTCCAAAAAAGATATTCTAACTAGTTATAAAAATGTTTGCTCAGCAGTGGAAGTATGACTTATTTTGATTAAAAATTTATGGATCGATATATGAAACGAAGAGATTTTCTTAAAATATCAATAACCGCTAGCACGGGACTCCTCATGTTGAGTCATCCTATCAAGAGCTGGGGTGCCGAACCTGATGCGGTAAT
>CAYMXZ010000285.1:0-4389 GCA_964394475.1 uncultured Caldithrix sp. | reverse complement strand
ATACGTCTACTGATTTCTGCCGGGATATTGCCAAAATACCAGCTGCAGGAGGAGAATTCGAATTTATTTTAAATGCACCGTATGATGAACGTTATCCTTCATTCCGACCGGAGCGCAATGAAATTTTCTATGCCAGTGACGAAACCGGAATTTTTAACATCTATTCTTATAATCTGGAAAACGGCCAGAAAAAAGTGTATACCAATGTGCTGGGTGGCGCCTTCATGCCAACGCTGAATGAGCGGGGAGATCTGGTCTTTGCCCTGTATAAAAATCAGGGGTATAAAATTCACTGGATTCAGAATGTGAATGAAATTCCTATCGACCATCTGGTTTATGATGAAAATTATGAAGCAAAAATTCCGGTATTAAACAACCGGGATTCGACTTATCACCCACTCCCGGCTAAACCTTACCAGCGACGCTTTGGTCCGCTGGGAATTATGCCCCGGCTGTTCATTGATTATGGCACCGTTAAACCCGGGTTATATTTCTACTCCAATGAAATTCTGAATAAAATGTTTTTAATGGGTGGATTTGATGTCAACTGGGACCGCGAATATAATCTGTTTATTTTGAGCGAATTCAACCTGCTGAAACCAACCATTTTCCTGGAGTTTTACAATCAATCGGCCCGGGTGGAGGATAAATTCACTGATCCCGACAGCTTTTATACTTCACAGGATAAGATTAAAGTAAATTTTAATCTTATTGAAGCAGACCTGGGCTTGCGAGGAAAATATAAAGACTATTTTCACTGGGAAATCTCTTACATTTTCAGCTTATATCGAGCAAATATTGATCCTTATTCTTTTATCGAATTGGCCAGTCAACAACTGTATTTTTCTCCTGAATTTCGGTATACCTATCTGCGTGGGCATGTGTTATCTCTGCGTTTACGGCGCGAGAAGATTTTTCCGTATCTCGATCGCGAGGTAAATCCCCGCAAAGGCTATACGCTCGCTTTTCGCTATACCCGAGAATGGAACCGTTTCCTGGATGATTTCTCCACCCAGGGAGGCGACATCAAGGAAATCTACAGCAAATATTATTTTAATCGTTTTTACCTGGATGTAGAACAATACCTGGCAGTCCCTTTTACCCGCTATCATTCCCTTGCGGTGAGATTTCAGGGAGGATATATTGATGAGACTGTTGATGATTTTTTCCATTTCTTTGCCGGCGGATTCGTGGGTTTGAAGGGATTTAGTTATTACAGTATCAGCGGTCAAAAAATGGCTATCGGAACCCTGTCTTATCGCTTTCCATTAGCACGTGAAATCAATTTCCAATTGTTCAATTGGTATCTTGATAAAATCTATCTGGGATCTTTTTACCAGTTTGGAAATGCCTGGAATTCGCAAAAAGTTGAATGGGATGATTTCAAATCGGATATCGGGGTGCAGGTGCGTCTTGAATCGTACTCCTGGTATATGTTTCCCACCCGTATATTTTTTGAAGCATCCTATCCTTTCCAGCGCATCAATTTTCAGGATACCCGCTACGACCGGCAATGGAAATTTTATTTTGGAATTTTATTTGATTTTGATATTCGTTTAGATCAAACCTTTAGGAGATTCAAATGAAGGTTTACACCGGCATTATAATGATCGTATTGTTTGCTGTCTGGTCTCTTTATGCTGAGCTTCCCTTTAATTGGGGTAAAGAAGAATTGCTGGCCCGACGCTTAATGTTACAGGAAATGGCCACACAGCAAATGAATCAACCGCCCGAAAAGTCCTCCCCGAATCAACGGTCCGTCAGCAAATCGGTTTTATTCTCTGCTATTCTTCCGGGCAGTGGTGAATTCTATTCAAAATCTTATATCAAAGCAGCCTTCTTTTTTGCGGTGGAAATGAGCGCCTGGACTGTCAATATCACTTACCATAAGAAAGGTGATAACAAAGATAGAGAATTCAAGCAATATGCGGAAGGGAATTGGTCTGAATATCGCTACTGGTCTTATGTCAACTGGGTCGCATCGAATGATCCCAATTATACGGGGACCTCATTATTTCCGTATGTCGAGCAGACAGCTCCCAATGGGGGAAAATGGTATTTGATTCCGGAAGATTACTATCAGAGCAATTATTCTCAGATCGTTTCAACCTTGCGGGAAGTCGAGGCGGACAAATTCAGCCATCGTTTGCCGTCCAGCAGGACTCAGCAATATTATGAGATGATCGGCAAATATCCCATGCAGTTTGGTAATGCCTGGAGCGACGCCAGCTTCGATCGCCAGTACAGTGGACCGGATAATATCACGCCAAACAATAATTTTTATATGGATATGCGGGAAGAAAGCAATCGACTGTATGATATTGCGCAATATGGTGCCATGGTGGCCTTGATTAACCACGTGATTTCTGCGATCGATGCAGGTTTCACAGCCCGCAATTATAATCGCCGCCAGGTGAAGATGGAAATGAGTTATCAGAATATTCGTTATAAAAGTGAATATGTGAATATGCTGGGGATAAATTTGAAGTGGTAAAAGACGATAATATTATATGAAAAAAGGCAATGATTGAATTTTGCTGGTTTGGGATTTAAATTATTTGTCGTAAAGGAATGTGGAATGCGGATATATACTATTTTTATTTTCATCATCTTATCTGGTGCATTTCTGGTGAATGCTGCTCCTGATGTGTCAGGAAAATGGAACGATCAAACCAGCGATAAAATTGAAGCGGAGGCTTCGGAGCATTCGAAAACCAGGCATATTCTTTTCTCCCTCCTTCTGCCGGGAGCCGGGCAGTGGGGGATGGGAGCAAAAAATCGCGCCAAATTCTTTTTAGGAACAGAGGCCATGTTATGGATGGGATTTTTTGGCGCGAATGCCTATGCAGATATCCTGCAAAAGAACTATCAATCTTATGCGGCAGTCCATGCCGGAGCGACTTCTCAGAATAAAGATGATCAATTCTGGATAGATATTGGTTCTGCTGATAATATTTTTGAATTCAACGAACAGCAATTACGCCAGCGGGATATTCAGGCCATCTATTCTGATGAGAACATGTACTACTGGCAATGGGATTCTAGAGACCATCAGCGGTATTACAATAATCTGCGGGTGCAGGAGCACGATTGGGAACGGCGAGCCACCTTCATCGTCGGTGCCTTTATTCTCAACCGGATTGTCAGCGCGGCCGATGTGATTCGTCTGATCAGTAAGGAAAAGAAGCAGCATAGATTGCAGTCCTATCTTTCAGTGAGTTACACGAATGCTAAAATTCATAATGAACAAATTCAGTTTAAATTAAATCTAAGCTGGTGAAGGCGGCGTGAAACCCACGGTTCTTATCACAGGCAGTTCGGGATTTCTTGGTCGCAATCTTTTAAAGTTCTCCACTAAAAGTTTTAATCTTATCGCTCAATATCGGAATTCTCCACCCGCTGCATATGGAGAGAACGTCCAATTTCTAAAACTGGATTTTCTAAAAAATAACTGGGAAAAATTAAATAATATCAAATTACATGTTATTATTCACACCGCCGCAATGGCATCCATCGATGAGTGCGAAGCTCAACAGAAATTAGCCCATCAGATCAACTATCAGGCCACCTGTCGTCTGGTAGATATTGCCGCTCGGCGTAAAATCCGCTTCATTTTTATCTCTTCCGATGTGGTGTTCGATGGGGAGAAAGGAAATTACTCTGAGACCGACGAACCCCATGCTGTTAATTTTTATGCGCAGACCAAAATTGCAGCAGAAAAGTATATCATCGAAAATCATCCCAATGCGGTAGTTGTCAGACCCGGCCTTTTCTATGGACTGGCGCTGAACAGCCGTCCTTCTTTCACCGAAATTATGCTGCAGCATCTATATGCCGGAAAACAAATTTATGTTTTTATCGACCAGTATCGAACCCCCATCCTGGTGAATAATCTGGTCAGTGCTTTATGGGAATTGGCCGAGAATTCTTATTGTGGTTATCTTCATCTGGCAGGGCCACAGCGAGTGTCCCGCTGGGATCTGGGGAAATTGTTATGTGAAATCTTCAAGTTAGATGAAAATCTGTTGATCCCGGTAAAATCCCAGGAAGTGAAATTATTGGCGAAGCGACCTCTGGATTGTTCTCTGGATATCTCCCTTTCCCGCTCCCTGCTAAAAACCCAGTTTGTCGATTGCCGTTCTGGTTTACAGTTAGCCTATCGCTGAATCAAAAACGGGTAATTTTGCGAAACTGTTCATAGCGTTTCTCAATCTGCCGGCGATTAATTTCCCGCAAACGATTAAAACTAAAAGATTCCACCGCAAAAGATGCGACAATGCTTCCGTATACCACCGCCTTTCGAAAATTGAGATTGGTGAGGCGGGAACAGGTAGCCAAATACCCCACAAATCCCCCCGCAAATGAGTCCCCCGCTCCGGTGGGATCAAC
>CAYMXZ010000284.1:0-4393 GCA_964394475.1 uncultured Caldithrix sp. | reverse complement strand
CTTGAATCTCAAAGCCGAGGCTCAGGCTAAGGGAGCTTTTAAATATATGATTTACCTGGCGGTACCCATGGCAATTATTTAATGCCTTGAACTGGGATTTATTGGATTTCATCAGTATCAGCAGGCCGTCAGTAAACCTAACGATGTCGGTACGGTGGAGAGTATCGGAACCGCCTTATTCAGCACGTATTTATTGCCGTTTGAAATCACTTCTGTGCTTTTGATTGTGGCCATGGCTGGTGCACTATTTTTATCAAAGAAAAAATTATTAGTATCCAAAGAATAAAGGTTTGAAACATGCAGGGAATTCCCATATCCTACTTTTTGATTTTGAGTGCCATTCTGTTTTCGCTGGGGGTGATCGGGGTGGTCGTTCGTCGGAATGCCATCATTATCTTCATGTCCATTGAATTGATGCTGAATGCGGTGAATTTAACCTTTATTGCTTTTTCCAATTTACTGGGCAATGTGGAAGGACAAATTTTCGTTTTTATGGTCATGGTAGTAGCCGCAGCGGAAGTAGCAGTAGGACTGGCTATTATTGTGGCGATCTATCGGGTGCGTGAAACCGTGCATGTGGATGAAATAAAATTATTGAAATGGTAGGCTCTTTCACAATTTACCGAAGATAAAGCGGTTAATACGGGAGAATATAGTTCATGGGTAGTTTTGTTTGGTTAATTCCGGTGATTCCCTTGCTGGGAGCAGTCGTGAACGGAATCTTCGGCCGCTGGATCAAAGAACGGGCGGGGGTAATTGCTAACCTGACGGTTTTCACCAGCTTTATTCTGTCCCTGGTGGCCTTCACCAGAGTATGGCAGGGTGAGCTGTTCAATGGTGATTATTTCAGCTGGATTAAAGCCGGCCATTTTGAAGCCACTTTCGGTCTACAGGTGGACCAATTATCGATCGTGATGATGCTGGTCGTCACTGGCGTTGGCTTTTTAATTCACCTCTATTCTATCGGCTATATGCATGGCGATCCGGGAATCGCCCGTTATTTTTCCTTTCTAAACCTGTTCATTTTCTCCATGCTCATCCTGGTGATGGGAAATAATCTGCTGTTGCTGTACCTGGGATGGGAAGGCGTGGGATTGTGTTCCTATTTGTTGATCGGATTCTGGTATGAAAAAGAATCAGCAGCCAGAGCGGGATTTAAAGCGTTCATTACCAACCGGGTGGGTGATTTTGGTTTCGCGCTTGGGATCATGGTGATTTTCACTACTCTGGGAACCATCAGTTATAGTGAGATATTCTCGCAGACCGATAAATTGCTGAGTGCAGGGGTTCTTACCACGGCCGCCTTGCTGCTGTTTCTGGGAGCCACCGGAAAATCAGCTCAATTCCCTCTGTATATCTGGCTTCCAGATGCCATGGAAGGTCCTACGCCGGTCAGTGCCTTAATCCATGCGGCAACCATGGTCACTGCAGGTGTGTATATGGTGGCCCGATTTAATCCGCTTTTTAGCCTTTCTTCCGAAACGATGGCGGTGGTGGTGATCATCGGAACATTTACCGCCCTGTTTGCGGCCAGCATGGCCCTGGTGAATAAAGATATCAAAAGAGTTTTGGCCTATAGCACTATCAGTCAGCTGGGATACATGTTCATCGGCGTGGGGGTCGGTGCCTATGCAGCGGGAATTTTTCATTTGATGACTCATGCGTTTTTTAAGGCATTATTATTTCTTGGTGCCGGCTCAGTGATGCATGCTCTGGCCAATGAGACCAACATCGATAAAATGGGGGGACTCTATCCCAAAATAAAAACGACCGCGGTTACCTTTATCGTCGCCTGGCTGGCCATCAGCGGCATTCCTCCACTCAGCGGATTTTTCTCCAAAGATGAAATCTTGGCCAAAGCATTTGCCTATAATCCCTGGGTGTGGGTCTTCGGAGTGGTGGGAGCGTTGATGACCGCCTTTTATATGTCACGACTGGTATTTCTGACTTTCTTTGGCAAATCACGGGTATCTCACGAAGTAGAACATCACATTCATGAATCTCCCCGCATTATGACCATTCCGCTCATGATCCTTGCCGTTCTGGCCTTTATTGGGGGGTGGATTGGAATACCGCAAATTTTAGGAGGCGGAAATCATTTTGAGCATTTTTTAGCGCCGGTATTCGAGCAGGCACAAAACCATCTCCATTTTGCTCATCCCTCTCATTCCACGGAATATCTGCTGATGGGCATCTCGGTTTTAGCCGCTCTACTGGGAATTTTCCTGGCCTATTCGATGTATATAAAAGGAAGCATCGATCCGGTAAAAATGGGACAGCGTTTCTCGGGTGTGTATCGCCTGCTCTATAATAAATATTATGTCGATGAGATTTTGAATTCTGTTCTTTATCAGCCCCTGTGGCAATTCAGTCTCTGGCTGTGGAAATTTTTTGATAATGTGATCATCGATGGATTTGTTAACCTGGTCGGCAAGGTGATGCTGCTAATCAGCTTTTTTATCCGGCGGGTTCAGACTGGTTACGTTCAGAATTACGCTGCCTTTATTATTCTGGGTGCTATCATTATTTTGGCCTATTACCTTTTGATGTAGATGATAGGAGATTTTTCATGAATTTGCCGCTTCTCTTAAATATAACCATCTTCTTACCACTGGCAGGGGTGATCACTTTACTTTTCTTTCCCAGAGAAAAAGATCAGCTGATAAAGATCTGGGCATTGTTTATTAGTGTGGTTACCTTCCTGCTTTCTATCCCGCTTTTTTGCGGCTTTCGCTCGGACTCCGCCGGAATTCAATTTGAGACGCTGGCGAACTGGATTCCCGCCATCGGAGCAAACTATCGGGTGGGTTTGGACGGTATCAGCATCCTACTCTTCATGCTCACGACTTTCATGATTCCTATCGCCATTCTGGCCTCTTTTAGCGCTATTCAGTATCGAGTGAAGGAGTATATGATTTCCTTCCTGTTTTTAGAGACTGGAATGCTGGGAGTTTTTTCTGCCCTCGATCTATTGTTGTTCTATATTTTCTGGGAAGCCATGCTCATCCCGATGTATCTCATCATCGGAGTATGGGGAGGTCCTCGACGCATCTATGCCGCCGTGAAGTTTGTGATTTATACTATGGTCGGTTCGGCGCTGATGTTAGCAGCGATTTTATACCTGTATTTTACCAATCATAATTTCACCGGTACCTATACTTTTGATATTTTGAAAATGTATCAATTGGGCATTCCTTTTGGAAAGCAAGTGTGGTTGTTTTTAGCATTCGCTTTGGCTTTTGCGATTAAAGTGCCGGTTTTTCCGCTTCACACCTGGTTGCCAGATGCGCACGTGGAGGCTCCCACTGCCGGATCAATTATCCTGGCTGCCGTACTTCTGAAAATGGGTACTTATGGTTTCCTGCGTTTTAATTTGCCAATCTTCCCGGAAGCCACACTGTATTTCACGCCCTTATTTTTTATACTGGCGGTGATTGGCATTTTATATGGGGCGCTGGTCTCCATGGTACAGGATGATATCAAGAAATTGGTCGCTTATTCCTCGGTCGCCCATCTGGGTTTCGTAATGCTGGGAATCTTTGCCATGACCACTCAGAGTTTACAGGGAGGAATTATTCAGATGGTGAATCATGGCCTGTCCACTGGTGCCCTCTTTTTAGCGGTTGGGATGATTTATGAACGGCGCCATACGCGCCTGATCAATGAATTTGGGGGAGTCAGTAAATCCATGCCTATCTTTGCCACGTTATTTATGATTGTCTGTCTCTCTTCTTTAGGACTACCTGGCACCAATGGATTTGTGGGTGAGTTCTTGATTTTAATCGGCACTTTTATGGTAAATAAAACCTTCGCGGTTCTCGGTACGGTGGGAATCATCCTGGCCGCGGTCTATTTATTGTGGATGTATAAGCGAATGATGTTTGGAACTATTACTCGCGAAGAAAACCGCCGATTGATCGATCTGGATCTGCGGGAGATGGTCGCTCTGATTTCTATTATAATCTTCATTTTCTGGATCGGTATCTATCCTCACACCTTTACTCAGAAAAGTGAAGCATCGGTACAACATTTGATTCAACGGATGGAAAAAGCGGAATTAAAGCTTCAACAGGAAAGAAATGTCTGGAATATAAAAGGAATACTATCGTTTATAACCGATCACCCCTCGCCGAGCGGTGAATGATAATGTTCGTGCTAGTTTTGGAGGTTGACGTTTGATATCATTGAATTTACAACTCTCGGATTTTTTAGGAATTTCTCCGCATCTTGTGCTCTCAATTTGTGGAGTTTTATTATTGGGCGCAGGTGTTTTCATTCCGCGATCTAAAAACAAGTGGCTGGCCTATATAGGAATTGTCGGTATCATTTTAGCTGCGGCAGGTAATTTTCTGCTGCTGGGTCAAAACTACTCAGCCTTTGGTGAAATGATCCG
>CAYMXZ010000283.1:0-4406 GCA_964394475.1 uncultured Caldithrix sp. | reverse complement strand
CAGGATAAATCGTTTCAGATAAATTTCCGTCTGGCAATGAATACACCCGGGTAAACGATTCTGGACGAACCTCCAGTCGGGCTGGAACTTTCTTCAACCACTTCACCGAATCGCCCAGCATAATTCCCACTTCCCAATCTCTCAAAATCCGGAAGGGATGCACCCACAGCTCATCAATTCCACCTGTTTCTTTTCCCATCACCAATGCTCTTTGACCCGAGACGTCGTAATAATTTTGAGTGGTAAAGGCCTGCTGAATAATCATATCATCCGGGGAGGGAAGTTTTAGCTGCCGGCAAATTGAGGGATGTAGTGGGGCGGTCCGGATAAAAAATTGCTTCGGTTGATGATCATACCTTTCCCAGAAAGTAAGGGGTTCCGGGTTTGTATTTCCTGACAAATAATCGAAACAATTGACAAGAAACTGTTCCAGATGAAGCCGGGCATGATTAGGTTGTGATAAATAAATAAAACCGCCAATGGACAAAATTTTACCTTCATCATTCTGATATTCAATCATCAGTTTATTATCAGCATGAATGGTGATGTAGGATTTCTCAACCGCGACAACTTTTCCTTCGATCGGGAAATTTTGCCCAAAATAACCGATAGTGGGTAGGGTGTGATTTTCATAAGCATCCCAGATGAAGGTGCCACCGAATAATTTATAAAATGCGGGATGCCCCCGATAACTTTGCAAACCTTTTTTATCGAACAGCCATTCATCCTGAATATTCAATAGTTTGGTTTCGGGTTTGAGGGTTTCCATCCCGAGCTCATACGGCAAACGGGCGGCAAAGTCAGTAAACAAAATTTTTCCACCCTGTTTATAAAAATTGGGAAGGAAATGTAATTTCTCTTTCGCTTCAACCCAGCTGGCATATTCACTGGAATCCGGAATATGCAACCAGAGAATTCCTCTGGGCAATTTTTCAGGTGATGCCTGAGAAAGATCGAGAATTTGGGATTGAGTGAATCGAGAGGTGAGGATCAGGTTCCAAGCGGCCTGATGTTCAGGCGAGAGATTTTCAGACAGCACGACATAATAAATTGGCAATCGATCTACTTTTTTACAGTTTAAGAATAGCAATAAAAAGAGGATGGAGAAGATGATAAAAGAGCGGGGATTTCTCATATCTTATTCCTTAAAAGGAGAGAAGGTTAAGAGAATGGATTGAATGAACAGCGCATAATAGACGATAATGGAAAGAGGAATGATGTTCAGCAAAATTTTCCTGCCGATTTGCGTAATTGTTATCGTTAACATCATCGAATCAAAAAAAAATCTTTCTCACTCAAAAGATTCATTTTCCAACCACTACGCTGTGCTGTTAATTTAAAATCAAATGAATAATATCTAAAAGAAACAAAAATGTCAAGAAAATTTTTCCTTTGCTTTAATTTTTATAAGTCCTTGTACATCTATACAAGAAAAAATATAACTGGATAAAAAAGTTCACAGAATTTCGAATCAAGAAGAAACTGATCAATTTTCCCAACTTTTATATGTGGTATTTTTTGCTGAGGCGTAAATAAAAATATTTAAATATACAATTTTAAATAAATCTAAAATATAAAATCTAAAATATTATATATTCCTGGCGGAGAGGGAGGGATTCGAACCCTCGGTTCCCCGTTAAGAGAACACACGCTCTCCAGGCGTGCCCGTTAAACCACTCCGGCACCTCTCCGATTGTTTCCTATGCTAAAGATAGAAAATTTCTTAATTCGTTTCCCGTAATTTTTTAAAAAAATCGCTCAGAATCAATGAACATTTTTTTTCCAGCACTCCCTTCACAATCTCTATTTGATGATTTAGCCGCGGATCCTGCACAATATTGTATAGTGTTCCACATGAACCGGACTTGGGATCACTGGCACCATAAACCAGCACTGGAATTCTGGCCAGCACCATTGCCCCTGAGCACATCGGGCAGGGTTCCAGGGTAACATATAGCGTGGTATCGAGTAAGCGCCGTGATTCCAGATAATTAGCCGCTGCGCTAATCGCAATCATCTCAGCATGAGCGGTAGGTTCCCGTAAGGTCTCGATCAGATTATGGCCTCTTCCAATGATAGTGTTATTATAAACGATCACTGCTCCCACCGGGACTTCTCCGGCCTGGTAGGCTTTTTCTGCCTCTTTAAAGGCCTGTTCCATCCAGTACGTATGGTCTTTTTTAATCATAGATTTTCAAATAACAAATCTAAAATATCATATATTAGTAATCAATTCCTGGTTGAGCGATAATCCCCTTTTTAAAGGGGTGTTTTATTTCCACCATTTCCGTCACCAGATCCGCCAGCTCGATAATCTCCGGTGGCGCATGTCGACCGGTCAAAATTATGGTCAAGTAGGACGGTCGATCTTTAATCACTTGAATCACATCCTGGACACTCAGTAGACCTTCTTTTATCGCCACATTAATTTCATCCAGTATGATAATATCATAATTGTTATTCAAGTTTTCGCGGGCGTATTTTAGAGCATTCTCAGCCGCCTGAATATGTTCTTCAATTGGCTTCTTGTCGCCCATAATGCGCACAAAACCTTTTCCCATTCTCTTTAATTCAAAATGAGGGGCCAACTTTTTATATCCCTCCAGTTCGCCGTACATCCAATCCCCTTTAATGAATTGAATCATTAGTACTCGCCAGTCATAACCAATGGCCCGCACTACCGTCCCCAGCGCAGCAGTGGTTTTCCCTTTGCCATTACCGGTATACACTATCACCAAGCCTTTGCGTTCTGAGCGTGGAATTGCTGTTAACGTCATCACCATTCCTTTTTTAACAAATTTAGAGTTCACTCAAGGACAGAAAAAATTATTTTTCGGAATTTTATTGCAGGAGAGGAATTTCCACCCAAAAAAGACTGCCCTGCTCTTCTTTGCTTTCCACCCCAATCTGACCGGACAGAAGCTCGACCGAATGCTTCACAATGGAAAGTCCCAGACCACTGCCCTCCGGAAAAATATAGCGAGCAGATTCTACCCGATAAAATCTTTCAAAGATGCGTTCCAGCTGATCGGCTGGAATTCCGATGCCATTATCTTCCACTTCCATGCGCAGGGTGGTGTCTTTTACCGACAGCCGAAACCAGATCTGACCGCCGGGTTTATTATATTGAATCGCATTGTTTATTAAATTACTGAGAATCGTCTGCAGGATTTGGGGGTTTGCTTTAATTCTTATTTTCTTCTCAAATTTTGGGATTTCCCTATGGAGAGTTAAATTTCTTTCCGATGCTATAGGTAAATACTCAGATATGAGCTTTTTAATCACCGGTACCGGATTCATTTTAATCAGTTCTTCCATCTCTTTTCTTTCAATTCGGGAAAGTTGAAGCAGGTCGGTAACCAGGTTTTCAAGATGGATGGTTTGTTTTTCAATCTTCTTCAAAAATTTTTCGCGCTGCTTTTTTTTCTCGCCTCCACTTTCCAGAAGCGTTTCGGCATATCCCCGAATAGAAGTGAGTGGCGTTTTAAATTCGTGACTCACATTGGCCACAAAATCCTGTCGGATGGTTTCCAGCTGTTGGAGGTGCGTGACATCTGCCAGAGTCAGTAAAAACCCGGCCAGCGACGAACGATGATTGAGCAGCGGCAAGATCTGATAGTCTATGAAGCGATCACCATAGAATTTAATTCGCTTTTTAATCGGCTGATTATTCTCCAGAAAATTTTCAATATCCTGGATGATAGGAGGGAAGTGAATCCAGTCATAAAATTTGATTTTCCTGGCTGTTTCGAGAGGTAATCCCAGAATTTCTCTAAATTTATTATTGTGGATGATGACCATCCCTTCCCGATCGAATGCCGCAACGCCTTCACTGAGAGAATTAAAGATGGCCAATAACTGCTGCAGGCGACTATCAAGATCGATAGAAAAATTATGTAATTTCTCTCCCAGATGATTGATCTCATTGGCCAGAAGATCAAATTCCTGAAACGACTGTCGGGGTAGTTTTTGAAAACCAGCTTCATCTCGTTGGGCATACAAAGATTTTCGAAAGTTCGTCAGCTGCGACCCTAACATTCGATTGTAAAAAAAAGTAGCCACCAGAGAAATAAATATAAAAAACAGATTCGACTGGATAATAAGTCCCGTTAAAAATTTTAATCGGGAACTATATTCTGGAGAAAACATTGCCAGACGAATAAAACCGGAGATTCGGCCATTTTCACGCAATGGTTCGCAATAATAAAACAATTTCTCCTGAATCGTTGCGCTCTTTCGACGATCCAAGCCATAGCCAATACGCAGGGCCTGCTGTACTTCAGGACGTGTTAAATGATTTTCAACCGCTGACAACTCGGTCGGGGGCACATCTGAATCAGCCAACACCCAGCCATCTTTATCCATAAAGGTTGTGCGATAAGAAGTTAATTTTTTTATTTCACATG
>CAYMXZ010000282.1:0-4417 GCA_964394475.1 uncultured Caldithrix sp. | reverse complement strand
CCAGAATGCCATAGCGATAGACACCTGTCGGATGAAATTGCACGAACTCCAGATCTTCCAGGGCTAAACCGGCACGTAGAACGACACCCAAACCATCACCGGTATTGGCGTGAGCATTGGAGGTAATTTTAAAAGCCCGTCCATACCCGCCAGTGCCAAACATGATCACTTTAGCGTGAAAAGTGACCATCTGGCCACCGGTCATATCATACGCAACCAGACCCCGAGCGATATGATCCTTTATGATTAAATCCGTCATATAAAATTCTGGATAGAAGCGAACGTTATTTTTAATACACTGATCATATAAAGTATGCAGAATCATATGGCCGGTGCGGTCTGCAGCAAAACAGGCTCGCAAAACCGGAGCTTCTCCATAATTCCGGGTATGTCCCCCAAACTTCCGTTGATTAATTTTCCCATCCGGGGTGCGGCTAAAAGGCACTCCCATATGCTCCAGTTCATAAATGGCTGGATGGGCATCATTGACTAAATATTCTATAGCGTCCTGATCACCCAGATAATCACTTCCTTTTACCGTATCAAAGAAATGCCAATCGATGTGATCTTCTTCCACATTTCCCAGCGAAGCAGCGATACCCCCCTGGGCGGCGCCGCTGTGAGAGCGAGTGGGAAAAACCTTGGACAGGACGGCCACGTCGTAATTCCTGGATGCCTCCAGCGCCGCTCGTAATCCCGCTAATCCAGCGCCTACAATAATGACATCATGTTTAATTACCATTTTATCCTCTTATTATTTTTCATGTTAATGAACATCAACATTTTTTACTATGGTTTGGGCAGTGTAAGCATGGTAAGAAATCCAAGAACTGCGATAAAAATACCAACCGTCACAATCGCTCCAAAAAGTAATTTGCGCATTCCGGCAGACATATGGTAATCCCGGATCACTGCCCAGGCTCCGTTTAAACCGTGATATAATCCAAGAGAGACAAAAACCAGATAAAATGTTCTCATATAAGGATTGGATAATCTCTCAATAATTGTGCTCCAGTTATGGCCAGCGTCCCAGGTATGATGAGAGATATAGAAATGGATGATCACTTGAAAAAAAAGTATGACGCCGGTGATTCGCTGAAAAAACCAGCCGAATGAACCGGAATTGCTTGCACCTTCGTATTTATAGGCCATATCTATCTCCTTAGTATTGAAATATTATAAAAACATGATCGCGCCCATTCCCGCGAACAGAATAACGCTTAATACCAAAACGCCGGTAAGAAGTTGTTTCTGATATCTCGCTCCGTTAAAAAAGTCAATTATAAAAATCCGGGCACCATTTAAAGCATGAAAAATAACAACACTGAATAAACACCATTCTAGAACCATCAATAGCGGATGCCGAAAAAACTGCATTTCACTATCCCAGGCCGGTCGATTATGCAAGCCACTAACTAAATAGATGTGAATAAGGATATATCCGGTTAAAGCTAAACCAGAAAGACGATGAAGGATATATCCCCACGTACCATAATGCTTAACATAACGCATGAAGGATCTCCTTTTTTATAGATTGGATTGATTCAAGCGACTGCACAAGTTTCCTATTCGTATGGCTTGGAAAAATATAACAAAAACGAAATACATATTTCAACATATATAAAAAATTATATGTGAACGCAGTCACTCAATCATCATTTTCAGGAAAGCCATGCAGCCCCTGCTGATTTTTTACTAACTCTGATTTGTTTGACTATGGTAAAAAAATTTAGTCCCAGTCAACCCATCTCCAATGGGTTTGATCCCACTGTAAAAAAATGGCACCCTGGAGATCGGTACGATAAAATGGAATCTGCAGATCTTCTAAACGTTTTAAGGTCACTTCCGAAGGGTGGTCAAATTTATTATTCTGGCCTACCGGAATTAAAGCCATTTGAGGCTGAATTTTTTGGAGAAATTCGAGAGAGGATGAAGTGCTACTTCCATGGTGACCAACTTTTAATATATCGGCTTTGAGGAAAGCATTCCATTGCAATAGATTTTTTTCGATATCACTTTCCGTGTCCCCAGTAAATAATATACTGGTTTCCTTCATTTTAACCAGTGCAACTAAAGAAGTATTATTGATGGATTTACCCGATTGGTCGGCTGGTTTTAACTGCTCCGTCCAGGGACCTAAAAAATAGATCTTAGTGAATGGATCGATATTGATGTAATCTCCCAGTTGAACAAAGCGGTAAGGGACTTTATTGTTTCTTATGGCTTTTAACAGGCTATCCTGCCAGAAATAATCAATCTGCACATTCGGTAAATAAACAGAGTCGATAGGTATGACGGTTAAAAGCGAAAAAATTCCCCCGATATGATCAGAGTGAGGATGGCTGAGAACGACTTTATGCAGGCGTAAGATTCCCAATTCTTGCAAAGCAGGATAAATAATTTCCAATCCGCAATCCCAGTTATTGCTGGTTGGTCCGGCATCAAATAGCACATTTTTGGCCGCAGGAGTTATTAACAGCGTTGATTCCCCCTGTCCAACATCCAGCATAAGAAGCTGGGGATGGTGGGGAAAGGGAGCAATTTTCCACAACAGCAGGAAAAGAATAGTCGCACCAATAGGTTTTCGAAGAGGAGGCAGATAAGAAGAAGTAAAAGAAAAACCAAGCAAGATAGCACAGACATAAATTAAGAAAGCCATCCAATCAAATGAGAGAATGCGAAGGCAGGCTCCCGGAAGATTGGCGGCCAAATGAACCAGCTGAAAGAGAAATTTTATCAGCAGAGTTAGTATTTGTCCCACACTATAAGCAATGTCACTCTGTATCCAGGAAAGACCGAGCATCATAAAACCGATCGGAATAATGATGCCAATCAATGGAATCACTGGTAGATTTAAAACTAATGCTATCAGAGGCAATTGTTTGAAATAAATAACAGTTAAAGGAATGGTACCTATTTGAGCGGCCAGTGAAACGAAAAATAATTGTACTATTCTGAAAATAAATTTTTTATAGAATCGTCTTGGGGGTATCATCCCAAGAAACCATTTTTCCAATGTGGTAAACCTTTTATAAAAAAATAGTATGGACCAGACGGCGACAAATGAAAATTGGAAGCTTATCGAGAAAAGATCTTGAGGATGCAAAAGCAAGAAAAAAAATCCAGCCAGAAAAAGTGTGTTCATAATTTCAGGTTTCCGCTGAAAAGTGACACCCAGCAGATACACGGTGACCATGAGGGTTGCACGGATCACCGGCGGATTAGCCCCGCTCAGCAGCATATAGATCATCAAGAAAAAAATGGTCATCACATGTTGCCAGCGAAAGGAAATAGGGAAAAAAGATAGCAAGGTGGAGAGAATAAATACAATAAATCCAACATGCAGACCACTGATGGCGATGACATGTGCCACTCCACCCTTTTGAAAGTCACGTTTGATTTCAGAAGGGATATCTTGTTTGTAGCCTAATAAGATGGCTGACATGAATCCAGCCACCGGAGTTTCCAACAAATTGAATAATCGCTGGTTAATGGTTTGTCGGATATTAAATAGCAAACGATAACCTGAAAATCGACGGCTTGCTGAAAGCAGGCGAATTTCGCTCATCTCATGGCTGATAATTTCTCCAATGATCCCGTTTCGCCGATAATTGGCGGAAAAATCAAATTGACCGGGATTCCGGCACTTCTTCAAATGAGTCAAAGAAACATTGTGAAAAAATAGCCGGTTTCCAGGTACCATCTGGGGAAAGTCCACCGGAAAGGTATAGATAAATTTCTTGTCCAATTCAAGGGTATCATTCCCTGCATATATTTTCTCAACCACCAGTACTCCCGTCCGACGATTATTTTCAGGAGGATCTTGCAGCTTTGCCATCACATTGATATGTTCAACCGGGAAAAAGGAAACAATGGGATGATCCAGCATTGATTTCTTCCAGAAAAGAATATTCAGTTGGCCGACAATAAAAAATAGTCCAATCAAAATGGCCGGGAAAGTGGTGGAACGTGGCCATCGGAACAGCAGAAAAATTAACAAAAAAAATGAAAGAAGCAAAAATGCAGGAGGACACTCAATGTGGCCTTGTATGTAATTTCCTAAGGCCAAACCAACACCCATGAACACAAAGGGATGACGAGAGGGATACTCTTTCAGCATCGAAAGTTACCGCTTATTTGACCTTTTTGTTTAAATGGAAATCAACTCCGGTGGTAATATACACGGCTGGAAACGAAAAAAAAAGCCCGAATCTCACTTCGATTCGGGCCTGATTTACAACAAGAAATGATAAAAAATCAATTCACATTAATATTCTTGCTCTTTTCAACAAGCTGGAAGGCGAGTTCTTTTTTGTTTTTCATTTTAATTTTGATCACCGATCCATCCGTAAACTTTTCCTTCAAAATTTCATCGGCTAATGGATCTTCAATATATTTCTGAATAGCTCTTTTTAAA
>CAYMXZ010000281.1:0-4438 GCA_964394475.1 uncultured Caldithrix sp. | reverse complement strand
TTTCTGGGTGATGATTAACGATGCGGCACCCATTGGAATAACTCCTGACACCCTGGAAGAAATTGATGAAGAATTTAAAAATGCAGCGGGAGATAACATTCGCTATGCCCAACTCAGTGGCCAAATAATAAACTCTTCACCTTTAGGTGGGACGGTCGAATTATTTATCAGCGGAGACTTTACTCGAGAGGATTTATATGATACTACCGCTTCCTTTAATCCTGATCGGGAATTTGTCAAAGTAATAAATATTGCCCCCGCCCTAATTGACCCACAGACTGGTTTTGTGTCGCAAGCAGTCACTTCCAATTATTCGATCGATCTGAATCGAAAAGAATTAACCATTTTTCAAAATCCACCGCTGCGAACCGGACTGCGTATTCGCCTGAACGATACCGACGGTTATGTTATTATGAGAGGCAGCGATTATCTGGAATTTTCAGGAAAAATTGAAACCGAAATCATTTTTAGAGACCCAACCCAATGAAAAAGATGAACGATAAAATATTTTTGTTATTATCCCTATTTATTCTGGTCTGCTATTTTCTTTCTTCTGCTCAGGATCTTTACAATGCCCGAAGTTTAGGTATGGCGGGAAGCAATATTGCCATTCAGGAAGGAAATGAATATATCGGTGCCAATCCCGCTGTTCTGGCCTATCCCAGAGATTTCAATTTCGAGTTATTACTGCTGGGTGCACATGCCATGGTGAATAACAACAGTTTTTCCCTTACTGAATATGATCGTTATTTCACTACCGGGGATTCCCTGACCAGCAGCGATATCAATGATCTTTTCGGCAAAATCCCGGAAAAGGGCTTACGAGGAGATGTCAATCTGGGGGCGCGGTTTCTGGCCATTTATTCCAGACCTTTCAGTCTGACTCTGGGAGGAGTGGGGAATGGTTTTCTCAATTTCCCGAAAGATGCTCTGGAATTCCCCTTTTATGGAAACGCTAATGTAAAAGAATATAAACTTGATGATCTGGATGCTGAAGCCTGGGCAGCCACTTCACTGGATTTCGCTATTGCTTTTCCAGTTACTCAATGGACACCCGTGGAATTTGATTTTGTTTCGGTAGGAATCACCGCTAAGTATCTGGTTGGCTTTCAATATTTCACTATCGAAAAAGCTCGTGGAAAACTTTTGACGACCGACAATTATATTCTGGCTGATTCTTATCTTAGAAGCCGCCGAAGTGAGGGTGGAAGCGGTTATGGTCTTGATCTCGGTGTTTTCGGAATCTATGAAAAAAAGTGGAGTATCTCCCTGCATCTGAATAATATTTTTGGCGAAATGTACTGGAAGAAAAATAACGAATTATCCATAAGTATTTTTGAATCTGATTCACTATTTCATCTGAGTAACATCAATAGTCTGTCCCGGGTAAGCGAAGACACCACTTTTTCGGTTGGCCGCTTTCGCAGTGGCTTACCACGAAAAGCTACCGTGGCCGGTGCTTACCAGTATCTTCCAAACCTGGTCTTCACAGCCGCTTATCAACAGGGACTAAACAAAACGCTTGGAAATAGTACCGTTCCGCAGGTTTCCATGGGGGTAGAATATTCACCGA
This sequence comes from uncultured Caldithrix sp., assembly GCA_964394475.1. Taxonomy (GTDB): domain Bacteria; phylum Calditrichota; class Calditrichia; order RBG-13-44-9; family RBG-13-44-9; genus RQOF01. The sequence goes on along the minus strand of CAYMXZ010000281.1, from coordinate 2,865 downwards.
TTTCTGTTTTTCCCTTACGGGCCGGGATGGCAGCAGGCGGAAATCTCGGTTTTGCTCTGGGATTTGGGTTAGGAATAGATCTTAAATACTGGCAATTAAATTTCGGTTATTTAAATCACAATTTCCGCTGGTTCAGAAACGCGCGCAGTGTGGATATTGCCTTTTCCACTCAATTCCGTTTTTAACTAACCGCAAGAAAAAATACATTTCTATTCTTCGCAAAATCCTGATTGTCATTCCACTGATTAGTGAGTGACTCTACCCGGATAGACTTTAAGAGCTTCCCGTAGAATCTCCATCGAACGTCTCATTGCCGGTACATTCAATACAAAGGCAATCCGTACTTCATCAAGGCCTTTACCGGGCGTGGCATAAAATCCATCAGCCGGAGCCAGCATAATTGTCTCATGGTTATGGTGATATTCTTTCAATAACCAGGTGGAGAATTTATTGGCATCGTCTACCGGCAGTTTGACGATGGTATAAAAGGCTCCTTGTGGTTTGAGAGCGACCACTCCCGGGATTTTCTCCAATTCCTCAAATACCACATCTCTTCGCTGTTTATATTCTTTGATGACTTCCTCAAAATATGAGGCAGGAGTATGAACGGCCGCTCGAGCGGCGATTTGCTCCAGGGTGGGGGGACACAGGCGAGCCTGGCCCAGTCGCAAACCGGCGTCCAGAATTTTCCGATTATGAGTGATGAGACAACCAATGCGAGCACCGCATACTGAATATCTCTTTGAAATACTATCCAGTAAAACCGCCCGCTCCTGCAAACCTTCCAGATGCATGATTGATGTGTATTCTGCTCCATCATAAATGAACTCACGATAGACTTCATCCGAAAATAAATATAGATCATGCTTTACCACCAAATCTTTCAAAGATTCCATTTCCTGTCGGGTATAGACATAGCCGGTGGGATTATTAGGGGTGCAGATCATGATGGCGCGAGTGCGGCGTGTTATTTTTCTCTCAATCTCCTTCATCGGCGGGAGCTTAAACCCATCTTCTATTCTACTGGTAACCGGAATGATCGTCACCCCAGCTTCCACCGCAAAACCATTATAATTGGTATAAAAAGGTTCAGGGATAATGATATTATCTCCGGGATCCATACAGATCATCATGGCAAAAATAATTGCTTCACTGCCTCCATTGGTCACAATAATTTCATCACTATCGATGTGAATATTAAAGCGGGCGTAATATTTTACTAATTCGTCACGATACTCCCACAATCCGGCGGAATGACCATACGGCAGCACTTCCAGCTGATGTTGGCGGATGGCATCCAGAAAAACCTGTGGAGTTTTAATATCTGGCTGACCGATGTTAATATTGTAAACGTGAATGCCTCGTTTTCGCGCATCTTCCGCAAAAGGGACCAATTTTCGAATAGGGGATGGTGGCATTAAATTCGCCCGTTGAGAAAAAAAGGGCATATCGTACTCCTTCTGAATATCAATATTTTGTTAAATGTTCAGGCTGATGGGAATCCAGATACTTATTTGCCTCTTCGGCTGATGAGTAGACATAAGTAAGCCATCGTTCATAGGCCGGATCCTGACCTCTAACCACCTCAGCATACTTTTTCGATAATTGTCGGGTGATCGGACCAGGTTTACCAGAACCAATCGTGTATTTCTTCCAATCAGATGGCTGTTTGGTTTTATCACTGCCATCTGTCACTAAACAAATGGGGGTAACCTCCGCCGCGGTACCAGTAAAGAACGCTTCATCGGCCTGAAGAAAATCATTAATCGTAATCGGACCGACCTGGGTTTCATATCCCAGATCCCGTGCTAATTCCAGAATGGTCGTCCGGGTGAGTCCGGGTAGAATGGATTCAGTTTCATCATTGGTTCTAAGGTGTTTGTTCTTGACAATGATAATATTTTCGCCCGGTCCTTCCGCAATTCGTTCTTCAATATTTAAAAAAATACCTTCATCAAATCCCAGCGAACGGGCATAGCTACCCGCAATATTGGACTGAGCATACATACCGCCAATCTTAGCTCTCATATCCATCTGACTGGGATGGATACGACGGCGATTTAACAATAAAGCATGAACGCCCTTTTCCAGGCTTTCATCACCCAGATAGGCACCCCAGGACCAGCACCCTACCACCAGCTCAACCGGACAGGCCTTGGGAATCAATCCCAGATTGCCATAACCAAAAAATAAATTAGGACGAATGTAAGCAGAACGCAGGTGATTTTCTCTCATCACCAGTTTAATGATCTCTATGATTTCAGATTTGCTGTAGGGGACTTTCATATTGATGGTCGTAGCTGACAAGAAAAAGCGATCGATATGATCATCCAGACGAAAGATTGCCGGTCCTCTGGCGGTTTCATAAGCCCGGATACCTTCAAAAACTGAACTTCCATAATGCAAAGCGTGGCTCATCACATGCACATTAACAGAATTCCAATCGTACATCTTTCCCATATACCAGAATTTTTTAGCTCCCGAAAAATATTTGGTATCAAACATAAGGCTTCTCCTTGATCTTACTCCCGAATGAAAAATAAAAAACCCGGGTTGTTAGACCGGGTACTTCGCATCATACAATAAGTAATTATGATGATGAGAAAAAAACGCATACTCTTAATCCATTAATTCTAAAAAATTTTAGAGAATACCCTTTGCGAAGTCAAGGCAAATAAAATTTAACTTTTACACTGAAATTATAGGCAGTATCAAACACTATCCAATCATCGCTATTTTCATCGAAAACTAGCAAAAAATAAAAAAGCTAAAGGAAAAAGGCGAAGGGATAAAGGTTTGATAGTCTACAGTGAATAGTATATAATTTATATTATATCACTCTTGTCCAAGATAGGATTTTCAAGA
>CAYMXZ010000280.1:0-4446 GCA_964394475.1 uncultured Caldithrix sp. | reverse complement strand
ACCGTTATACCGTTATACCGTTATACCGTTATATCGTTATATCGTTATATCGTTATATCGTCTTCGTGTCACACCATTAAATAAAATCTAAGGATAACCCCATGGTCAAAACTTCTTTTCCAAAAAACCAATCGGAAGAAAAACCGCCTGACCTGCTGGTAATTCTGTATGAACTTTTGCAGGGGCAGCGAGAGATGGTACGGGTATACAGCAAAGTGCTGCAGAGCGAAATTTGCCTGGTCAACACCCCGCTGAGCACCCCAGAGTTACTGACGCTGGATTGTCCAGTATACACCACCCGCGAGCTGGCACAGATCATTTCTCTTTCCCCGGAGGAATTCCAGCGTTTTCATCATCTGAAGACCCGGATGGTAGGGTAGAAAAACAACTTAATTCGTTTCGCGATGAAAAAGTAATTCTTTGCTCCTTTTCATCTTCTTTCGCACCCGTTTTTCTCATTCTTCAGCCAATCAATCCGTATTAAAATCTTTTTCCCATGAAACCCTTCACTCATCAACGGCTGATTGCACATATCGACGCCGATGCCTTTTTCGCCTCCGTGGAACAGGGCTTCAATCCCCTGTTGCGGGAGCGGCCGGTGATCGTCGGCGGAAGCGAAGATCAACGAGGAGTGGTGCATACCGCCAGCTACCAGGCCCGCGCCCGCGGTATCCGGACTGGCATGCCACTGGCTCAGGCGAAACGTCTCTGCCCGGACGCCATCTTCCTGAAGGGAAATTATCAACACTACCAGGCCTGCTCACTGGTGCTGCAGGATATTTACCTGCGCTATACGCCGCTGGTAGAGTTTACTTCCCTGGATGATGCATACCTGGATCTGAGCGGTACTCTGCACCTCCATCCTGAGCCGCCGGAACTGGCCCGCCGCATTCAACAAGAAGTTTTTGAGGAACTGCACATCGGGGTTTCCATCGGGATTGGCCAGAATAAAGTGATTGCCCGCATTGCTTCCAGCTGTAAAAAACCCCGGGGAATTACTTATGTAGAGCCCGGTCATGAACGAGAATTCTTAGCACCGCTGCCGGTGGATGAATTACCCGGTGTAGGCCATGTTGCTAAAGAAAAACTCTGCGAACTGGGAATTTTTACTATCGGGCAACTGGCCACTCTGCCTAAAATTGTTCTGCATCAACTGTTTGGCATCAATGGAGAGAAGATGTGGGAATTGGCCAACGGCATCGATCCCCGCGATGTTCAAACCCGTATTATTCCCCGTCAAATCAGCCGCGAAACCACTTTCGAAGAAGATACCACTGACCAGAGCATTGTTACCGCCTGTCTGCAGTACCTCAGTGAACGAATTGCAGCCAAACTTCGCCAGCAGGAATTGCGATGCCGCCGGGTAGGCGTTAAAATCCGCTATTCCGATTTCACTCAGCATGAGGTTACCCGAATCCTTCCTCAGGCCAGCGATAATGCCGCAGAAATTTTTACCGAGGTGGAAAAAATTCTTTCCAGTTTGCCCTTCCGCCGCCTGCGCATTCGACATGTGGGAGTTGCCGTGAGCCTGCTGGAGTGGCGAAATCTGCAGACCAAATTATTCAATCAGGAAACAAGGCTGGAACTGCTGGCGGCAGCGATTGATGAAATCCGACAAAAATTCGGATTCATGGCAATTCTGCCGGCCGAAACTTTAGAACTACAGCAGAAATATCGATTGGAAAAGAACGGCTATGTGCTTCACTCCCCCGCTCTCACCCGCTAAATACCGACCGGCCAGGCGAAAATATCATTTATAAAAAATTATATCGTCAAGTGTAAAACATGCCAGGGTTTGATCCGCTGAACCGGCCCATAAAAATCGACCATCGGACGAAAGAACAATTACCCGATCGTTAAAACAATACAAAAGCCTCCTGCTCATCGCCGGAAGTTGCCAACAGTATAGTGAACCATCATAATGGCCAGTGAACAAGCCGTGATCCAATACCAGCGGCGAAGTAGATACCGCCACCGGCGACGTTTCTTTCACCTGCAATTGATCAGTGAGGAGATCGAAAAAATAAAAGCGACGATCAATCCCGCTGAAAATAAGAGTATGCTGCCAGAGTGCCCCATTGAATTCAAAAGCATTACTGGCAGAAAAATGATTTTTTAGTTCTCCCGTTGGTAGATCCACCCCATACACATGATAATCATAGTTTGAAAACCAGAGGGTGTGTCCAATAACCAGCGGAACCTGATCGATCCCTGACTGAGCCGAAAACTCCCAGACCTTTTTCCCCGTTGTCCGTAGCAAAGCATACAGACGAGTATCCCATGAACCAATGATAAGCAATGAATCCCATAAAAGCGGTTGGGCATAAATCGGCCCCTGAGTCTGGAATTTCCACTTCAACACTCCGCTGAATTTGTCGATAGCGTAAAGCGTATGATCACGAGAACCGCCGTACATGTTGTGTTCATCCGTCACGGGCAACGCCTCGTTGGGCAATAAAGTTGGATATTCCCACTGTAATGTCTGCCGGTCAATATCATAACAGCGGAAAAAATGATCGGACGACCCATAATATAAACAGTGACCATCTACCCAGATTCCTCCCGGCGCCCGCCCTGTTATTGGAATATGCCGTGTGAAGTTTACATTGTCCTTTTTTATAAGTAAAAAACCATCGAGGCAGGAAGCTCCGATGAATTCATTGTCCAGATCGTATATGGTGACAACCGGATAGGTGGTCTTTACTACCCATAGTGGAGTTGCAGTGGGTTTGGGCGTTTGATTACACCCTTGCATCGCTAAAAAGAGAAATAAAACAAATTTTATGATTTTTTCCGGCATAGTTTCTTCCAGAACTTATCGATAAAGATTGCAGCGAAAACGAGTAAAGCCGGTTCGGCTGGTAAGCGAATTCGCGGTCCCGACCAGTAGATCAACGCGGGAAGAAAGTTAGCCAGAACAATAATCCATAACCATTTCTGCCCGCTTATTTTTAATCCAAAAGCTAATCCGATCCCACCTATGGCCAGGATCAGCAGAATAACATAACTCCCTTCGATCATCCAGCGGCGCGGAGAATAGGTAAAGACTTCCGGCGCCCAGAATCTTTTAGCTTTATTCCAAATTAAGATCGGTATATCCGCCGGATAATTCTTTAAAAAATTCCAGGTATAGTGCATTGCATAGTCAGACCGAACGATTTCGTTGCTGGAAATCAGTTTTTCGGCACCCGGCAGTTGCTCATAACCAACATAAAAACCCCAGCGCAATGGATGATGAGCGACATAATGATTATTGCTAATCCATAGCACCGTTCCTCCGGCGGTGGTCACCGGAATAATCCGCTGGAAAACCAGGTAATTTCTATATATCCAGGGAAAAATAAATATCAGAATGAATACAGTCAGAATAATTGTTCGACCGACATTCCTCCATCCTTTCAGATGCATAAATAGATAAATCAGAACAATGAATGATAGGAATATCCCAACCGGGCGGGTAAGGATAGCCAGCGCCAGAGAAAAAGCGGTAAGCAATAAATAAATAATTTTAGAATTTTTAAGGTATTGAATAACAAAGACTACTGAAGTTATAGTAAAAAAAGTATAAGGGATCTCCGTAAAAAGATTCGAGCCATAAAGGACGAAGTGAATCCAGATCGCGGCCAGAAAAGCGCTCCATAAACCGATATAATGATTGATCACCTGCCGGCCTAATACATAAATTGACCACACCAGCGCGATGGAAAATCCCACAACCATCAAACGAGCAAAAACATAATTTTTCCCGAAGATCCAATATACACCTGCCATTAAAAAACTGAGGAGAGGAGCGCGAAAGGCGGTGGGCTGATCATAAAGCACATAACCTTTTCCATCCACAATACTTCGGGCAATGAGATCATACTCCAGGCAATCGTTGGCAGGAAGTGAAGAGGGATTAAAAACAAAAAAGAAATAAAACAGTCGGATAGCCGAAGCAAGCAACAAAATCGCGATTACCATCAAATGAGAATGTGAGAGTTGCTTCCAGAATTTCATGGCGATTATAAATTACAAATCAGCTTTCTATTTTCCTATCCTTTATTATTGTGCCTTTCTCTGGCATTTTCTTTCCATAAGGGTATGATCTTGCTTCAAGAACTAGATAGTTTCTTCATAAAATAATCCGAAATATCGCGACAAAAAAAATTTAATTCTATCAATGATTCCATTCAGTCACTTGCATGTCCACAGTTATTATAGCTTATTAGATGGCATTGCCAGCCCGCGAGATTTGATTCAGCAGGCGAAAAAGGTGAAGTATAAACATTTAGCATTGACCGATCATAATGCGCTGTATGGTGCTATTGAATTTTTTCGTCAGAGCAAAGAAGCGGGAATCCACCCTATTATCGGTGCCGAAGTCACCCTGCTGGACGGTAGCAAATTAGTGCTATTGGTTAAAGATCAGATTGGATATCGTCATCTGTGTCAGTTGCTTTCACG
>CAYMXZ010000279.1:0-4458 GCA_964394475.1 uncultured Caldithrix sp. | reverse complement strand
AAGATTAAAAAATAAAAAGTAAAAAATAAGAGAAAATAAGGTTTGAACATTTTTAAAAATTATTGAACGAAAGTATTGAAAATAAAATTGACTTTTAAATCATCAATATTTCAACGCGGTTTTCACACGAATACTATTCACTGATTGTTTTTCAATCCTGAGAGATGCTCGAATTCCACCATATCAGTAAATCATTTTCCGGAGTGGAAGTACTTCATCAAATAACTTTTTCTATTGAACCGGGTAAAATTATTGCTCTGGTTGGAGAAAATGGGGCGGGTAAATCCACTTTGATGAAGATTCTGGCAGGAATTTATCCCGACTATGAGGGTCGGATTGTATTTGATGGACAGGAAATTCATCCTCACAATCCCCGGGAAGCGGAGAGACTGGGGATCGCGATCATCCATCAGGAATTAAATCTTATTCCAGATCTAACTATTGGCGAGAATATCTTTCTGGGAAAAGAGCCAGTACAAAGTTTTGGGAGAATGAATTTCTCCCAATTGTATCATGATGCCGAAAAGGTGCTTCAGGAGTTTAAATTTCCTTACACTCCTCGCTTGAAAGTTCGCCATCTCACGGTGGGATGGCAGCAGATGGTTGAAATTGCTAGGACATTTCAAGTTAAGGCTCGTTTGGTCATTATGGATGAACCGACTTCTGCCCTGAGCGAGCAGGAAATCCCTCTTTTGTTTGAAAAAATGCAATACCTGAAAAGTCAGGGGAAAACCATTATTTTTATCTCTCACCGTTTACGAGAAGCGTATACCATTGCCGATGAAATTGTGATCCTGCGCGATGGCAATTTTGTAGGAAAATATACAAAAGGAGATATTTCACGTGAACAATTGATTAGCCTGATGATTGGTCATCGCATCTCTTCTGAACGCCCAACTCAATACCAGTCAATCGGAGAGAAAGAAATTTTAGCAGTAAAAAATCTTACTGTTCTGGAAAAAAATGGCCCCGCTTTAAAAGGAATTAATTTTATCCTTCATAAAGGAGAAATATTAGGGATAGCAGGTTTGCTTGGTTCGGGCCGCACTGAACTGTTGAAGTTTCTCTATGGCGAATTAAAAGCGAAGTTCAGTGGTGAGATTATCTATTTAGGACAAAATTTTTCACCGCACTCTGCCAATGATTCTATCCGTAAACGCCTGGTATACCTTTCAGAAGACCGTCAGAGGGAAGGAATTTTTTCGCATCACCATCTTCAATTCAATGGAACGATTTCTTACCTGGATAAATTGTCCGTTGCGGGTTTTATAAAAGAATCGATAGAGAAAGCATTGATCACTTCCCGGTTTGACGAATTGAGGGTAAAACGTCGAACCATCAAACAGCCAATTCTGACCTTAAGCGGAGGAAATCAGCAAAAAGTATTATTAGCACGCATTCTTTTAATTCAGCCCTCTTTGTTACTACTGGATGAACCTACCAGAGGTATTGATGTGGGTGCAAAAGAGGAAATATATCAATTGATCGCTAAATTAAGTCAGCAGGGGGTAACCATTATAATGAGTTCTTCGGAAATTCCGGAATTACTGCGAATCACCCACCGAATTCTGGTTCTGTCCAATGGTGAACAGACGACTTTGCTGGAGACTCAACATACGAATTCAACGGAAATTCTCAAGTACGCATTTATCAGGGTTTAAAAATGAAGAAAAAAATATGGCAATTTTTTAAGGAACAGGAGGGGGTTAAACCTTTTATAGGATTTATTTCCATTTTTCTGCTCTGTATTATCTTTTCTCCGGTGAGCAGTAAAGGGAATCTTATTTTTTTAAAGTTTGATAATCTGGCGAATGTTTTGCGTCAGGTTTCAGAGATAGGAATCATTTCGGTGGGAATGACACTGGTCATCCTTACCGGCGGAATCGATTTATCGGTGGGTTCGGTACTGGCCTTAACGGCCACTATCACTGCTTTTGGACTTATGGACTGGCAACTGGGTTTTGCTGTAACTATTCTTTTAGGATTGTTGGCGGGTTCGCTGGCCGGATTTATTAACGGGATTCTCACTTCCTGGGGGAAAATTCAATCGTTTATTGTGACTCTGGCCATGATGACCGCTGCTCGCGGTTTTGCCCTGTTTATATCTGGTATGAATTCTCGAAATATTGGCTTTGGTGAAAATGCCGCACCAGAGAGTTTTAAAATCTTCACCACTTCTTTTCTTAACATTCCTTTTCCAGTGTTCATTTTTATTTTTATTACCATCATTTTCATGTTCATGTTGAGAAGAATGCGCATCGGCAGGTACATTTATGCCGTCGGTAGTAATCAGGAAGCAGCCAGACTGGCCGGATTACGGGTTAATCTCATCCGAACTCTGGCGTTTGTTTTTTGCGGTCTTTTGTCCGGACTGGCAGGAATCATTCACGCCGCTCAACTATTTCAGGGCAATCCCAACGATGGAGTCGGGTTTGAGCTGGATGCCATCGCCGCCGTGGTCATTGGTGGAACCAGCTTGCAGGGCGGGAGAGGAACAATGGGCAGTACCTTTATGGGAGTGCTTATTATCGGCCTGTTGAGCAATATTCTGGGACTACATGGTATTCAGAAAGATTTTCAACTCATGTTGAAAGGGGCTATTATTGTGGCCGCCGTTCTGCTGCAAGAACGAAATTGGAAATTCGCATTTCTTGAAAAATAATAAAATTTTTTAAATAAGCATTATTCGATTCGCAGATAAATCGGTTGAGTTATACCTCCTCCGCCGAAAACATCCACTACCTGTAAAACAATCTCATTGTCTTGACCAACAATTAATACCTTCGTAAGATCCGTTTCCGTTTTCGTTTGAAACACCGTTTTTGAATGTTCAGTGAAACTTCCATAGAAAGCGACCGATTGTCCATTAATCCATAGCTGATAGGCGTCATCTACTCCTTCGGCAACCAGAATAATTTTTTTCCCTCGCCAATCTTCCGGTACTTTTAAGCTGCGGCGATACCAAGCCATTCCATCATAAGAATATCCCTGGTTCTCCCATAATCTACCCGCCTGTAAAAGCGGCCAGTGGGTATCATCAAAATCTTTGCGCTGCCAGCCGAATTTCTCACCTATTTGTTCCGGATCGATTTGAAATCGCCAGTTATCCATCAACATAAAAATGGAATTGATTTTCGCCACTGCCAGATTCCTCAATTTTTCTGTACGAATAGTAGTTACCGGATAAAGGGTGTCTTTTTCGAAATCCCATTGCATCGCCCAGTGAATAAGCTTACCTGCCAACCATTTTCCCGCTTCTGAGGTATGATCCAGTGAACTGGCGATTAATAATCCTTTCCCAAAACGAGTAGCCGTCAGCTGGTCATGGATGTTAACAGAATCCAGCCCGTGTATTTCAAATAAACGAATGATGGGATCAAAATCGCGTTCCAATTCTAAATTTTTTACCGGCAGTGCCTCACTTTTATGGTGAGTAAGGTCAAACATCTGTAAGGATAATAAGTATTCTCGTTCCTGATCAGTCAGTGGACCAACCGGCGGTATAAAAATGGCATCTGCCCAGTACATATTGCGCTCACTTCCCAATCCACCCGGCCAACGGCTGGTAAACAATAACAGCCGACCTCCTCTTTTCAGAAAATCAATTAATGGCAAGGTGAGAACACTGCTTGCGATGACTGAACGGTCAGATATTTTTTCTAAATCGGTTTCTTTGATAGATATGGCTTGTGGCCATTCAGAAAAAATCTGAGACAGCTCCGCATAACCTCCCTCCATAAAATAGAATGGTTTGTCATAAACAGATTTTAGATTCCATTCTGCCCTCCAGCGTTTTAACTCAGGGGCTAGAGTAATCAGGGGGAGCTCTTTATTCCGTTCTGAAATTTCAGAAACCGTGACAGGTGAAGGCGCATTTGTTATCCAGTTCCAATCCTGCGCTGACCATCGCGGTTGGCCTAAGTCGTCGAAAAGGCCGCTATGACAGGTGGGCACGTCCCTTCCCAAAAATAAAGTCCACCCTGCATAGCGAGAATCCGCATATAAAAGTTCAATCTGAAAACGCCTGAACTCTAATGAATATTTCCGGCTTTGGGGTATCAAATAATCTTTGACTATATCCTGATCCGCTGGCAAATATGGATTATAACGATCTCGCAAATAGTGCTCAATCTGCCGACAGGAATAGTAGCAGCTGGGAAACCAATATGGAATCGTCTGACCGTTCTGTGTGGCATCAGTACCCATCACACCATTGGGTAAAGGTTTTTCTGGGTGAACCTGTTGTAAGGCATCAAGGTCTGGCCAGACACTTCCGGCCATCGATTCACCAATGAGGTAAGGTTTCTTTGGCATTTCATCCAGTTTGGCGGGCAGGTCAACCAGCATATGTTTGGCCCAGCGATCATTGTTCCAGTAATTGTCCTCACCATACCAGTCGGTGAGTTTCTCATTGCTCAGCCAGAACCAGGAACTGTTATCCTGAACAGGGGTACGGGT
>CAYMXZ010000278.1:0-4463 GCA_964394475.1 uncultured Caldithrix sp. | reverse complement strand
TTCGGTGCGGGAGCAGGGCATTCGCCAGGTGCAGAAAATGGTCTTGATGAAATAATCTTGAGTTCTTTAAGGACCTTAAGAAAAGGAAGCAGTCAGATTTTATTAAATTTTCAAATTAAAGATTGATTTGCAGCCAGAGTAAAATGAAAAAATATATCCGTAAAATTGAGATATTCCTTATTAATTACAAAATAGATTTGCTGAAAGAATAGTTTGGTAATAAGGCTAAATTTACATTTAATATGAGACAATTACTCATCCTTTGTGTAAGTGAATATTCAGTATCGCTGTTAAATTTCGCATATTTAATTTGACATATTTTGTATACTATTGGATCTCAAAGTCTTGTATACCTGCAGAAGCTATTTTATAGAAAATTACACTATCTGTGAGTAATCCCCAATTTACAATGATTGAGGAAAGTTGAAAATTCTATAAAAGCTATTCCTTGATTCAAAATATCTTCTTGTCCGAATCAGTGAGTTCTCTATCGACAGATTTAAGATGTAAAATGTTTTCGATGGAAGAGATAGTGAACCTTCATCATACTAATAATCATAAAATTTCAGCCGTCTGAAAAAATATGTCTTATATTCTTCATATTTCCACTACAAAAGAACAACCAAAACGAGAGATATTTTTCAATCTTGACTCGCTCTAATCCGTCTGCTGATGTTTTAAAAACCTTTCGCATTAGTCTTAGAGATGCATTATTCAATTATGATCCTTATCTTTTTGAGCTGTGAGTATAGGGCACCTATTTGATATTCATGGCTGGAGAACTCTGGCACCGTTCATTTGGAAATATTCTTAATTTCCTCTACGGTTGGTGGAGCGGACTGAGCAGAATCAGATCAAAACCCCGGATTATCGTATTGAATTGATAAAAATCAAATCATCTCTTTACAACTGTTTTGATTTCGGGTAAGTAGCTGGAATACAGATATAGGTTGAGAAAATCAATAACTGGGTGAAAGCATATTTGATCTTAATTATTGGAAAAGATCGTGGTGCAGTGGATGTCCAGAAAAATTGGGTGAAGTTTCTTATCAATTATATAATACGTGATGATATCTAATTTCAAAAAAGTTTACTCAATAATGATGATTGAAAATCGCATAACATAAAGTTTTGTATAAATAGATTATATTTAGTCTTCATTTGAAAATAATGATTTCTGGGGCTTTCTAAAAAAATAAAGGAATTATTTTTGGAACCGAATATATTGAATTTACCCCATCTATCTGCCGATTTGATTCTAATCCATCCTCCAGCATTTTATGATTTTAGAAATCGCGGCGATATTTACTTTCCTTTTCTAGGAACATCAGGTGATGTGCCGATCACTCCACTCTATGATTATTTTCCCATAGGATTTAAATCAATACAGCAGATACTTCAAGAGAATAATTACGATGTAAAAATCATAAATTTGGTTACACTATTACTTAAATATCCTTCCATTGATCTCAAATACGTTTTTCAAAAATTATCTGCCAAGATTTTTGGAATTGATCTACACTGGATGGTTCATGTTCAGGGCAGCCTTTCCGTTGCTCAGATTTTAAAGAATGTTCACCCCGAAATCCCTATCATTTTTGGTGGTATTTCCTCAACATATTTTGCGAAAGAGTTAATTAATTATCCGTTTATTGATATGGTGATGAGGGGGCACGCTACTGAGTTACCTTTATTAGAACTTTTAAAAAATATTGAAAAAAATACTCTAGAGGCAGTTCCTAATCTCGTTTGGAAAACTAAGCAAGGAAATATACGATTCAATAAATTAAACTATGCTCCTGATTATCTTGATACCAAAATAAAATGGACCAACCTTAACAGGATGGCAACAAATCATACTTTACCGATTTTAGAAATCATTACTACCCAAATAGCTGGTTGTAATTACAATTGTGGTTGGTGCGGTGGCTCTCATTATGCTTATCGTAATCTTTTAAATAAAAAAAATATAATGGTGAAAAAGAAACAAAATATTCAATATGAAATTGATTCATTAAAAAAAATACCGTCAATCGAAAAGTATCATTTATATACTGTAGGTTCATATAATGAGAAGCCAGATGATTTCGATTTTTTTCTTGATTTACTATCTGAACTTCCTGTCAAATCGGTTAGCTATGAACAATTTTTTTTAACTCCAGCTGATTTGTTAAAGAAAATGGTTAAAGTTAACAAGCGAACTATAATTACCCTCTCTCCCGAGAGTCATGATCAAAAGATCTCTAAGTTGGCGGGTCGAGGGGTATATTCCAATGAAGAGTTGGAAAATTGGATTGATAGTGCCATGAGTATTGGTATTTATCAGATTGACATCTGGTATTTTATTGGAATGCCAGAACAAGATAAATACTCAATTGAAAAAAATATTGAATATTGTAATCATTTATTGGAGAAGTTCAGAGGTTTAAGAGTTAATCCGATGATTTGTCCAATGATTCCTTTTCTTGATCCCGGATCAAAATTTTTTAATCATCCATCTCAATATGGATATAAAGTATTTTACAGGACGGTTGAACAACACCGAAGAGGTATGGAGAACGCATCTATTATAAATAGATTGAATTACGAAACAAAATGGTTAAGCCGTAGAGAAATTGTTCTTGAAGGATTGAGAGCAATTAGAGAATTAATGCAAATTAAAGGTAAGCTAAAAATTTTTCCCGAAAAAGTTATAGAAAATTATGTGAAATTAGCTGATGATGCGATTAATTTTATTAAAGTTGTCGATTCGGTGGATAATATTAAAGATAAAACTCAACGTAGAATAGAATTAGGTTATTTAGCTGATGAAATAAAAAGAAGAAATGATATGATCTTCTATTCTGGAGTAACAAATCAGGCCTTTCCCATTCAAAGGGAAATTGGAGGTCGCTGGTTTGATGAGATTGGTTGGGATTTAAATGATTTTGAATCCGCTTAACTCAACTCTTTGTTCACTTTTTTGTAGCAATATCACATGAATGTGCTGCATATAATAGATAGTCAGGGTTTATTTGGTGCGGAAAACCTGCTTCTCAATCTAATGGAACAGCAAAATTTGCATAATCTGACGAGCAAACTGCTTTCTATTGGCAACCAGAAGGATACACAAAAAGATATAGAAATTGAGGCGCAACGTCGAAGACTTTCAGTCATTCCGGTGAGGTTTTCTGATGGATTTAATCTGAAGGGGTCTCGAAAAATTTTACAAATAGCAAGCGCTGAAAAGACCGATATCATTCATTCCCATGGATATAAAAGTGATATTCTGCTGGGAATTATCCCCAAATCCTATCGGAAAATTCCTATAATTTCTACTCTGCATGGCTGGACTGCCGTGTCCATATTCCAGAAATTATGGTACTACCAGCTATTAAGGGTTTTATTCTTAAAAAAAATCGAAAAAGTTGTATGTGTGTCCCCTTTCCTTCGACAGGATAAGAAATTAAAATTATTTGGAATAATACCCGAATTTGTGCCCAATGGTATTCCTGAGTTAAATTGTGGCAATAAAATAGATGAAAAGTTATCTCAGGATTTCAAAAAATTTAAGGGTGATCATTTTACACTGGTGGTAACTGGAAGACTTTCTCGCGAGAAAGGATATGATGTACTCATCCAGGCAATTTCTCTTTTAAAAGAACAGGGGCGACAGGTAAAACTGGTTATCATAGGGGATGGTCCCCAGAAAAAAGATCTCATTGAGCTGGTTCACAAGGAAAAAGTGGAAAATAATATACTTTTTGCCGGATATCTGAAAAATGCGTACCGATATTTTCATCTGTTCGATCTGTTTGTCATTTCTTCCCATACCGAAGGACTTCCCATCTCGTTACTTGAAGCCATGCAAATGGGAATTCCCATTCTATCTACTTCCGTTGGTGCTATACCTATGGTACTAAAACAGGGAGAGTATGGGGAGCTGTTTTCGCCTGCTCATCCTCAACTTCTGACGCAGAAAATCAGATGTATTCAGGAGAACTATGAAACGTGCAAGCAGAAAGCTCAAAAAGCAATTCAATACTGCAAGAATGAATACTCTATTGAAAAAACTTATCATCAGTATTTTGAGTTCTATCGAGAACTTACAAACAGAAAAATACATCTTTGATTAAATATCTGAAAGTGACAGAATCGTATACTCAAACTTTTATTAGGTGAGACTCTTCTGAAGTAATATGGTAATTTTTAGAAGTGTGTCTTATTTTGCTTTTTTACCAACCGCTGTTTTTATAATATTTTTTTACTTGTAATCTTCAGGCTATTTCTTTATTTTCAAGGTAGTACGACAAGTTATGTTTCCAGCATCTGAATAATTGTTCGCATAAATTTCATAGATTTCTTGCATCAAACAGGAATGGTGTGTAAAGTGGAAATATAATGTGAGGAATAGGAATGAGATTTGAGGGTTTCTTTTCTTCTATCGTAATTCTTTTTTTTATCGTATCACCGCAGCCTTTGTT
>CAYMXZ010000277.1:0-4489 GCA_964394475.1 uncultured Caldithrix sp. | reverse complement strand
GGACTCCCCAGCGCAGATCGCGGGTTACGGCCCGATCTTCCAGACCTTCAGCAAACCAATTATTGCAGAAATTGACTACATTATCGCGCCAGTGTTTTTTGCTGGCTATCCATTCCTTCAATGGTTGCTGAAATTGGCTGAGGGTAAAGAAATAATGAAAGGTTTTACGGATAACCGGTTTATTTCCGCAGATTTTACATCTGGGATGAATCAGCTGAGGAGGCTCCAGCCATTTCCCGCAGTTCTCACACTGATCGCCACGAGCTTCCGGGTGATGACAGTAGGGGCATTCCCCCTCGATATATCGATCGGCCAGAAATATTCGGTCATGCGTACAATAAAATTGCTCCAGCTCCTTTTTCGCCATGTAGTTTTTATGATAAAGCTTTAAGAAAAAATCCTGCGCCGTCTGATGATGGATCTTCAGGGAGGTGCGAGAAAAATTGTCAAAACTCATCCCAAATCGATTAAATCCATCCTGTATGACTTTGAAGTAATGATCCACTACTTCCTGTGGAGTACGTTTTTCTTTTTCGGCAGTGATGGTGATTGGGACGCCATGTTCATCGGTGCCACAGATGTACACCACATCGCGTTTTTTTAAGCGGCAATAGCGCGCAAAAATGTCCCCCGGCAAATACGCCCCGGCTAAATGACCCAGATGTAACGGTCCATTGGCATAGGGCAGGGCACTGGTTATTAGATATTTTTTAGGTGAACTCAAAAAAAGGTAACCTCCTGATTGGCTCAGGCTTCGGACTTTCGAAGCTCATCCAGTGTGTACTTCTCTAATTCATCATTCGGGTAGCGGACATAAACCAGACCATGGAAAATATCAATTTTATCAACGACGCCATCCCCCTGCGGAGTATGAATAGGCTGGTCGACTTCGGGATATTTTTCTAATTCAGAAATATAAAATACTTTCTCAAATGCCAAACAGCATTTTAATCTTCCGCATACCCCCGACAGTTTTGACGGATTCATGGGTAAAAGCTGTTCTTTGGCATATTGAGTGGTAATCGTTTCAAATTCTCGCATGAAGGTATTGCAACATAATTTGTATCCACAGGTTCCATAGCCTCCGATGCGCTTGGCTTCATCCCGCACCCCGATTTGTCGCAGTTCGATGCGAGTTCGATATTTGGCCGCTAAATCCCTTACCAATTGTCGAAAATCAACTCGCTGATCCGATGTAAAATAGAAGGTAAGTTTATTTCGATCAAACTGATATTCCACATCCACCAGTTTCATATTCAGGTTATGCTTGGCGATTTTTTCCTTGCAGACTTCGAAGGCCTTTTCTTCTTCATGGCGGTTGTTTTTTATTTTTTCAAGGTCGGCAGGGGTGGCTAATCGCAAAAGCTGCAGTGGTTCGGTTTCGACTTCCTTCAGGGTCACCACTCGACCCAGGGCGATCACCACGCCGCTATCCTCTCCCCGCTCGGCCGCCACGATGACGTAATCACCTGTCTTTAACGTGATGCCCACTGGATTGGTGTAAATACCTGTGCGGTTTCCTTTAAAAGCCACTTCTACCAGATCGGATGCCATACGCTTACCAGTTTATGCTTTTTTAATTGACTGATTAAGTTTAATAGAGAGGTCGGTAAAAATCAATGTTGGATTTAAATTTCTCACATCTTCCAGATCCAGTATGGCCTGCTGAGTATATCCGATTGTTTTTTGAAAATCGGTTCGGGGATATCCCTTGACGAAACCGTTCAGCTTCTCACTTAAATCAGAATTAATGATATAATCGGTGTGGGATGACTGCTGCATGTGAAGCGCATCATGAAACCAGGTCAATAAGAAAAAAAGTAAAAGGATCATGCTGCGCTTATCGCGAGAGGAAGTAATGGTTTGTATATGATTGATTAGCTCGTGCGATTTATCAATCATTACTGTTTTACGCAGGAATTCAATGGCCTGCTCTCTTCGGTCTAAAACATTATCTTCCATGAAATCAAAAGCTAATCGGATGTTTCCCATCGCCAGGCGAATGATGCGTGAAATATTTTCCGGTGGATTGGGATTATATTTGCGGATGATTTTTAAGATTTCATCCCCCGCCAGTGAGGGGAAATAGATCAATTGACTGCGAGAACGGATAGTGGGTAAGATGCGATAAAGATGGGAGCTGGTCAGAATCAGCATCAGATTTTCTGGCGGCTCTTCCAGGATTTTCAGCAGGGCATTCGCGGCTTCAATTCTTAATTGATCAGCTTCGGAGATGATGAAAACTTTTTTCTTTCCTTCGTAGAGCTTGAATTTCGCTTCATACTTTAATTCGCGAATCGTATCAATAGCGATAAAAGTGTTTTTCGTACCAAAAGCAATACGCCGATAGGGATTCTCAGCTTTTTTTTGAAGAGCCTCGGCTATCTCTTCGGGTTTCACATTGGTCTGGCTGGGAATGGGAAAGACGAAGCGAAGATCCGGATGCTGAAGCTTACCTATTTTTATGCAGGACGAACATTTCTGACAGATAAAGAGGGGACCTTTTTCGCAGTTCAATAGCTTGGCGATTTCAATAGCAAACGCATCTTTTCCACTTCCTTCTTTTCCGTAAAATAAAAAGGCATGAGGCAGACGATTGTTTTTAATGATCTGAAGAATTCGTTCCTGAATATCGGCATGTCCTAATTCGCTGTTGAAAATTAATTTATCCATAAGCGTTTATTTCTGTTCCGTGGCGATCACCAGCTTTAATACTCCATTCTGGCGGGCTAAATCCATTACTTTGACCACAAATCCGTGTGCTACCTGTTTATCGGCATTGATGATTAAGGTCTTATCCAGGCTTTGTTCCATTTCATCCTTCAGCACCGGTCCCAGATTTTCAAAGGAAATTTCTTTATCTCGCAATAAAAGTTGCTGGTCGGCGGTGATGAATACAACCGCCTTTTCAATTTTCTGAAGATCGGTCTTCTGGGCTTCAGGTAAAGCTAATTTTATCCCCGGTTGCTCTAAAAACGTGGATGAAACGGCGAAAAAAATGACCAGATTAAAAACCACATCAATTAAAGGCGTAACGTTTAGCCCGGCTCGATTCTTTTTCTGCCTGATTAAAAACTGCATGAAAATCCTCTTTTGCTAATTCAGTGAAAAAATAGAATCATATAAATTATGATAGCAAGAAAAAAATAAGCTTTTACTCCAATTAAAACAAACCTTAATTGATCATAATGTGGCAATTTTCCTATCGACTAATTTAGATTGAACACCAGTGAAAAACATTCACATTAAATTAATTTTTTTTGCCGAGAGGAAAACCCATCCAAAAAGGTGCTGATTAACACCTGATGATAAGAATGAAAAATCAAGGCTGGTATTCATTTAACGTATTGGCTTATTTTTCCCCCAGCGATAACCGATTCCCATCATAAAGCGGAATTTAAGTTTCGGTTGATTGATGGCATCATCCGCATCCGAATATTGATAATTTTCTCGTGGATTATTGTTTTGATCGTCAGGGCTGTAGGAGGTATCGTGACCGTAAAGGGTGGAGGCGAAAAAATAATCGGAGCCACCGGTCAATATGAAATTGAATTTCTGATTGATTCGAAAATCAGTTTCTATTCCTATTCCTAATCCCCAATGCTTGCTGGTGACATCAAAATCTTCATTATCTCCGATGAATTTGAAATTGCCGGTGAAACTGGCGTAGCGGGGTCCGATGATAAAATAGCTTTCCGGGAATTTTAACAGGCGGATAGGATAAAGGAAATCAAATCCCAAACGATACATCGATCCCTTTTCTTCAATAGTACCACCTTCATTATTATTGATAAAAATTTTTCGGGCGGCCCTGGCATTACCCGGATCAAAGGTCGTATATCCAAAGTTGAAGCGCAAGGCCAGGGGAAAATCTGGTGCCAGACGAAAAGCAGCTCCAGTGATATCGAAACCTACCCCTCCATTATACCCCATTATCACATCGCTGCGAAATTCAGTGGCTGATAATTTCTGATGCAAGCCTATGATTAATAGAATATAAAAAAGAATAAATATTTTTTTCATTTTACCTCTCCTGGTTTTATATGGAAAATTATCTTTTCATTCCGTGTACAATTTAACATCATTTTAATGTCTCTTTGAGAATATAATGGTAAATATTATCGATAGAATCAATTTTTAGATTATCTTTCTTATTGATGGTTACAATGGATAAATAATCGGGAGAGGAAGAGCAATTCATCAGGGAGCCATTACCTGAATTTCAAATACATTCTGGACGAAAAACAGCATGATAAAACATAGCAATCCAGTGGCGATGGGAGTGATCACCCATCCCAGGAACACTTTTCCGATCACGGGATAGTGGATTCCCTTACCGCCTTTCGCCAGACCAATTCCAATGACGGCTCCAATGACTGCCTGCGTACTGGAAATGGGTACCAATGGAATGGGAGGAAGTCCCAGAGAAATTAAAATCACCGAAAGTTTTTGAGAAGCAAAGATGAACAAAACCAGAGAAACCGAGAGG
>CAYMXZ010000276.1:0-4528 GCA_964394475.1 uncultured Caldithrix sp. | reverse complement strand
TCAAACAACTGCTCACGGTGGTAGGAAGCACTACAGCGATCCTCGCGATCCTTTTTATTTTTTTCGCACCGCAAATTGCTACTCTCCTGCTTGGCGATTCATTTGGTAAAACGGTAATTGTTTTAAGAGTAGGAGGTTTGGTCATTTCCCTTGGTGTTGTAAATTATATCATTGGTATCATATTTATGACCAACTTTGATCTGAAAAACCAATTTTCAAAAAGTGTAATCATTACTGGATTGACGAATGTTTTGGTTTGCTTTATCCTGAGTTACTTTTGGGGCGTTACGGGCGCAGCAACTGCTTTCATTCTCGCTGAATTCTTTTTATTATGTATAATGCTTATTTTTATATGGCGAAATGGACATTCTTGGAAATGAGAAAATGAGTTTTAATGATGCTTCCGTCGCAGTGATTATTTTAAACTGGAATGGCTGGAAAGATACTATTGAGTGTCTAACCAGTGTGCTTCAGAGTAATTATTCCTGTTATTATATTATCTTAATTGATAATCACTCTTCCGATGGATCAGTGGAGCGAATTATAGATTGGGCATCTGGTAAAAATCCTTTTCGTATCGAGAGCAGTTTCGTTGAATGGAAGGCGCAGGAATTGCACAAACCCTTATCATTATATCCTTTTACTTTCGATCATCAAAATTTTTGGGATGAACTAAGCTCTACCTTCAAAGACCGACCTATTGATTTTCGATCTATTATCCTGATTCAAAACAACGAAAATGTTGGATTTGCGGCAGGTAATAATTTGGGGATCAAGATTGATCAAATTTTGTTCAGCAGTGATTATGTTTACTTGTTGAATAATGATGTGGTGATTGAACCGGACACCATGACGAATTTAGTAAACGCTCTTGAAGAGAATCCTGCGGTTGGAGCAGCAACCTCCGCTATTTATTATTACTTTGAACCAAAAAAAATTGCTAATTTGGGAGGTCAATTATTCTGGTGGGGGACGCAGAGATATTACACAAAACCAACTTCTGAAAAAATTAAGTTTATTACTTTCACTTCGGGATGTTCGCTGATGATCAGAAGAAGTGTGGTTGAAAAATATGGTTCACTGTCAGAGAATTTCTTTTTCGGAGAAGAAGATTTTGAATTCAGCCTTCGCCTGAAGAAAAATAAAGTTCCAATGGTGTGTGTGCCACTAAGTAAAGTCTATCATAAAGAAAGTAAATCTTCAGGTAAATTATTTAACGAATTGATAAAAAAGAAATTTATCCATGTTTTCAACCGTTTTATAGATATGAAAAATTATTATCCTTTAATCGTTTTTGCGATGTGGCGGTGGGTGATGTTGAGCATTTATTTTTTCTGGTTAATGATTAAACATCGAGAATCTATTTGGACCTCTTTTAAATTCATAAAGGCTTTGCATGTGTACACTCAGCACTATTCTGATGCCAAAAAAACTACCATTGATAAAATTTATGCCGATTTACCACTATGATTGAATTTTTATCGAGTGTGATACTCTTATTAATAGTTTTGGTACTGACTGTTTGGGAAAAAAGATACTACAATTGTCTTTTCACTCCTTTTAATGTTACTGCCTGGCCGTTTGTGATCATCAGTGTAGTGGTTAATTTGTTTGCGGTCAGAATTAAATTTCTGCCAGTATCCGTGCGGGTTAATTTTTTCATTCTTGTAAATTTAATTATCATTTGGGTGGTGGGATATTTAATTTATCATTTTAATAAAGTGCCTTTACAGCGGATCGATGTATACGCTATTTTTTCACCGTTGAAGATTTTCCGCCCTTTTCTCATCGTCTTATCCTGGATAGTGATAGTATTAGTTGGAATGCGGGTTTCATCAATCTTATCCAAAGAAGGGTTGACTTTTATCGGGACGGCTAAATTTGAGAAAATGATGATCGTGGGCTACGCCGCTCATCTATCCCAACTGGCGAAAGTACTGTTAATTTTATTGGTGTTGTTTATCTGGAATTCCCGCAAAACTATTCTGGATTATATAACCATATTTGCCCTGGCTTTAGTGGTTCTGTCGCTCATGGTTAAATACCATCTTATCTGGGTAATTTTGATCATATTTTTTATTAAAAATCTTCATTTATCTTATAAAAAACAGTTAAAGAAAATTCAAATTATCTCATTTATGGTTGTGGTTATTTTTATTCTCAATTATTTAATTCTTATATTCAGCTGGAGGACTTTCTCGGCTACAAATCCCAAAATGTGGAATTTTATTTTTAGCTTATTGTTAAATTATTTAATGTCCGGTCCTATCGTATTAGATCGATGGTTAGATCTGGCTTACACCAAACCCTGGTGGTCACTTTTTATTGTCCCGATGAATATGATAAATGTAGTGGTGGGAGATCCAGAAAGATTGAATGCGGTGAGATTTGTCAGCGTGGGGTGGTTGCGAGTGGCACCCGAATTATATTCCAATGTTGGTACAAGCTTTGGTGTATATTATATCATTGGTGGTCTTCCTTTGACCTTTCTGTCAACGATAGTCATTTCCTTCATTTCATATCTCTTATTTACCTGGAGTTATAAAACAAAAGATGCTATTATTATATTTTTAAATGTTTTATTTTTGACCATGGGAATATTGAGCTTCTTTGTCCAATATTTTACTTTATTATCTTTGTATGAAATTACCTTTTTTTATATAATTTTAATTTGCTTTTTTAAATTTATTTTAAAAGTGAAGAGCCTTAATAATGCCATGTAAAAGTATGACCGAATTGTCCAGGAAATAATTTAGAAAAATTCAACATGAAAGAAGTTCAACTAGAAGTGAAAAGTACCTTTAATGATCATTTTTACCAGGCAATGCTTATCGGAGGATATCCACCCCCCAAGGGAGGAGTAACCATTCATATTAAACGATTCTATGAATATTGCCAGTCAAGGGGATTTCCCGTCCGAATAGTCACTCCCTTTAATTCAGCCCCCGATAGAGACGGTATTATTTTAAAAGGGATTACTTCCGCCGGTAAACTGCTCCATCTGATTGCAGTGATGAAAAATTTTTCAGGAAAAATTGTTCACATTCATTCTGCTCAATTTAATAAATTTATATTTGGTGGTTTCATAATACTCTATTCAGCCAGAAACAAAATAAAGTTAGTAACTATTCATTCTGATATAAGCACTTTTTTAAAAAAAAGAAATCTAAAATATATGGTCATAAAAAATATTTTAAGGCATTTTGACTATATTATTTGCATCAATGAAGATCAAAAGAATTTTTTTTCTAAATCAATGCATTTTTCACCGGATAAATTAATCACCATTCCTTCTTATATTCCTGTCCAAAGATTTCCTCAAAAAGTATCTAAGGAGATTAAAGATTTTGTCATATCCGCCAGGTCACAAGTGGATTATCTGGTGATCAGCAGCGGTTATCTCACTGAAATCTATGGTTTTGATCTGATTCTTCGTGCGATTAAAGAATTAAATGAATTTCGTATCGGAATTATTTTTCTTTTTTATACTTATGAAGACAGTGAATATAGCCTGGAAATCAAACAGAAAATAGAGTCATTTGAACATGTCTGGACTTTTCGAGACATTAGTTCTGATGACTTTTTTTATTTGATCAGCAATAGCGATTTATTTATTCGTGCCAATCGGAAAGACACCTATGGAATGGTTATAGGGGATTCTTTAGCATTGCGTACGCCAGTGATTGCCAGCGATGTTTGTCCCCGTCACCCGGGAACCATTCTTTTTGAGTCAAATAATGTTATGAACCTGGCTCAGAAAATGAAAGACACTTTGCTTCATTTGAAAGAAATCAAAAAACAGATTTCTGCCATAAAAATTGAAAGCTACGCCGAAGATCTTTTTAATTTTTATCAGAAAATATTGAAATGAAATAGTATGAAACAGATTATTCAATCTTATAAGACAGGGAAATTGGAAATCATTGATGTCCCCCCACC
This sequence comes from uncultured Caldithrix sp., assembly GCA_964394475.1. GTDB lineage: Bacteria > Calditrichota > Calditrichia > RBG-13-44-9 > RBG-13-44-9 > RQOF01. Next base: position 589 of record CAYMXZ010000276.1, on the reverse strand, counting down.
GATTGCTGATGAAAATGGGATTCTGGTTCAGACCACCGTCTCTCTTATCTCAGCAGGAACTGAAAAAATGTTGATCGAGATAGCGAAAAAATCTTTAGTCGGAAAAGCCCAGGCCAGACCGGATCTGGTAAAACAGGTAATGAATAAAATTAAAAAGGAAGGACTGACTTCAACTTTAACCAAGGTGATGACCAAATTGGAACAACCGATTCCTCTTGGTTATTCTTGTTGTGGAAAAGCCATTTTTGTCGGGAAGAACATCAGGGATATATCCACCAATGACCGGGTGGCATGCGCTGGCGCTGGATATGCGAACCATTCGGAAATCAATTATATTCCCCGCCATCTCTTCGCCCGGGTACCCCCAGAAGTCTCAGATGAAGAAGCGGCTTACACCACCGTCGCCTGCATCGCCTTACAAGGAGTTCGTCAATTAGATCCTACTATTGGTGAAAAAGTGGTCGTTATCGGCGCCGGCCTGATTGGGCTGATAACTGTTCAATTGCTAAAAGCGAATGGATGTGAAGTACTGGCCGTTGATCTTGATTCTCGAAAGCTGGAGATGGCGAAATCGTGTGGTGCCGATAGA
>CAYMXZ010000275.1:0-4555 GCA_964394475.1 uncultured Caldithrix sp. | reverse complement strand
GATCTATCTCGCAACAGGATCAGGTTTTTCTGGTCGGACTTTTGAGAAATTCGGCTGCAGAAGATGCAGGGTTCTTTTTCATCCTCCTTTTCCTGGAGTATATATTCCATTCGCCACGGTGCCCAGAGATGTTTCATGGTTATTCCACCATTGTTGACTGATGAATTATTTTCCAAAGATAAAAAATAATAACGATAAAAAAAAGCCCTTGCAGTATTTATCTGCAGGGCTTTGATATTTCATGCTGAATTGGATTTGGTTATTCCTGTTCTTTTTCCTTCTTTGATTTTTCAATGATTTTTTGGGCCATTTCGTAAGGGACTTCCTCGTAGTGTGAAAATTTTTGGGTAAAAATACCACGGCCCTGCGTCATGGAGCGCAAGGTAGTGGAATACTTATGGAGTTCAGCCAGCGGCACTTTGGCTTTGATCACCTGAAAATGCCCTTCCGAATCCATGCCGGAGATTTTACCCCGTTTGCTGGAAATATCACCCATCACATCACCCATATATTCATCCGGGACTTTCACTTCAATATCATAAATAGGCTCCAGCAAAGTGGGTTTGGCCTGTAAGAATCCTTCCTTAAAGGCGGCTTTTCCGGCGATCTGGAACGCAATATCACTGGAGTCTACCGGGTGCATTTTACCATCGTAAAAATCGACTTTTAAATCAACTACCCGGTAACCAGCCAGTACCCCTTCTTCGCAGGCGGCCATCACTCCTTTTTCCACGGAGGGAACATAGACACGGTCTACGTTTTGACCTACCAGAGAATTGGTGAATTCCACTCCTTCTCCGCGTCCTTTGGGTTCCAGTCGCATCCAGACTTCGGCAAATTGTCCGGCACCACCACTCTGTTTTTTATGGCGATATTTTGCATCCGCTTTTCCTTTGATGGTCTCACGGTAGGGGATCTTGGGATCTTTTAGATTGACTTCTACACCAAACTTTTGTTTTAATCGCTTGACGATGATAGCCAGATGAAGCTCGCCCTGACCGCTGATAATGGTTTGTTTCAATTCCGGATCAAACCGCATGATGAATGTGGGATCTTCTTCGTGTAAAGAATGGAAACCGGTTGAAATTTTACCTTCATCCCCTTTGGCTTTCGGTTCAACGGCCAGACTGATCAACGGTTCAGGAAGTTCTAAACGCGGTAGCTCAAACGGGGCGTTTTTTGTACAGAGTGTATCTCCGGTGTGAGTGCTTTTCAGTTTTACCAGAGCACCAATATCACCGGCCGCTAACTGATCCACATTATGCTTGGTTTTTCCAGAGAGATCAAAAATTTGACCCACTCGTTCACTGGCATTTTGTGTGACGTTATACACCTCATCACCACTTTTCAATACTCCAGAATATACTCGCACAAAAGAGAGTTCGCCCACATGCGCTTCCGAAACGGTCTTGAAAATAAAAGAAGTCAGTGGCTCGGTCTCAAGGGGCTTTCTTTCTTTACCGTCTTTAGATTTAATTGGTGGAATCTGAATTGGAGAAGGTCCGTAATCAACCACATAATCCAGCAGGGCGCTCACTCCAACATTATGGGTGGCGGAAGTGCAGAAGACGGGAAAAAGTTTCCGCATAAGGATTGCTTTTTTAAATCCAGCCGTAAAATCTTCGGGTGATAATTCACCGCTTTCAAAAAATTTTTCCAGCAGCTTGTCGTCACTTTCTGCCACGGCTTCGATGAGTTTGGTTTGCAGTTCTTTGGCTCGTGTTTGTAAGTTGGTCGGGATGTCCTCAACGGTTGGTTTACCGCTTTTATCCTGCGGGTAGGTTAATAATTTCATTTTGAGCAGATCCACGATTTTGAAAAAATTGTGACCGGTCTCCACCGGAAATTGCGCCAGAATAATGGAATGGCCAAATCGCTCGCGGAGAGATTCGATTAAGCGGTCAAAATCAATATTTTCCCGATCTAATTTGTTGATGACGAAAGTAACAGCTTTTTCATATTTTTTTGCCAGATTCCATACCTGCTCCGTACCAACTTCAATTCCGGCATTGGCGGAAATGAGCAGCAGTACGTTTTCGACGGCTCGCAAACCGCTAATTACATCCCCGAAGAAATCGAAAAATCCGGGAGTATCGATAATGTTAATTTTGTGCTTGTTCCATTCGCCGTGCAAGAGAGAGGTGCTAATCGAGATTTGACGTTCGATTTCATCCTCATTATAATCGGAAGTCGTATTGCCCTGTTCGATGGTTCCCAGACGGGTAATCGCTCCCATGGTAAAAAGCATGGCCTCTACCAGGGATGTTTTTCCTGTGCCGCTATGTGATCCGGTGCCAATATTGCGAATGCTTTCGCCTCTGTAGTTCTTCAAAGGTAATCTCCTTAAAAATATCTGATATAATGAGTTATTTTTAAAAATCAGACTTAAAATATAATAATCTGATAATTATCTGTCAAGGTGTTTGTCAAAGCGATTTTTCAAAGACGAATGATTAAACCGGTGATAGCAGATTTCAGGTAATAATTTTTTGTTCATTCATTCCAGCAAATGATCTACTCTTTGCTTTCCCCAGGAGATTTTATTAAACTTGCTCAATTTTGACAGGATGACTGAATGAGAACATTGATGCACGTTACTATTTTGACAATCTGGATAAGTTTAATATTAATTTTTGCTCTCCAGGCTGAAGAAAAAGTTTTTTTCTATACCACTTCCAATACCATTCTGGAACAGCAATGGACTTTATATCCATCGAATTTTTCGTCTGCTCGAAAAATAATTTCTCTGAATGGAAGTTATGAGCTTTTGGATTTTCGGTCATCCAAAAAAATAGCGGACGTTCGTTTACCGGCTATTTATTATCAGAAAGTTCCTTTTATTTTCCGCCGAAATTTTAGTCTACCTGCCGGGGATTACTCCCGGTATTTTCTGCATTTTGATCAGTTAAATGGCCAAACCCAGATCATCATCAACAATAAAGTGATTGATTGGGGAAGCCGGAATTTTTTGCCTCATTCCTATTCTATCCCCACCAGTTTGCTGAACCAGGATGATAATTGGCTGGAAATAAAACTTATTCCCTGGGAAGGGCAATCGGAGCAGTTGCCAGGATGGATACCCATCAATTTGCCGCGGGTCCACAGTGGAGTCAATGGAGCCGTGTTTCTGGAAGCTGTTCCCTCGGCTTTTCTATCAGACTTTTCCTATCAATGGAAATTGCTCAATGAGGAATTGCATTTGGCCGGGGAGATACATGTTCATACTTCTCCAAAACAACCTGGAAATTTTCGCTTGCAAATTCAACTGTGGCAGAACAAAGCCGCCATCCAAAATATAGAAATACCGCTGCAAATAGATTCGTCAGACACCAGTCAATTGGTTCCCATCGAACTTAAAGCTGCTGGAGTAATTCCATGGTCAAGTGAAAATCCGACCAAACAGATTCTGCAGATTTCCTTATGGCGCGATCAAACGATGATGGATCAAATTTATCGCCGGTTGGCGATCAGAGAAGTTACCATACAGGATAAAAAGCTTTTTATGAATGGATCAGCTATTCCAATCCGGGGAATAAACTACATCTATCAGGACATGCAGGGGACTGGAATAACTGACCCCCAATTAATCGCAAATGATCTTCAAACCATTAAATCGAAGGGTTTTAATGTTATCCGCATGAGCTACTATCCACAATCTCCTCTGGTGTATCATCTGGCGGATTCCTTAGGCCTGCTCTGTTTACAGGATCTGCCCTATCCCTTGTTTATGGATAAAATGCTTTCTGATAGTGTGGCTGAACAGCACCTCGCGGACTATGTTCGAAGCTTCCAGGAGTTAGCCATAGAGCATCCCTGCATCATTGGAGTGGGAATTGGAAATTTTTATTATGACCCGCTTTTGAAGCAATCATTCACTCGTCAGCAAAAAATTCGGGAATTGTTATCGGGAAAGGGACAATTTTTAGTTTATACTTCTTCGTTTGATTGGAAAAGTTTTCCGAATGAATTTGCAGATTTTTACTGTCTGGAGGTATTAGAACGTAATGAACTTCCACGAATACTTCAGAATTTAGAGCAACTTTCCCAGCAAAATTATGCGGTGATTCTGTCCGGCTTGTCTAAACCCATTTCATATCCTATTTCTTTATCTCCTGATTCACCTGATCTAAATCAGATTACTCAGTTGATCCGTGCAATCCATCAAGCTTCCTGGAAAGGCCAATTCCTGGGATTATTCTTATGTAATTATAGTGATTATATACTGGAAACTCCTTCTTTGACGGCTGGTTTGGTGGACCGGGATCATTTCAGGCTCAACAGCAGTGGATTGTACACCAGAGATCGCTTATTGAAAAAAGAAGCCGACATTCTTCTGAAACAAAAGTGGGTGTTAATGGATAGCGATTATTATACTGAACCCAAACAGGAGAAAACTTATATTTTCATTGTCGTCGGATTGATCAATTTGTTTCTCTTTTTATTTCTCTATCGATCGTTCGTTGATTTTCGTAAAAACATTTTTCGGGTCATACGTAAACCTCACGGTTTTTTTGTGGAGTTATTAGAGCGTCGCATGATCAGCTTTGAGCAGAGT
>CAYMXZ010000274.1:0-4561 GCA_964394475.1 uncultured Caldithrix sp. | reverse complement strand
GATGAATATCAAAAATAAAGCAACCAGAATAAAAAGATATTTTGAAAAATTCCTGGTCGTTGTGTGGTAGAAATTCAACATGTGAATAATTTCAAAGAATGTGGTGCAATAGAAGGTATCACGTTAAAAAGGCAAAAACAGTTTAATATTCAGCAGGTAATATGAAACAGTCCAATAAATTTCCCTTTTTTCTCATTCCACCGATTGATTGCCTGGGGGGTAAGCCATATCTCCACCGGACATTTCTTTTTCTCAAAATATGTGACAGCCTCATCAGAGAGAGTTAACATTCCGCTCTGACCACTGCCAATGATTACTCCATCCGCGCCTTTTTCATAAATATATTTTGCCTCTTCCCGAGAAAGAATATGTGAGGTGCCATACCGATTTTTAGATAACTTCTTCTTCCGTTTTTTTACCTCACCGGAAAGGGTAATCCAGATATCATGATCAAACACTTCGCCATTGACGGTTATCGAACCAAATTCGGTGCTGTTAATGATGGGTTTCATACACTGATTTACCTATTTTTACAATTTAAATTATTTTTCGAAAGGTGACGAAAAATCATTTGATTTAAAAATGATCGATAATTCTCCTGTTTGAACACATGAATTTATTTATGGAACTCAATTTACATTCTTCAGATTCTAAAGTTCAAGATAATTTTCGATTCCGAATAGCACCTGCTTCTTAAATAGAACAATCACCGGCATGAGGAAGAGTCTCCTGTTTGACCAATTCACTTTCCACCTTAAAACAGGAGTGAAGGAAAAAATCGTATTCCTTTCTTCTAAACTTAGCAGGGTCAGAAGAGTTGGAGGAAATGAATCTTACTAAGTGGAGCGACCCAGTGAACATATAGAACGAGAAAGCAAAATTTTTCCAGTATGGATGTTTGCAAAATAGATAATTTTTAGATAATCAAAATCTTCAGGTTTAAGTGCAAGGTAAATTGAATAAAAGATCGTTAACTTTTGTCAGTTCATGCTATCTTATTTCGGTCAAGATTTGAGAAATGATAGAAAAATAGCCCACAATCGATTGTAAAATTCGATTCTGGGCTATTCAGAATTTAAAGGCATGTGTTTAAGAGTGATACTTTACTTCGATTTTCTTCGGTTTTACTTTTTCCGCTTTTGGTAACCGGACTTTCAGGACTCCATTTTCATATTTCGCTTCAATCTTATTCTGATCGATGGTATCACTCAAAGTAAAAGAGCGCTGATAATCTCCCGTCTCATACTCGCAGCACACCAGCTCAAAACCTTCCGGCTGTCGATCGAATACTTCGGCATTAATAGTGAGGACATTATTTTCCACAGTGATATCGATGGTTTTCGGATCGACTCCCGGCATATCTGCAAATAAAAAAATATCATTCTCACTTTCATAAATATCTACCGGCGGGATAAACACTTTTCCCGATTTGGTTCTTTCTATGGTGGTGGCTTCCTTCACTTCTTGTTTTTGGATCGCTTTTTTTTCAGTGACCATAATCTGATCCTCCTCTCAGGTTAGCTGGTTTGAATAGAAATTTTTTTAGGTTTGTCGGCTTCGGCTCGCGGCAGGGTAAGTTTTAATATTCCATTCTCAAGTCTGGCAGTCACTTTGTCTACATCCACCAGGAATGGCAGACGTACCGATCGCTCAAACTCTCCATAACTTCGCTCCTGCCGGTGCAATTGCATTCCCTCCTGCAATTCTTCCGGTTTACGACTCCCCTTAAGATGCAATTCATCTTTACTAATCGTAAGCTGCAGATCTTTAATTTGATATCCGGGAAGTTCTGCGGTGATGATCGCTTCCTCTTGATTGGTCCATACGTTCATGGCCGGAAAAAATTCAGCGGTTGGCCGACTGACTCCATTGAATAAGCGATTCATTTCTTCTCGGATACGATCCATTTCTCGCCATGGATTCATACTCATCAAATCTTGAAGCAACATATCAATTCTCCTTTATTTTATTATTTCATTGTCAATACATTGCTATTTGAGACAAAATTAATGCCAATGATGTTAACTTATTGATATGAAATAAATTATTAGATTACCCACCTTGACCATAAAGTTTTTCTAAGACAAATTTTCAGAATGTATTGGATTGTGGCTGAAAAAATTTTAGATGGGCAACTGACAAAAATTCAGAAGAGCGCTACAGATTGGCGCAGCATTGAAGCGCAGATTTTTTTTTACAAAATGATTATTTTTATTTTATGAAAATATGGCACCACCTAAAGTTGTGGGAGAAGTGAGCGTGAAAATTCTGGCTGTTAATTATAACAACAGTAAAGAATATGAGAAAATCATTTCTTCCATTTGATACTGCATCCCACACTGGGTCGTTGATTGGGATCAACTTCCTGGCCTTTTATCAAATTATCCAGTGCCTGCCGAATATCTTTACCGCTCAAGGGAATAGAATTTCCTGGTCGGGAGTCATCTAATTGCCCACGATAAACCAACTGTAGATTTCGATCGAAAATATAAAAATCCGGAGTACAGGCTGCCTGGTAGTTTCGTGCCACTTCCTGTGTCTCATCATACAGATACGGGAAAGGATAGCCTAATTGTAAAGCCACCTCTTTCATTTTTTCAGGAGAATCTTCCGGATATTGTTCTATATCATTCGAACTGATGGCGATGAATGATATCCCCTTTGGTTGGTAGTCCTTTGCCAATCGGACCAATTCACTTTGCACGTGTTTCACATAAGGACAGTGATTGCAGATAAACATGATAACAGTTGCTATATCGGATTTCAAATCAGACAGACTCATCATCTTCCCTGTCACCGTGTCCCGTAAACTAAAAGGAAAAGCTTTCGTTCCCAGCGCTAACATTGTCGAAGGGGTTTTTACCATTTTTTAGCTCCCTGGTTAATATAAGTTTTCATGTGATTATTATTTCATCGTGACAAAAAAGTTCCAGCGAGTTTAAAAGGCGATCGATTTCATCCATGGTATTATAATGCACAGCTCCGATTCGTACCATGCCACCCTGTTTTTCTAATCCCAGATGCCGGATAACTTCCAGTGCATAATAATGTCCATTCCACACAAATATATTTTCTGCGGCTAAATGCCGGGCAATTTTTGCCGGATTAATACCATCCATGCAAAAAGATATGGTTGGAACACGCTTCTCTAATTCACCCTGGTCAGTGATGCCATGTATTTTTATTTTTTTAATATTCGATAGACCATTTATCAAATGTTTGCTGATGTTTTTCTCATATTCTTTTATCGCCTGCATGGCGGCGTGGAGAAAAAGCTTTCTCCCGGAAAAATTCGAAAACTTTTGATGATATTCCTGCGCCATGGTTTGACCAATCCAACTCAAATATTCCAGGGCGCCCAAAGTTCCTGCCTGTCCTTCGTGGCACTGGGTACCAGTTTCGAATTTTCCTGACGGTTTCTCATCGGCAGGTCGAACTTTATATGCCGGTAGTTTTTCCAGTAACTCATAACGCCCCCATAAAATCCCCTGATGAGAACCAAAAAATTTGTAGGCTGAACAGACCAGAAAATCACACCCCAATTTCTGAACATCGGTGGGGGCATGGGGAACATATTGCACCGCATCTACATAGATCAGAGCCTGGTAGCGATGAGCCAGATCGACAACTCGCTGGATATCATTAATCGTTCCGATGGCATTGCTGGCATAATTGATTGCGATCAATTTCACCCGAGAAGAGAGCAACTCTTCCAGCTGCTGGTAGTCATAATGATAAGAATCTGTGTGAAAATTTACCCATTTTATTTTTAGACCTTTCTCCTGAGCCATTTGCATCCAGGGAGACACATTAGCATCATGATCCATGCGCGTAAGAATAATCTCATCTCCCGGTTTGAACCAATGCGCCAAAGATCGAGAAACAGCGAAAGTGAGAGTGGTCATATTAGGGCCGAAGATAATTTCGTGGGGGGAACTGGCATTCAGAAAATCAGCCATCGCCATATGAGATTCTTCTAAAATCGCATCGGAAGTCTGTGAAGTTCGAAAAAATCCCCCATGATTGGCATTGGAATTGATCAGGTAATCCCTCATTCGTTGCACTACCTGCTGTGGTACCTGGGTACCTCCGGGATTATCGAAATAGATCCTGGGTTTTCCATCATCCTTGAGTTGCAAGGCAGGAAATTGCTGACGAATTTTTTTGATATTTAAGGGCATATTTCTCCTTGATATATGAATGTGCAGCGTATGTCAATATATGATGATGATTTGTTTCAAGGTTAAATTATACTCTATGGCGATGCCGCATGCGATCCAAAGCGACGGCCAGAACAATGATAACGCCGGTAATGATTTCCTGAACCCAGTTGGGCAATCCCATTTGCGAGCACCCTGAGCGGATCACGGTCATAATCAATGCACCAATCAAGCTACCGAGTATAGAGCCCTCGCCACCGGAGAGACTACCTCCGCCAATCACCACCGCAGCAATCACATCCAGCTCCAGGCCAACCGCCACCGTTGGATCTCCCACTGTTAGACGGGAAAATTGCATCACCCCGGCCACTCCAGCAAAAGCGGCACTAATAGTGTAAACC
>CAYMXZ010000273.1:2345-4562 GCA_964394475.1 uncultured Caldithrix sp. | reverse complement strand
CTCCGACTCTAACCGCAGGGGTGTGGGTAGGTTTAGATGATCCGAAAATTTCTCTGGGAAAAGGAGAGTCTGGAATGGTTGCTGCTCTTCCTTTCTGGGCAGATTTTATCACCCGCGTTTATAAGTACCTGAATATCCCTGAAGAATCATTTCAACAACCCGCCGATGTTATTCAATTACAGGTGTGCGAAGAAAGCGGTCAACTGGCCGGCAATTATTGTCCAAAAGTTCTTAATGAGATTTTCAATATCAAATATCATCCAACGGAATTATGCCAGCTTCATAGCAGACCGACTCAATATAAAAAGAAAAAAAATATTATCTTTTAAGCTGGCTCGATTCATTACTATTCTATTGAATCCTGTGGTTCTTGGTGAGTATTTAAATGAAAATAATAATTCAACTCATCACCTTTTTATTCGTCTGTGAAAAAGCATAACTCTGAATACCTCGGTAAAGTCATCAAATCAACTCGTTATCATTATTGGGTGAAAACGGATTCAGCCGTGCTCAAATGCACGGTACGGGGGCGTGTGGTAAAAAATGATAATGGCGAAACCTCGTCGGTGAGAGTGGGTGATGATGTGATGGTGCAACCGCTATCTTCAACTGAAGGAACCATCCGTAAAATTCTACCCCGCCGATCAAAATTAAGCCGGGCTGTGGAAGGAAAAGCCTACCGTGAACATATCGTGGCCGTGAATATCGATCAAATGGTTATCATTATGTCTACTAAACAACCTGAATTTAAATCAGGTCTGCTGGATCGCTATCTGGTCATTGCCGAAAAGAATAAATTAAAAAGTATTATTTGCCTCAATAAAATCGATCTGGTCGATAAGTCAAAGTTTGAAGACACCATCTCCCAATATCAAAAGTTGAACTACCCCTTTCATTGTACCTCTGCGGTTACAGGAGAAGGTATGGAGGTGTTTAAATCGTTTCTCGTTGATAAAGTATCGGTGCTGGTTGGACATTCGGGAGTGGGGAAAAGTTCAATGATTCAAAGAATTGAACCATCTATTGATTTAAAAATTATGGAAGTCAGTCAGAAAACGAATAAAGGAAAACATTCGACGACGCATGTGGAATTATTTCCTCTGTCTTTTGGTGGATACATCATCGACACTCCCGGTATTCGTGAATTGGGCTTATGGGATATTTACCGAAATGAATTGAAAAACTATTTTGTTGAATTTGGTAAATATGAATTATTCTGCCAGTTCAATAATTGTAATCATTATAAAGAACCGGGATGCGCGATTAAACAGGCGGTGGAGCAGGGTGAAATTTCTGCAGAAAGATATAAGAATTACTGTCATATTTATGAAGATTTGCGGACCGCTCCCTATGAATTGATTAAACGGCGCTGAGACAAAATTCAATGGTATTTAATAGAAAAAGTTATTTATTTAACAAAAGTCATCTACTATCCATTTATTGAGAGAAAGAAAAGTGTCACTTTTTTTCGCCATTTTGTATAACCTGATTTTTATTCCCATTTTTTACCTTTTATTGATTCTGGCAATCCCCTTTAACTCTAAGATCCGCAAAGGTATGATCGGGCGCATCAGGATGAGTCGCCGACTGAAAGAAATAAAAAAGCAGATAAATAAAAGACCAGTACTGGTGTTGCATGCTGCTTCTCTCGGCGAGTTTGAACATACCAAACCTTTCCTGCTGGAGTTTAAAAAAATAAAACCGGATTATTTTATTCTGGTATTATTCTTTTCACCTTCCGGTTTTGAAAATGTAAAATATTTTCCTTCCGTAGATGCCTATTTATATTCTCCGCATGAATGCTTCTTTTCTATCTGGCATTTCTTTCGGCAACTCAAACCTTCTCTGTGGATTATTGCCAAGTACGATGTCTGGCCTAACCAGTTATGGTTAGCTCGTTGGTTTAAGGTCCCGATTTTTCTGATTAATGCTACCCTTCATCGCGGCAGTAAAAGACTTTTTTGGTTTACCAAACCTTTTTACCGGGCCGTATACAATAAATTTAATTTGATCCTCACCATTTCAGAATTAGATCGACAGAATTTTTGCCAGCTGGTCAGTAGCGATCGATTAGTGGTGATCGGTGACACCAAATATGATCAGGTGATCTATCGGAAAGAGGAGTCCCGAAAGAAAGAATTAATTCCCGCCAAATTGGTTGAAACGCACTGGATTTTTGTGGCTGGCAGTACCTGGCCGGAAGATCATGTCCATCTT
>CAYMXZ010000273.1:0-2335 GCA_964394475.1 uncultured Caldithrix sp. | reverse complement strand
TGCATAAAAAATATGAACAGTTGCTCTCGATTATTTGTCCTCATGAGCCAACGGCTGAACATCTGGCAGAAATCGAAGCGTATCTTCAGGATGAAAAGTCCATCCGGCTTTCGCAAATCAATTCTATTTCGAATGAGAAGTTTATCATTGTCGACCAAATGGGCCTGCTGGCGAATTTATATAGTGTGGGCAAACTGGCGTACATTGGCGGAAGCTTCAAACAGAATATCCATAATGTCCTGGAAGCAGCCGTTTATCAAATTCCGGTTATTTTTGGCCCGGTCAATCAGGTGTTGCAAGAAGCTCAAATATTAAAGAGCAATATGGGTGGATGGGAGGTTCAAAATTCGCAGGAGATTCAAAATATTGTTGAGAAGTTTATAAAAAATGATATTTTTCGACGGGAATGTGGGCAGAAAGCTTACCGGGTCGTCGAAGAAAATCGTGGTGCTACCCAGAAGACCATCCATAAAATTATTGACTATTTGAATACCAGAAATTAATTCTCCTCAATTATTTTTCATGTGATCCATTTCTCTTAGAAATTGGCCCGTATACGATTTTGGATGAGCCGCTATTTCAGATGGTCTCCCTTCCGCCACAATATAACCACCTTCGTCCCCACCTTCTGGTCCCAGATCAATAATCCAATCGGCATGACGGATAACGTCCAGATTATGTTCGATGATTAAAATGGAAGCGCCTTTTAAGATTAAATTATCCAGCGCCTGTAAAAGGACAGTTACATCTTCAAAATGAAGTCCAGTGGTAGGTTCATCCAGAATAAAGAGAACATCTCTATGAGTTTTTTTAGAAAGATGAGCAGCCAGTTTAATTCGCTGAGCTTCACCACCTGATAGCGTGGTGGCCGGCTGACCCAGCTTCAAATAGTCCAATCCTACCTCCTGTAATACCTTTATTTTAGAAGTGATGGACGGATACTCTTTAAAAAAATCTAATGCCTCGTTAACGGTCAAGTCCAGAATTTCTGAGATATTTTTTCCCTGAAATAAAATATGTAAAACTTCTTTTTTATATCTTTTTCCTTTACACACATCGCAGTCAACATACACATCGGCTAAAAACTGCATATCAATTTTTAACTGTCCGTCTCCTTCACAATTTTCACACCGCCCACCAGGTACATTGAAAGAAAAAAATCCAGGTGTAAATCCTCGTGCTCTGGCAGCGGGTAAGGAAGCAAATAGCTTGCGAATTTCATCAAAACCTTTTATGTAAGTGACTGGATTACTCCGTGGCGTCCGGCCAATAGGCGACTGATCGATGAACTCGATGTGATGAATGTGCTGAAACCCTTTTATTTCATCAAATGGTCTTGTATGGACCTTTTGGTCTCCTTTCACATTCAAATAGCCCTGATACAAAACATCGTGCACCAGGGTGCTTTTACCTGAGCCAGAGACCCCTGTAATAACGACCATCATTCCCAGCGGAATACGAACATTTAAATTTTTTAAGTTATGTTCGCGTGCCCCTCGAATGGTGATGGCTTTGCCTGTTCCCTTTCTCCACCTGGTTTTAGCTGGCAGAAATTTCTCTCCCTTCATATATTTTGCGGTAAGGCTCTTTGAAAATTGAGAGAATTCTTGTTGAGAGCCAGCAAACATCACCTGACCTCCAGCTGTCCCGGCGGCAGGTCCTAAATCGATAATGTAATCCGCATTTTCAATGATGGTTTTATCGTGCTCAACAACGACGGTAGTATTACCAATCTTAGAAAGAGATTTTAGTATAGATAACAAACGTTTCGTATCGCGTGGATGCAGACCAATGGTGGGTTCGTCAAGTATATAAAGAGTTTCGGTAAGAGAAGTGCCTAATGCTGTGGCCAAATTAATCCTTTGAAATTCACCCCCGCTTAGCGTGTTTGAACGCCGATCCAGATTTAGATAGGATAGTCCCACGTCAATCAGATATTTTAAACGGTGATTAATTTCTTTGAGCAACTGTTCCGAGATTTTCTTTTTATAAGCGGATAACGATATAACTTTGAAAAATCTATATAATTCCCTGATATTCATTTTTGACAGGTCAGAAATATTTTTATCATTAATGGTAATAGCCAGAGCTTCGGGTCTTAATCGCTGACCATGACACATGGTACAGGTGAAATATCCTCGAAATCGACTCATAAAAACCCGAATATGCAATTTGTATTTTTTGGTTTCCAGCCGCTCAAAAAAGCCGCGTATCCCAACAAAATCTTCCGAACCATTGATAATGATATTTTTCTGCTGTTCAGTGAGATCCTCAAAACGTTGATCTAAGGTGAACCCGTATCGGGGAGCAATCCAGGCCAGTTTAGTCATGATGT
>CAYMXZ010000272.1:0-4582 GCA_964394475.1 uncultured Caldithrix sp. | reverse complement strand
AATGAATAAATATGCCTATCCTGCGAAACTTCGCAGGCGTGAGAGCTGAGATCATATTAATCATATCGTCATGTTGTTTTTTATTTTGAAAAAGGGTAAAAATACCGGAATCAGTTTTTTCGTCCAAAATCCTATTTCATGATCGTAAGGTGATCGCCATTAAATTGTAATTAAATTTCAAATATCCTTCTAAAAAGTATTTTGCTTGTTTTGGGATCTTGAAGATTTTTTAGTATATTTTCTAAACGAACAAGAGATCGTCAAAAAACAGGAAATCATAGCACAGTGAAAACCAAATTAGAAATTGCGATGAACTGGTTACCCCGCTATACCGGGGCCCAGCTGGATGAGATTGGTGACTATATTTTGTTAACCAATTTTTACAATTATGTACAGGAATTTGCTGAGAAATTTCGATTAGATATTAAAGGATATGGAAGACCCATGCAGATTGCTACCAACTCCCATGGCTTATCCATCATCAATTTCGGGATGGGTTCAGCCAACGCGGCGACTATTATGGATCTGCTAGTCGCGCGCCGACCCAAAGGAGTGTTGTTTTTGGGCAAATGTGGCGGATTAAAGTCATCTACTGAAATCGGACATTTTATTTTACCGATCGCTGCCATCCGCGGGGATGGCACCAGCAACGATTACTTCCCCCCGGAAGTGCCCGCTCTTCCTTCCTTTAAATTGCATAAATTTGTATCCAATAAAATCCTGGAAAAAGGAATGGAGTATCGGACCGGGGTAGTCTACACCACCAATCGCCGATTATGGGAATGGGATGACGAATTTAAAAAATATCTCGGTCGTATATCGGCCATTGGGATCGATATGGAAACTGCGACCCTGTTTATCGTTGGCCATGCCAATGAGATATCGCGGGGAGCACTCCTGCTGGTATCCGACTTACCCATGGTGCCGGAAGGCGTAAAAACTGAAGAATCCGATCGGGAAATCACTGAAAAATATACCAAATTACATCTTGAAATCGGTATTGAAGCCATGACTGAAATCGGAGAAAAGGGAGAAGAAATAAAACATTTTCGCTATTAATCCATTCCACCAGCTCATCCGTAATTTTGCGAAAGGAGCGTTCATGAAAAAAAAATTTATTATGCTCAATGTGTTTACATTCTTGTTCGTTTTTTTTAACTGCCAGCAAAAAGTGGAGAATGAAGTCGATATGTTAAAAGCTCTGTTAGCGAAATTTGCCCCCACTGAGATTACATATGATAGCGGCTTATTATCCGAAAGAGAAACTATCTGTCTGGAAAAGCTTTATCGAGCTGCAAAAATTATGGATGACATTTTCCTGCAGCAGGTTTACTCTGGTAATCCTGATATACAGGCGAAATTGCAAAAATCAACGGCGGAAATTGACCAGCGGCGACTTCAGCTCTTCCAGATCATGTTTGGACCTTTCAATCGCCTGGATCATAATAAGCCTTTTTTTGGAAATCAGCCCAAACCCCTGGGTGCTAATTTTTATCCTGAAGATATGAGCAAGGAAGAATTTGAAAAGTGGCTGGAACGTCATCCCGAAGACCGCTCAGCTTTTACCTCTGAGTTCACCGTGATTCGTCGTCAGGGCGATAAATTAGTTGCTATCCCCTATTCAGAATACTTTAAAGAACCCTTAACCAGGGCGGCGAATTATTTACGGGAAGCTGCGGAATATGCCGATAATCCTTCTCTGAAAACCTATTTATTGAGTCGCGCCGACGCCTTTCTAAGCAATGACTATTATCAGAGCGATAAAGACTGGATGGATTTAAAAGATCATACTATTGAAGTGGTCATCGGACCGTATGAGGTCTACGAGGATGAATTATTTAATTATAAAGCGTCCTTTGAAGCTTTTCTCACCCTGCGTGATCCTCAGGAAAGCAGTAAACTGGCTCGCTTCGGCAGTTATCTGCTGGAGATTGAAAGGAATTTACCGATGGCGGATCATTATAAAAATTTTAAACGGGGCGCCGAGTCACCAATTGTCGTCGCACAAGAAGTATTTTCGGCCGGGGATACCAAAGCCGGGGTGCAGACCATCGCCTTTAATTTGCCGAATGATCAGCGGGTGCGCGCTGAAAAAGGTTCAAAAAAAGTCATGTTGAAAAATATCAACCAGGCCAAATTTAACCAGATTCTGTTGCCCATTGCTGAACGAGTTCTGGATGAATCGCAGTTAAAGGATGTAACCTTTGAAGCATTTTTCAATCATGTGCTGATGCATGAAATGTCCCATGGGGTCGGACCCGGTTTCATCACCGTCGATGGTCGGGAAACCGAAGTGAAAAAAGAATTGAAAGAGACTTACTCAACCATCGAAGAGTGCAAGGCCGATGTTTTAGGCATGTATAATTTAATCTATGTCATGAAAAAAGGAGAATTTCCAGCCACCTTCGAAAATGAAACCTGGACTACCTTTCTGGCCGGAATTTTCCGTTCGGTTCGGTTTGGAATTAATGAAGCCCACGGCGCAGGTTGTGCCATCATTTTTAATTATTTGCTGGAAAAAGGCGGTTATGAATATGATCCATCACGACAGAAGGTACGAGTGAATATCCGTAACATCTATCCCGCGCTGCAGGAACTGGCTTCGACGATTCTCACCATCCAGGCGGAAGGAAATTACCAGGCGGCCCGTCAGCTCATCAATACCTATGCGGTGGTGTCTCCCGGTATGAAAACTCTCACCGTCAAATTAACAGATCTTCCAGTGGATATCAAACCAGTATTCCAGATCGAAAAGATGTTTACCACAAAATAGGTTTTTATCTGAATTATAGTGAGAAGCGAGGGTAACCATCGAGGGTCAGTCAATGAGTACTGAACCACCGCGTGCTGGCCTGTTTATAGAAAATGCGAGATCGACTGTTCTGAATCCTGGAGGAGTAGCAGGTGAATCTATCTCATGAATTTTTTTGAATAATTTTTATAATGTAGAATTTTCAATTTTTCAGCTGATACAAACGAAAAATAGTTCTCCAGTTTTCCAGTGAAATGATATCCAATTCGCCATCAACTTCCCTGAGTGGCTTTTACCATAATCTCGGTCATCCGGTTGATAAACTCGCCGGGTGATTCCAGATTATTATTCAATAATAGCGCTCCCTCGTACAGCTGCAGAATGCAGTGGCGCAGCAATATATCTTTGCTGCTGACCAGATTGATACGGGCTAAATTTTTAATCAACGGATGACGAGTATTCACCTCCAGAATTTTTTTCGAGCCGGTAAAACCTTTATCCATTAATTTCATCATCTTTTCCATCGAGCTGTCCATGGCTTCTTTGCTGCTGACCAGCGTAACCGGAGAGTCGACCAGCCGTTTCGATTCGATGACATCAGCCACCCTATCACCCAGGGTTTCTTTAAAAACCGTAATCAGTGATTTGGCCAGACCGGAGGTTAACGCTTCTTCGCCTGCTTTCTCATCCGGTTTGAAATCCAGATCCGCTTTTTCGATGGACTTGATGGGCTTTTTATCATATTCCGGGATACCAGGAATAATAAAAATATCGATGGGATCGGCTAACAACAGCACTTCGATATCATTCTTACGAAAATATTCCAGATTTGGACTGCGCTTGAGAACGTCCTTATTTTCACCCGAAAGATAATAGATTTCCTTCTGACCTTCTTTCATACGGGAAACATAATCTTTCAGAGATACCCATTGTCCATCTTCGGTTTTGGTGGACTCAAATCTCAGCAAGTCGATAATTTTATCGCGATTGGCAAAGTCTGAATTAATTCCCGTTTTAAAAAGCGCTCCAAAATTTTGATAAAATTTTTTATATTTTTCGGGTTCACTCTTTGCCCATTCCTCCAGAAAACTCAAAATTTTCCCTACCAGCGTATTTCTAATTTTTGCGATTATCGGACTGGTCTGCACCCATTCGCGGGAAACATTGAGAGGGATATCTTCCGAATCAACTATCCCTTTGGTGAAGCGCAGGTATTCTGGTAGTAATTCGCGAGCATTATCCTGAATGAAAATTTTATTGGAATAGAGGTGTAATGTTTTATCCAGATCTTCACGGAAAAAAAGGGGAGGCGCGGTTTGCGGAATAAAAATCAACGCCTTAAAATTCACCGATCCTTCTATAGACAACTGCAGGTGTCCCAGTGGAGGCTGGTAATCGTCGGCAATAAATTTATAGAATTCAACCAGCTCCTCTTCCTTAATCTCCGATTTCGGTCGCTGCCAGATGGCTGATACCCGGTTTACCTGTTCTTTATTCAGCAATATGGGAAAATCAACAAAGTTAGAATATTTTTTTATGATTTCTTTTATTCGGTAAGGACTGGCAAACTCTTCCGCTTCTTTTTTAAAAGTAAACGAAATTTTCGTCCCTCGCTCCTGACGATCACTCTCTTCCACCGTAAAAGTTCCTTCGCCCCGCGATACCCAGCGATAGGCTTGTGAATCAGTATCAGCATGTCGGGTATCGATGGTGACTTCATCGGCCACCATGAAAACCGAGTAAAAGCCCACTCCAAATTGTCCAATAAGATTTCCATTCACATACTTTTTTTCTTGCTGTAATTTTTGTAAAAACTCCAGTGTACCCGAA
>CAYMXZ010000271.1:0-4603 GCA_964394475.1 uncultured Caldithrix sp. | reverse complement strand
CATTAAATCTTTCCGGTAAATTAAAATCAACCTGAATAGTAGAGCATTGCCAGGAACGTCCGATGGAATCTTTAATTTTAATGTCAATCTTTGGGCCGTAAAAGACACCCTCCCCGGGATCCACCTCGTAGGGCAAACCACTTTTATCCAGGGCATATTTGAGGGCGGCAGTAGCTTTGTCCCAGTTTTCGACCTGTCCGACAAATTTTTCCGGGCGGGTGGAGAGATAAATTTCATATTCATTAAAGCCGAAGGTTCGCAAAATATAGAGGGTGAATTCTAATACCCGCGAAATTTCCTCATTTAAATTTTCGGGAGTACAGAAAATATGAGCATCATCCTGAGTAAAGCCGCGCACCCGCATCAGACCATGAAGCACTCCCGATCTTTCATATCGGTACACCGTGCCTAATTCAAAAAATCGAATAGGGAGATCCCGATAGCTTCGCAATTGATTTTTATAAATGGTGATATGAAAAGGACAGTTCATCGGTTTTATTTGATAGCTCACTTCCTCAATGTCAATGGGAGTAAACATATTCTCACGATAAAAGCCAGTATGTCCGCTGGTCTCCCATAATTGTAACTTGGCCAGATGGGGAGTATAGACCAGTTCATAGCCGTTTTTATAATGTTCATTTATTGTGAACTCTTCGATGATTCGCCGGACCCGTGCCCCTTTGGGATGCCAGAGAATTAATCCATTGCCAATATTTTCTTGAATGGAAAATAAATCCAGTTCCCGGCCCAGCTTACGATGGTCCCGTTTTTTGGCCTCTTCCAGACGATGGAGATACTCTTCCAGCATTTTCTTTTTGGGAAAAGAAACAGCGTAGATGCGTTGCAGCATCTTATTTTTCTCATCGCCCCGCCAATAAGCACCGGCCACACTCAATAATTTAAAGTGTTTGCCTATCCGTCCCGTGGAGGGGAGGTGCGGACCGCGGCAAAGATCAGTGAAATCTCCCTGCGAATAGGTGGAAATTCCATCTTCCAGTTCGGCTAATAATTCCAGTTTTAGATCTTCGTTACGCTTTTTAAAATAGTCAATCGCTTCCTTCTTATTCCATTCTTTGCGAATAATTGGATGGTCTTCGTCAACTATTTTGGCCATGGTGGCTTCTATCTTTTCAAAATCTTCTGGACTCAAAGGATGATCCAGATCGATATCATAGTAAAATCCATTTTCAATGGCCGGGCCGATACCAAATTTGGTCTGGGGAAACAACCGCTGAACGGCGTGCGCCATTAAGTGAGCCGAACTATGCCAGAAGACTTCCCGACCCTCTTTATCGTCGAAAGTTAAAATCTGAATGTCACTGTCCTGCTGAATGGGTTCTGGCAGACTTTTAACTTCCCCGTTCACTTTGATTCCAGTGGCTTCCTCTCGCAAGCGGGCTGGCAGAGCCTGCAGGATTTCTAAACCCGTCACTCCTTTTGGGAATTCCTGGGTTTTACCATCCGGAAATTTTATTTTAATTTTTTCGTTTTTCATTCTATTTTTGATCCTCAAAATATTAAATAAAGCTACGAATACCGTATTCGTGGCTCGACTGTGGGGCGGGCCAGAGTTGAACTGACGACCCCTACGATGTCAACGTAGTGCTCTAACCAACTGAGCTACCGCCCCTGACCACAAAAACGTAGCAAAAAATTTAAAGATTATCTATTGATAATGCAATAGTTAATTCAACTTTTCTGCTACTGAATTTTCTTTCTTCCCCGCTAAAAATTTCCCGTAGAAGTTCCTCAAAACCAGCCTAATTCTTTTTTTCAAAAATTTCGCTGAAAAAGATTTGCATGGCCTTCCAGGAGCGCTGAGCCGCTCTGGGATGATATGCTGCTCCCTGCGATTTATCATTTCCGGCCGCTGGGTTGCTGAAGCTATGCACGGCATCGCCATAGAAGATCATCTGCCAGTCTACTCCCGCCCGGCGCATCTCTTCCTGAAAAGATTTGACTTCTTCCTCTTTTACATAAGGATCATCTGCACCGTGTAAAATCAGTACCGAACCTTTAATCTGCCTGGCATCTGCCGGATCCGGAGTTTTTAATCCTCCGTGGAAACTCACCACTCCGGCTAATTCCGCCCCACTTCGTGCCAGTTCTAAGGCCACCGTTCCTCCAAAACAAAAACCAATAGCCGCTACTTTTGTTTTATCTACCAGCTGATGTTCTTGCAATATCCTCAGCCCGGCCATCGCTCGCTGACGCATCAGTTGGCGGTTCTGGTAAAATGCGCCCGCTAATTGACTGGCCTGTTGTGCATTACTGGCCAGAATTCCTTTTCCATACATATCCAGGGCAAAAGCGACATATCCCATTTCTGCTAACTGGATGGCGCGTTGCTGCACATACTCATTATGACCATACCATTCGTGTACTACCAGAACACCCGGTCTACGCCCTTCTTGTGAGGCATTATAAGCCAATAATCCTTGCAAAACCGTCTCACCATCCCTGTACTCAATAATCTCGGTTTTTATGCCTGTCTGCCCCCTCGCTGCCAGCGCAACAAAGAGCAAAAGGAGAGCCAAATTTTTTATCATAAAAAAATCCTCTCTTTAATTTAACTGTTGATGTTTATACTAAATTAGAGGTCAATTATAATAAATCCATGATTCAGATTCAAAACATTTTCTTCTGAAAAAATAATTTTCATTTTAATTACCGCCTGAACTGACATTTTGAACTCATTGAGATACCATTCGAAGCAACTGTCCATCTGGAGATATCACCCGGAGTTCACGCAGATTTTCATTATCCTTATTTTTCATCGCTTGTGTCTTTAAACCAAGCGATTGCATTTTTAAAAAAGCAGCATCCAGTTGGGTGTTCTGGTAGGTTAAGGCGGGGGATGAAAAATCAGCTTCGGGATGTAAGCCAATCGTCAAAAAATTATCTGAAAGAATGAAGGGCGGTGCAGAGGTCAATGATTGAGGTCGAAAACCCATCCCGGTCCAAAAGATGCGGGAGGCCTCACTATCCTGAACAGGTATACTGAGTTCCTTAAAACTTCCTGTTAAAACAGATATTTCAGCTGGCAATAAGGGAAGGAATTGGCTTTTCATTTCAATCAGGGTAATGCCGATCCCTTCCGGGCTGGTGGCGATGGCAGTCTGTGGTTTTTTACTTTCATTGGGAAGCAGGCGAAAGTCCCCAGAACTCTGGGTTCTTTGCGTAAAATTAGCGGTATAATACACCAGTGCAGGGGAGGGGAATTCATTCTGGCTCAGCATGAATAATATTCTACCGTCACTGATAAAAGCCCAGGGGACACTCGCGTTTTTATCAGCCGTAAGAATCTTGAATCCCAGTTGAGAATAAAATTTTAAGGAAGCAGTCAGATCGGTGACTGAAAGAGAAATCTGGATGGCTTCTGCGGCGCCTGAGTCCTGTTGGATTGGAGTGGTTTCAGGTTGGGTCTGACAGTTCATTAGTAGAAGAATAAGCATCAAATTGAGGTATGAAAGGAATTTCATTTAAAATCCTCCGTTGTTAGTATTTCTGGTTATCATGATCGGACATATCTTAGCTTGACAATGAGTATTTTAATGTCCTGTATAGGAATCCCTTTGATATAATCTAATGTTTGGTTATGGTAATTCTCGATCCGCTTTTTGACGAAAATAGTGATGATAAAAAATTTCCTTTATTCATTGAACACCCGGCCACATCGGAGCAATAAATTTGTTAAAAAGATAATATCAATTTTTTAAAATTCCGAAGGAGAATTCCATTCAAGACAAGTTATCCAGGTAGTCTTCATTATGAAAGGCCCGTAATTTTTGCAAATGACATCAAGATTTAAGGAAGGAGAAGCTGTTATTTCTTGCTAAAAAGAAATGGAAAGGAGAGAAAATAAAGCGCTTTCGAAAGAATAGTTTTGAGATAGGTATTTAAATAATCTATATTTATGGCGAGATGATAAGAGGAAGGAAATTTATGCAGAAAATCAAAGAGTTATATGTCGTCATCGAAAACAGGCCTAATTCGGCCGGTGAACTTTTCAGGGTGTTGAAAAAGAAAAACATCTCTGTTTATGGAGTGGGTATTTTCCTGGACACCGCCCGCTTATATGTATCCGATTCCCGGGAAGCTCTGAATGTACTACAGGATCATAATTATGTGGTTGAAGAACGGGAGGTTTTTGCAGTGGAACTTCCTAATCGCCAGGGAGCGCTAATGGAATTGACCATGAAATTAGGTAACGCGAAAATTAATATCGAATATCTTTATGGGGCAGTAGAGCCGAAGCAAAAGAAGGGTCTGATTATTTTAGAAGTCGATAAACCCGAATTAGCCCTTCAGATTTTTCAGAACCAGCCAGCCTAGGAAATCCAACTTTTTAAAAATTTTTACCTCAAATGAGGAACAAAAACCTCGTTTGAGGTTTTTTATATCAGAATATTATTCATTGATTTGATAAAGTGTTCGCATCCTTCATGAAAATCGTTCGTACGTAATATAAAATTAATTATTTTTAAAAGGAGGATGATATGTGTGCTCAACGATATTCTGTCATTTTTCTTTTGTTGTTGTCATTTCTGGCATTAAGCATAGCCGCCGATGAAAAAAAAGTGGTAAAAATTAAGAAGAGAAC
>CAYMXZ010000270.1:2967-4612 GCA_964394475.1 uncultured Caldithrix sp. | reverse complement strand
ATCGAGTAGCCAGAGAGATTGAATCACGAATTCAGAATACAGTGGATATGGAGCATTTTGTGACTGAGGTAGGCAATGTTTCTGATAATTTTGGAATGGGAATGGAAGGTGGTGATCCGCATAAGTCACAAATAACTATTGATTTTATTGAACATTATCAGCGGCAACAAAGCTCATTTAAAACATTAGAAGATATTAAAGCGAATGTACAAAATATTCCTGGAGTTCGTATTGATGTGTCAAAACCACAGGAAGGTCCTCCTACTGGCAGTGCGGTAGAAATTCAGATCAAGGGGGAAGATTTCAGAATTCTTGAAAAACTATCTAACGACATTCAACGGCAAATTCGAAATGTAGAAGGGTTGACTGATTTACGGGACAATTACGAAAAAGGGAAGCCTGAACTGCGCATCAGAATTGATCGCCAAAAAGCGGCCTTATTGGGTTTAAACACCTCACAAATTGCCAGCACCATTCGAACCGCCATTAATGGAACGAAAGCCTCAGAGTATCGTATCGGTCAGGACGAATATGATATCACGGTGCGTTTTAGTGAAAGTTACCGAAAGAGTTATACGGATATATTAAATCTGACAATTTTTCATGAAGGAAAACATATTCCGCTGGCCAATTTCGCCAATATTGATTTTTCAGCAGGTCTGAGCAATATTAATCATGTGGATGGGGATCGAGTCATAACAATTACCGGTGAAGCCTTCGGCCGAAGTTCCGCTGAGGTACTCGCCGATGTTAAAGAAAGGTTAGAAAATTTTGCCACTCCCGGAGGGTATTCAATAACTTTCGCCGGACAGGATGTTGAACAGAAAGCCGCCTCAGAATTTCTTGGACGTGCTTTCCTGATCGCATTACTGCTGATATTTTTTGTTTTAGTCACCCAGTTTAATTCCATCCTGCTTCCATTTATTATCATGATCTCCGTTTTTCTTTCTCTGTTCGGCGTTTTCTTTGGTCTATTAATTTCCTTTAAACCTTTTGGAATTATTATGACCGGTATTGGGGTCATTTCGCTGGCTGGAGTCGTGGTAAACAATGCCATTGTCCTCATCGATTATTTGCAGTTAATCCGAAAAAATGGGATGAAAAAAAATGAAGCGATTATCCTGGCTGGCAAAACCCGTCTGCGCCCGGTGATTTTAACAGCCATCACCACCATTCTGGGATTAATCCCACTTACCGTAGGAATAAACATTGATTTTATTGGTTTATTTAAAGGTGACTTTTCAAAATTTATCCAATTCGGCGTCGAAAGTTCCCAGTGGTGGGGTGGTATGGGAGTAGTTGTCATTTTTGGTCTTTTCTTTTCAACGGCTTTTACGTTAGTGATTGTACCGGTTCTCTATGATATCTTCAGTGATCTCGAGATGGTCATCTTACAAAAAATTGGACTAAAATCCGATAAAATTGAGCCGGGATTGTTAGAACAAGTCTGAGCGCACTGTGAAAATAATTTTCACCATCTAACAGTAACATTCATCTTCAAAGCCGGGACAGATAAATAACACTAAGAAAGAGTGAATAAAATTTTCTGGTAACAAAATTATGAATGCAAAAGATTATCACCTTGTGATAGGATGTGGACCAATCGGCATGGCAGTAATGCAGGAGTTGATTCGAAAAAAGATAC
>CAYMXZ010000270.1:0-2867 GCA_964394475.1 uncultured Caldithrix sp. | reverse complement strand
GGATGTGGACCAATCGGCATGGCAGTAATGCAGGAGTTGATTCGAAAAAAGATACCTTTTAAGATGGCCAGTAAGAGTGGAAAAGCAGCTGTTCCTGATACTGTTGAAGTGATACCATTAGATGCATCCGATCCACTGGCCGTCAGAAAAGTAGCACAAAACGCCGCTGTGGTATACAACTGCACCAATGTCCCCTATAACCGCTGGATTGATTTACTCCCTCAGATTCATCAGGGGATAATAGAGGGAGTAGCCGGTACTGAGGCCAAATTAGTCGTGATGGAAAATTTATATATGTATGGTTCAGGCAACGGTAAACCATTAACTGAAAATTCAGCTTATCAACCCATCAGCCGAAAAGGAAAAGTGAGAGCGCAATTAAGTCAGGCATTATTTGAGGCTCATCATCAGGGGAAAATTCAGGCGGTGAGTGGACGTTCTTCAGATTTTTTTGGTCCTTTTGCTTTACAAAGCACCCTGGGAGAAAGGGTATTTTATTCTGCCTTGAAAGGGAAACCGGCACAGGTTCTGGGGAATCCAGATCTTCTTCACACTTACAGTTATGTACCGGATATTGGCCGAGCATTGGTGGTCTTAGGTGAGCGGAAGGAGGCATTAGGACAGGCCTGGCACCTCCCCAATCCAGAAACCGTCACTACCCGGAAAATTATTGACATCATATCTCAGAAAATTGGTCGACCGGTTAAAATTCAAGCTGCTTCCAAGGGATTGTTAAGATTGATGGGTATTTTTAATCCGATTGTGAGAGAACTGGTCGAGATGATGTACGAATTTGAAGCCCCCTTTGTGGTGGATGATTCTAAATTCCGCCAAACGTTTCATCTATCGGCCACTCCTTTAGAACAGGCTCTTGAAGAGACCATCGCCTGGTTTAAAAGTCATCCTGGAAAATGAGAGATTCACTTCTGACTTATTTTTAATTATTTTTAAAGTAGTTGCGGGTTTCAGAGACAATTACCGGCGACAAAGCCAGTAATCCAATTAGATTAGGGATAGCCATTAAGCCGTTGAAAACATCGGCTATTGCCCACACGAAATTCAGTTTCAACAACGCACCGACACCAACAAACACGACATAGACATATCTATAGAGTCGAATAATTCGTTCGCCGAATAAATATTCAATTGATTTTTCTCCGTAATAGCACCATCCCAGGATGGTGGAATAAGCAAACAAAATCAGACCAAGCGCCACAATAAAATTGCCCCACTCTCCCGGCAGTCCTTGAGAAAAAGCGATGGATGTTAATTCCGCACCAGTTTTTCCGTTATTCCAGACGCCGGTTACAATTAAAACCAGGCCAGTCATTGAACAAATCACAATGGTATCTATAAAAGTTTGAGTCATGGAAACTAATGCCTGGGTAACGGGATCTTTGGTTTGTGCGGCGGCCGCCGCTATAGGAGAGCTTCCCAGACCAGATTCATTTGAAAAAATTCCTCTGGCCACTCCCATTCGAACTGTCACCATTATCCCGGCACCTAAAAAACCACCAGAAGCAGCCGTAGGAGTGAAGGCCTGTTTTAGAATCAGTAAAATAGCAGAGGGAATTTCCTGGAAGTAAATAATCAAAATGAGTAAGGCACCGCCAAAGTAGAAAACTAACATGAAAGGTACTAACCATTGAGTAACTCTTCCAATGCTTTTAATTCCACCGATGATAACCAGGCCTGTAGCTGCCATTAAAATGATCCCGCTGAAAAGCGTTGGAATACCAAAAGTAGATTTAACTGCCTCAGCCACTGAATTGGATTGCACCATATTGCCGATTCCAAATGCGGCTATTGAGGCAAATAATGCAAAAATAGTCCCCAACCATTTTAATCCCAACCCGCGAGACAGATAATACATCGGTCCACCGCTCATCGTGCCGAATTTATCGCGAGTTCGATATTTCACGGCCAAGACAGCTTCAGAGTATTTCGTAGCCATTCCCACCAAACCTGTGATCCACATCCAGAATAGTGCCCCCGGTCCTCCGACACTGATGGCTGTCGCTACCCCGGCAATATTGCCTGTTCCAATGGTGGCAGAAAGCGCGGTCATTAGGGCTTGAAAATGAGAAATATCTCCAGGCTCGTTACCTTCTTCCCGTCGCTTAATAAGCGCCAGATAAAATGCTCGCAACAGAGTCCGAAATTGTAAACCCCGAAGAATAATAGTTAACCATAAACCAGTCCCCACTAACAGGATGATGAGCGGCCAACTCCAGATGAAGTTCCCTAAATGTTGAAAAAATATTTCAATAGTCTTCAGTATGTTCATGTGTAAAGTTTGATTCTGCTTTGCTCATTACCTCATTGAAAACGAAAGTTAGGTTTTAGCCATGTAAAGGCTTAATGTTCAGAAACTATATTTGTTTTTTAGACCACAGATTCGAATTTACAAATCTAAATTCCCTTCCACGATAAGCGTTATTAATGCAAACTGGGGGTTTTAAAAAATATCATTACAAATACGCATCAGTCCACTTTTTCATTTTTACTAAACTTATTACTTATTTAAGAAATGCAGAATTTCTCTTAATACAGCACCTGCCACTGCTTTATGGCGGTAGTCAAAGAATTTGTAGGCAGCATCGCTGAATCCCTGATAAATGAGTGCCAGGGGCTGCTTTGCTTTTACAAAACGCCCGCTGTGAACTAATCCCCAGATTTGTCCATCATAGGGGGATCGAATTTGTATCTCCTGAATGGTACCCAGTGCATCATGGTGTATTATTTTCTCTCCAATATCTTTCAGGGAGACAAAAACTCCTTCCAGCGGT
Organism: uncultured Caldithrix sp.; assembly: GCA_964394475.1. Lineage (GTDB taxonomy): Bacteria > Calditrichota > Calditrichia > RBG-13-44-9 > RBG-13-44-9 > RQOF01. The sequence goes on along the minus strand of CAYMXZ010000270.1, from coordinate 78 downwards.
GAGTATATTTCTTCAAACGGATTTTTAAAAAAATGAGGGTCAAAGGCCGGAACTGAAGTTGGCAGTTCGTGATAAAGT
>CAYMXZ010000269.1:0-4616 GCA_964394475.1 uncultured Caldithrix sp. | reverse complement strand
GCTGCTCAGTACCAGTATGATTTTGACAGAAAAAAATAAAAATTATGATAAATAATAGAATATGGATATATATTTTCATTTTTGTTCTCCTTAAAATCTGATAATAATGCGCCTTTTGTTAAAATTGAATACAGCCGTTCGCGGTTTGTAAAAACAAGAAAAAATTTAAAATAAATGAAAAGGAGAGTCAACTATTCATTTAACAAAGGTTCAACGAATATGGATTTTGTTCTTTCGGGAATGACCACTCCCGGCTCACTCCTACGCGGTTTGCGCACATACTTCACTCGGGTATACAATACTGGTACATATGTGCTGTGCCGAGCTTGACTATGAGTAGCGGCTAATCGCGCAGCGTACTCTAACACCGATTTGGGGGGATCTTGTTGGTGTGGAGCTTTTCGTATAATGACATGTGATCCACCCACCCCTTGTGCATGCAACCAAAAATCCTCTTTGTGGGCGGATTTGAATGTCATTTGATCATTGTCTCTGGCATTTTTCCCCACCCAGATCTCCCAGTTCTCATAAAAGTATTGTCGATATGGTCGGTAGATTTCGCGCATTTTTTCTTCGTCGGTTTGCATAAGGTGTAATTCGACCAATTTTTGCTCGATTCGCTGAAGATTTTTCGTATCCGGTTGATGAACAATTGCTTCCTTCATATGCTCAATTTGTTTTTTTTGTTGCTGGAGGAATTTCAGTTTTTCTTTTCTTTTTCTTATTTTTTCTGACACTTCCCTGGCCTTTTGAAAATACCGTTTGGCATTTTCTTGAGGTGATAAGATGGGGTCTAATGCAATGCGTATTGGTTTTTGCTGGGGATCAAATAAATCGGGAACTTCCACTGACTCTACTCCGGCAGAAATCCGGTTGAGGTGAGCTAATAACAATTCGCCTAACTTCTGTAAATTTTTTCTCTCTGATTGTTCATCTGGAAATTGAGAAAGTTGACCAATAAATTCTTCAAGTTGTCTCAATTTCTTATCGATCAGGGTTTGTATTCTTTCAATTTGTTTTTGCTGTCGATCGGATTTTAAACGATTAAAAATATAAAAAATGAGGGCATCGTTAATAGTGTCAAAAATCTGACAGGAATAATTCCGGTATAATTGTAATTCACTGAGAGCAAAACAAACCGGCTGATTATTATCCAGATATACTCGAGGTGGGTCGGATAAACAATGCTGAATAAACTCTTGCAGCTCAGACAGAAAAAAATCAAGCGAGGAGCGGTTCAGATCCTGAATGAAAACATCGAAATTCAGCTGAGTGCGGAGAGTCATTTCCTGTAAAACCAGCGGACTAATATACAGAATGTTTTTCTTCAAGAATTGACTAAACGGAAGAGCAGGAAAAACCTCGACTGTGCGAAATAACTCATCTGACGAGATCTTTAAAGGATCTATTTTTCTACTTTCGGCTATTTGGAAAGTCATGTTGGAATATTTCTTCTGATGTTTGAAGGCATTCTTAATTATGTTATTTCTGTCGACCAGAAAAAAATTCGTACGATGGCGGAAGAATTGACATTTGAAAATCTCATCAGTTTTGGCAAAAGAAAAAGAAAGAATTCGGTCCATATCTGAAATGGTTATTCGAGTGATTGTTTTGCCAATCAGGTCCGGCATAACATTGGTAGATAATCGAGCCCTTTTTTGTGCTGGTCGCAGAATGATAAAAGGAAGAAGTGGGTCAGCTGACAGAATTAATTCCAGCATTTTGCCGGAGGTAGATTTTATCACGATTGTCTGTTCATTTTTCTTCTGGGAATAGCTTTCCTCAATCACGCCTTCCAGAAGATATAAGGAAAGATAATCAGCCTGTCTCTTTAAGGTTAAATAATGCAGTTCCATATAAAAAATCGCAATGTGTTTTGGAATTTAAAATTAAAGAAATATTATGAGAAAGACAATGGAAGGTTTCAGGTATTTATATACATCAAATAAGGTTTTATTTTCTTTTTACGATGAAGAGGGTGAAATCATCGTTCAGGGGAGAATCGTTGCAATGATCTAATATGCGGAGGGTAATTTCATCTTGAATGCTTTCACAGGATTGATTGATTTTATCCAGGACGGTTTGAACGAGTCTCTCTTCGCCAAAAATTTCCCCATGTTCATTCGTGGCTTCGATGACCCCATCGGTATACATCAAAAGCAGATCTCCCCGTTCGAGGGAAACAGTTCGTGATTGAAATTCAAAGGTTTCTTTGGCAATTCCCTCATTGCTGCTGATTAGCTTTACTGGCGAATTTTTTTTCGAAAACAAAATCGGCGGATAATGTCCAGCGTTTACATAGTTCAGTTCACTGGTGATTTTATTATATTTGGCCAGAAACATGGTGATCTTATAGTCAGTAGCGGTGAGTTCTTCAATTAATTGATTTAGTTTATTCATAATTAGAACCAGGTCACTCGTAAAATCCAGATAAGCCCTGAGGGAAGCATGAATAGTGGCGCTTAACAAGGCGCTATTGATTCCTTTAGCGGCCACATCGGTAATGCATAAAACAGACTCGTTTTCGTTTAGAGGAAATACGCAATAAAAATCGCCACCGATGCCCTTGCTATGAATATATATTCCGCTCATCTCAAGGCCAGCTATTTTAGGCAGGTGATTAGGAATGATCAGGCGTTGAATTTCATTGGCGACTATCAAATCTTTCTCTAATTTTTCTTTCTGAATGGTATGATGAAGGAGATTGGAATTATTGATAGCTAAAGCGGCAACATTCGCGAATAGCATGAAACTTTTTAAATCGTCTTTACTAAACGGCTTACCATCTTTTCTGTTTAACGCTTGAACCACTCCTAAAATTTTATTTTGATAGGAGAGTGGAACGCAAATAATGCTTTTTGTTACATAGCCAGAACGCGCATCAAAAGAAGAGTCAAAACGCTCATCCTCATACGCATTCGGGATGAGTAAAGGTTTTCCCTCCCGGGCTACCCAACCCGCAATCCCCTTGCTTATAGGCAAACGCAATGGTTTTACTTCTTTTCCTTTTGGTCCCAGGGCTACCCGAAATTCCAATTCATTCTTCTTATTATCCAACAGCATCAGTGAAGCCGACTCAGCATTCATTAATTCCATGCACTTTTCAATAATAGCTTCCAGTAAGGTCTGAATGTTTTCACCATTTTCCAGCGCCCGTGAGATCTCCAGTAGACTGGTAATTTCCTGAACCATTAGTTGCGTTCGATCGGTTGCCTCACGAGCATCTTTTAATAATTCCAGATTGCGCCAGAAAGAAGCTAAATAACTCACAATGAGATTACCTATTCGCAATTCAATAGGCTTGAGATCCCGGGCTTCATTGTTAACCGCTAAAAATCCATAACAATTCCCGTTTTCACGAATGGGATATAATATATCAATTTCATAGTATCTCAAAAAATCTGCAATAGAAAGATGTTTATCAATATTTTCACGCGTTAAAACATCTTGATAATAATTTAACCAGGAAATTTTTTTATGATGATTAAATGGCTGTTTGACTTCAGCACCGATAAAAAAGATAGGTGATATCAGGCTTTCCTGAACATCAGGAAATAGATAAATTGATTTATAATTAAATAAATTTCTAAATTGATTTAATATTTGATGAACTTCTTCGGTTAAAGAATATTGCATAAGGCAATATCACATTCATTTAATAAACCGATCTTCATTTATTTACATCATCAATAAAATCAGCATCTTATTACTATCAATATAAAACCATAGTCCGACAGCATTATCATCGGATAGAATCTGAGAAATTTTAATATTTAAAGTTGAAAAGAGAAGTTTTAAAAAGGAAGATCAGTCATGTTAAAAAACTCAGGCAATAATCTATATTTTTTCAATTGTTTCAGTCTAATCGCTATTCTCTCCTGGATAGAAAATATTGTCCTACAGCGAATTTATAATTTTAATGAATTTTTTTAATTCGATAAGTGGTTTCTTCCCTAGATGAATTCGTAAAACACGCCGACCATTGTCATGAAGAGCTTGAAAATCCCCCAGATATTGGGAAGTGATTAATGTTCCAAAACTGATAGCCGATTGATCCTCCCCTGCTTTATCGGGTATGGGAAGGTCCTGATCAATGTCAGCTGACAGTTGAATAAATACGCCTTTTCCGCTATCACCCTTGTGCAATTGTCCAGTGGAATGCAAAAAGCGAGGTCCATATCCTAAAGTCAATGATAATTTGTATTTTTTTGCTAAGGTATCCTGCAATTTTTGTAAGATAATGTCCAATTGTGGATGAGGAGGTAAATAGGCATGGATGGAAATGTAGGCAGGCAATGCGGCCTTTTCTAATGCATTACTTTCTGGCTGGATATAATTGAGAAGTATTTCTTCCAGAGTCCTCCCCGGAGCGAAAGTATAGATTTGAAGATTACCAGCTCTTACGGCTTCGTTCATTTGCGGTAATTTTCCAGTAGATCGGTAGGAATCTACCATTTTTCTGGCTAAAATTTTCGCCGATTCTACATTAGGTTGGTCAAAAGGATTTATTTTCATAGACAAACCGGCAATAGCGGTGGCCATTTCCCATCGGAAAAATTCAGCACCTAAATTATACACATCGTTTAGCTGAATTTCTATTAATGGATGAGAAGTTT
>CAYMXZ010000268.1:0-4618 GCA_964394475.1 uncultured Caldithrix sp. | reverse complement strand
GCCGAGGAGAATGATGCTCATACCTGACCAGGAAGGGAACTTCTACCAATGATTGAATTTAAAGGATATTATTTTTTTAATTTTTATAAGAATTAGCATTCACGGAATGAAAAGATATGAATAATATAAATAGAAAGAAAATGACCCATAAAAATCGTTTAGCCGCCGAGAAAAGTCCCTATCTTTTGCAACACGCTCTAAATCCGGTCGATTGGTATCCCTGGGGTGAGGAAGCTTTTACCAGAGCGCAACGGGAGAATAAACCTGTTTTGTTAAGCATTGGTTATTCTGCCTGTCACTGGTGTCATGTGATGGCTCATGAATCGTTCGAGAATGAACAGATTGCCAGTGTAATGAATAATCATTTTGTGAATATTAAAGTCGATCGGGAGGAATACCCAGATGTGGATCATTTTTATCAGACTTTTGTGCAGATGACCACTGGCAGGGGTGGCTGGCCGTTAACGGTGTTTCTGACTCCCGATAAAGTCCCTTTTTATGGCGGTACATATTTTCCGGCAACTTCTCGTTACTGAATGATCAGTTTTCCGGAATTATTACAACGCATTGATGATATTTATCAGAATGAGCCTCAGAAAGTGCAGCAAAATGCCGAAGAGATATGCCACTATTTTCAGGAGCTTGAAAAAACACGACGTGATGACCAGATGCCGGATAGTGCCGCCGCGCTAGAAAATTTTTATCGTTATCTCAAAAGCAGTTTTGATCAGAAATACGGTGGCTTTACTGCGGCTCCTAAATTCCCGCATGTCAGCGATATGAAGTTTTTACTGGCTTATTATCATTACACCGGAGTAAAAGAGGCACGGGAAATGGTACTCTTTACCCTTAGAAAAATGGCCAGTGGAGGAATATATGATCAGATTGGTGGCGGATTTCATCGCTATTCCACCGATGAGAAGTGGTTGGTTCCCCATTTTGAAAAGATGCTCTATGATAACGCTTTGCTCATTGGAATATATGCCGATGCTTTTCGCCTTACCGGAGAAGAATTTTTCCTTCGCATTGCCCGGGAAACCGCAAATTTTGTGCAGCGAGAATTGACAGATCCGGTTGGTGGTTTTTACTCTTCCCTGGATGCTGATAGTGAAGGACGGGAGGGTAAATACTATTTATGGTCGTATGATGAAATAAAAGAGTTAGTGGATGAAGATTTAAAAGAAATATTTTGTAGCTATTATGATATTTCCCCGGCTGGTAATTTTGAGGGCGAAAATATTCTGCATATTGATCACCCTCTGAAAAGCCTGATAACAGATGGGACTCTAAATTCTGCTCACGTGAAATCACATATGGAAGAGACCCGCCTGAAATTATTACAGGTAAGAAGTAAACGCGTACCGCCTCTGCGGGATGATAAGATATTAGCCGATTGGAACGGAATGATGATTTCGGCCTTATGGCAAGTGTATCAAATCACTGGCAATGATATCTATCGTGCCTCGGCGGAAAAAGCGCTGCAATATCTCATCGATAACTTTATTCAATCTGATGGCTCCTTGCTTCACCTTCTGAAGGATTCTTCACATCGGGTGATGGGATATATTGATGATTATGCCTTTGTCATTCAATCGCTTCTGGATGGATTTGAAGTGACTCAAAGCAGAAGCTATATTGAAAAGGCTCTCGTTCTGAGCACCTACGTTTTGCAGAATTTTTGGGATGAACATGCCGGCGGCTTTTATTTTTCAGACCACCGTTATCAGAATTTGTTTATCAGACAAAAACAGGTCTACGATGCCGCCACCCCGGCTGGCAATCATGTCATGTGCCTGAATCTTCTTCGGTTGTCTTACTATACAGGAAAAGAAGAGTTGTTGAAGAAAACAGAAATTATCTTTCAAACGGCAAAATCGGATTTAGAAAATCAAGCAGCTGCTGTTCCGTCGTTGATGACGGCTTTATTGTTTTATCATTTTTCTCCCGTGGAAATTACCCTCTCCCTGCCAAATAAACAGGAGAAATTTACTCTGGAAACCCTGTGGCATAGGGTATACCTGCCCAATAAAATAGTGGTACGGGTGATAGCAGATCAGGCCCCTGAATTTCTGAATCCCCTCCTTTATAAGGATAGAATGCTCAAAAATCGATCGGCCTTGTTTATTTGTCATAAATCGACCTGTTTTCTTCCGGTATTTGACGCAGATCAATTTTTTGAGTGTTTTAATAGATTAAATTTGAAAATTAAGTGAAGTAAGTTTTTTGATTCTTATTGATCTGGAAATGAGTAAGCAGAGTAAGGATGAAAAAAGCAAAAAATGGCTAAATAAAATGAAAAATCATCCGATGTTATCCTATAGAAGGAAATTTGTATTCGTAGGATGACAAGGAGGTACGATGAGTATATTAACAACGCTCAAAGAAAAAGTGTCCAATTCCAGACTGGCAGATCAATCAAAGTTAAAAGAAGAAGAATTGAAGAATCTCGATGCTCTGATCGAGGATCTGTTCCGTTTGGATGATCAAGACAACCAGGAAAACAAAGATTCCAGTAAACCAAAGTCTTAGTCATGAGAGCTTTGGTTTTATAGATTAAGCTCTTTCTATTGCTCCCCGGGTTGAGGAGTCCTTTTGTTTGAGAAAACCAGTGTCGGTTAGAGGCATTTCCGACGATTTGGTCTGATGGGTACGGCGTCAGAATAGCTAAAGATTGGCAATAATGTGCCGTTTATAATATTGTCTTAATCTTTGAATGAGAACAATGGATGGCAATGAGAGTATTCATTTTTGATGATGATGAACTTATCCGGATGACTTTAAGCAGTTATCTGAACCAGGAAGGGTACCAGGTGGCGGCTTTCCAGCAACCCGATCATTGTCCTTTGTACTTTTCGGACAATTGTATGTGTCATAAAGATCAGGGGTGTACGGATGTTATCATTACTGATTTAAATATGCCCGGGACCAGCGGAGTAAAATTTATTCAGAAGCAGCTTTCTCACGGCTGTAAAGTAAAAAAGATTGCTGTGATGTCCGGGGATTGGGGAGATCCAGCACTTGATATTGCCAGGGATTTAGGATGCAAGATATTCAAAAAACCATTCAGTATTCTTGAGATTAAGAAATGGCTGGATGAAGTTCAACGCAGTATCGAGCATGAAAATACCGGAGAATCACTGGTAGTATGGAACCAGATGAAAGAAGAAAAAGAGAAAAACGCTAAAACTAAACCTGCCTTTACGGCCCTGACCTTAAAGAAACCTGTCAAATAAAAATTCTTTAATCGAATAAATTCTCTACTCGATTATTTTATCAATAACATTTTCCGAGTCTCGCTGTAGTTGATGGTCTGTTTTATGCATGATTCAACCGTCAAGCAATAAAAATAAATCCCGCTGGCAAACTCCATTGCCCTAAAATCGATCTGGTGGTCGCCGGCCGGTTGTTCTTCGTCAATCAACTGCGATATTTTTTGTCCTGCTGAATTATATATAGATAGTTTAACCTTCCCTCCTACTGGCAAATGCCAGCTTATGGTGGTTGTGGGATTGAAGGGATTAGGATAATTTGCATATAATATTGGACTGTGGCTGACGGTCAGGGGTTTATCCTCAACACCGGTGATTGCCTCGATCTGTAGGGTATAAAATCCCTGAGGAGCAGTGAGTGGGCGAGTAATAATCTTTCCCGTGTTGGACCGGGCGGAGATATAATAAAAAATTTGATCATAACCAGCCTGTCTGGGAATCTCAGCTACAAAAGTGTCGTTGACCGTTGGAGTCATCGGCACTGCTGTGAAACCTGAGCTGGTATCAACTGACCAATACACTTCGGCCTGCTGGATGCCACTATTATTTTGGATGCGGGTAATTATCGGATAGGCCTGAAGTGTATCTCTGATAGTTAACAAGGGGGCGTGAGAAATCTGAATGGGTTCATAAGCACCCACTTCTTTCACAATACAGTGGATGGCGCCTAAAGAAGGGATGATCGAATTGCAATCGATACCAACAATTCGGTAGCCAGGCATGGCCTGTCGATAAATGCGGAAAGCGGTAGTATCATACGTCAATTGGTAGGTGGGGACAATGATCGTTTTATTAATGATGATAGAATTGGTATAAGTACGATAATCACCACCTGAGCTGGGATATCTTCCGTATTGATCAGGAGGCATGGGTATTCTGATTACTCTATAATCCCGGCCATAACAGGTTTTAAAATGAGTTAAAATATAATTCAAATTTGCTTCAATTTGAGGCCCATCCGATACTCCTGGCGGATATTCTCCGACCAGCAGCGTTTCTTCATCTAGTAGTTTCATATGCATATCGATGTGATGAATGACATCATAAGGCAGAACATCCAGTTTAATGTACCGCTGGATGCCCATAAATTTTTTCATGATCGTATCAATCTGAGCTTCGGTTTTTCCAGGATTTTCCTGGAGAATAAGTTTAGAAGAAAAGGCACTGCCGTGTCCATCTGGTAGAAAATTTCCTCCGCTATGGATCAAATCATAGGGCGGGGTTGTGGTTGCATAAAGCGGTGCCTGTATGAGATTGGCAAAAATTCCCGGTATGAGGTCATCAAATGGTCGGGGTCGATTATAGATCCAGTCTACAATCCCCAGCGTATCTCCTGGATGGCTATACAC
>CAYMXZ010000267.1:0-4670 GCA_964394475.1 uncultured Caldithrix sp. | reverse complement strand
CCTTCATCCGAAGTATCCAGTAATAAAACAAGGTGAAACCAAATAGTGATCCCAGGAAAACCTGCAGCATACGGCTGTCCATTTTGATTTTTCCTTCGGGATTTATCAGCGGGTCGGGATGAAGAGATTCATAGACCCGTGGAATGATAAAGATAAAAAACGGGACCGTAACAAAGGCAATGATGGAATAGACAGCCGCCAATTTTGCTCGTTGCTCATCCACATCAACCGCAGAGCGCAGGGCAAAATAGGCAGCATAGATCAATAATAAAATAAATATAGAAGTTTCCCGCGGATCCCAGTTCCAATAGGAATGCCAGATTTTTTTGGCCCAGATGGAACCGGTAATGGTCGCCAGAATGGCAAATAGTAGACCAATCTGGGCGGCGGAAACAGCCCAGATATCGTAAATTCTTTCTGGTCGCCGCAGATAGTGTATACTGTTCACGGCTGAAATCAAAAATGATAGAGTAGCCAGCCAGGCCATCGGCACATGGAAAAACAAGATTCGGGCGGTATCTCCAAGCCCTTTAGCCGGTGGAGCATACAGAAATGCCCCCAGGATGATTAACACCATCCAGCATCCCAGAAAATACTTCCACCAATTTCTATCTAAACTCATTTACTTCCTCCAAATAAATTCGAATAATAATACTGAAAGTGTAAAAATCACAATGGAAAATGAAAATAAAATCTGCAGATCCGGCAGGCAATCTGAAAGCGTTCCTCCCTCCAGAGCAAGGCGGGTGGCATGAATACCGGAAATAAGAATTGGCAGAGAGATCGGGAAGGACAATACGGCGAAGAGTGCCCCTTTGGCGCTGGCTTGGGAGATGATGGCGGCGATCAAAGTAGCGACAGATGATAAGCCCAGACTTCCCAACAGGATAATCGCAAAAAAGACCGCCGTATTCCCCACCTCTACCCCCAGCATGGCCAGATAAAGGGGAATGATGATTATTTCCAATGCCATTAATAAAATTAAATTAAAAAACCATTTTCCTAACAAAACCGCGGTGGAAGACGTTACCAGGCGCAATGTATCCGCCGTCTGCTGTTCTTCTTCCCGCACAAAAATATGGGCCAGGCCGGTCATGGCGGAGAAAAAAAGAATGATCCATAGCAGGGGAGAGAGAATTTCCGTTTTCAAGTGCTGCGGGCCGATGGAAAAACTGACAGCAGTCAGGGTGGTCACTGCAAATAAAAAAATAGCATTCAAGGCATAGCGCGAACGAAATTCCAGCTGAAAATCTTTCAGAAAAATGATAGAGGCTTCACGCACCGAGCGCAATGTGGTTTTCTCCTAGTTTGACTTCGGAAGATTCATTTGTGGCAAAAATTAGGATATGATTTTTCTTCTGTTCCTGCATAATCTCGTACACCAGAGCGGCGCCGGCTTCATCCAGATTGGCAGTGGGTTCATCCAGAATCAAACATTCCGGCTGATGCATGACGGCGATCACATATTTCATTCGCTGCAGCATTCCCGAGGAAAAAGTTCGCAGTTCATCCAGTTCGCGCCCCCGCAGGCCAAACCGATCCATCAGCCGCTTCAAGTGAGAACTATCGACTGCCAGTCCCCGAATGCGGGCAAAAAAAGCGTAATTTTCCAAGGCAGTTAACTGATTATAAAGCTGCAGATATGGTCCCACCAGACCAATTTGAGAATACACCTGTCTCCCTGAAACCGGTTGATTCTTAAAGGTAAATTGAATGTGACCATGATAAGGGCGATGAAGTCCGCAAATTATCCGAATCAAACTCGTCTTGCCCGAGCCGTTGGGACCAATAAATGCCAGCGAATGTCCGCTGCTAATCTGAAAAGATATATTTTTAAAAACCAGACGCTGATTAAATTTCTGGGATAGCTGAGACGCGGTTATTTGCCACATATATTCAATTAAAATTTTTACAAAAGAATTAATGGTATTTTTAAAGGGTTTTTAATTATCAGTCGAATGAAGAAATCTAAAAAATTATTCTGCTGATTTTTTAAAGCCAAACCTAGAATCTCCTCCGGATATTTTTTACCTACAGGATCTCATAAACCTGAATTCCAGTGACGTCACTTGCCTCTAAAGCGAAGCAAATTTACAAAATCTTTCTCTGATTTCGAAAAAATATCTGAAAATTACCATTACTCAAATAGAAAGATGAAATGCCCTGCCTGAAAAAATCCTATCGGATTCAGGTGCCCTCTGGATGATCATTTGTTTTGCTAAAACTTTGCCGTACCAAAAGATTACATTTCGTTTTTTATCGAAGGTACGCTATTTTTCTCTTGAAATATAGATTTTTAATATTAAATTTATCACCAAGTTAAGAGGACGATCTATAGCACTGCATTGATACCAACCAATTGTAATTCAATATAATATAAGGGATAACGCTTCATACTTTTGTTACCACGCTGATTCATCATAATTTGAGGAGAACATATGCGTGGCAATCCTATCCCGGAATTTATTCCCGATAAGTTATATTTTGTCTTAAAGTCGATGGGCTTTTTAAATGAGCGCAGTATTCGTGATTATTATTTAAAGAAAAAGTTTAATAATCTGCGCTCCAGATTTAGTCGGCGGGAAATTTTTGGAATTCTGCAAAAGGAATTCCCTTACATTTGCGAAGACACTATTCGAAAAATCATTTATACTCGCCGTGACCCGGCGGCGGAGGATGATTGGATATCTTCCGGAAAAAATAAAGAGAAGTGGAATATTTTTGCCGAGATGTAAAAACTTTTAGCTTTTACCCAGAAATTTTACAATCTCATCAGCGGCCCGGGCAGCGGCACCGGCCTCCCCTAAAATTGCCGGCACTTTTTGCAACTCGGTGGCAACTTTCTGATAATACCGGGGCTCCGCGATGTATTTCCTTATTTCTTGCTCAATCCGGGAGGCTGTTACTTCTTTTTGTAAAAGTTCAGGAACGACTCGCTGCTGAAGAACGATATTCACCAGAGCAATATTCGGGATGCTTACCAGTAACCGGCCAATCCAGTAAGTCAGAGGTGATACTTTATACAAAACAATCATGGGCGTTCCGAGATAGGCAGTTTCCAGGGTGGCGGTTCCACTGGCCACCAATGCCAGCCAGGCAAATTTTTGCAGGTGATGAGTATCCTGCTCAACAATTTTAATAAATGGAAAATCTCTCAATAGCGCCTGAAAAATATTGATCGGCAAAGTGGCACTTTTTCCCACTACCCATTGGTACTGATCAGTCTCGTAAAAATTTTGAGCTGCCTGGGCCATGATGGGCAGTAGGTGGTGGACCTCATGTGAACGGGATCCGGGTAACAAGGCAATAATTGGCTTTTCGGAATGCAATTGATGTCGGGTGCGAAATGTTTTTTCATCCAGTGTCATCTTGATCTCATCCACCAGCGGATGACCGACAAATTTTGTGGTGATTCCATGCCGGGCATAAAATTCTTCTTCAAATTTAAAGATCACCAGCGGCAAATCCACGAAGCGGCGGATTTTTTTAATGCGGTGTCTACCCCAGGCCCACAGCTGGGGGCAGATATAATAGATCACTGGAATGTGACGCCTTTTAGCTATTCGGGCCAGACGAAGATTAAATCCAGGATAATCGATTAAAATAACGGCGGCTGGTTTACCCTCATCCAGCCACTTCTGCAGGCATTTAAACACCGTTTGAATAAAAGGCAGATGCCTTAATACTTCCGTCAAACCCAAAAAAGCCATATCGCGAATATGGTAAAGTAAATGTACCCCGCTGGCCGCCATTTCATCACCACCGATGCCATAAAAATTGAACTGAGGTGCTCGCTTTTTCAGTTCCTCAACCAGATGTGCCGCATGGCGATCACCCGAAGGTTCCCCGGCCACAATTAAAAGGTTAGTATTCATTACTATTTCTACTATTGGACATCAGCACCAGTGACAAACTTTTTCTCATCAAATTGATAAAAGATTTATTGTTAAAAAAAACAGCGAGCACCTGGCGGTAACTCGCTGTTTAGGATTTAATCAACATGATCGATCAAATGATGGTTAAGGGTGAGAAACGACTATCCCTTTAAAATTTCGGTTTCCTTTACCTGAAATTGCTCATCAACTTTTTTGATATATTCATCGGTCATTTTTTGAATCCTGTCCAACATTTTGCGACTGTCATCTTCTGATATTTCATGTTTTTTTTCGAGGACTTTCACATGTTCATTGGCATCCCGTCGCACATTACGAATAGCGACCCTGGTGTCCTCGCACAGTTTTCGCACCACTTTTAGCAAATCCTGTCGTCGTTCTTCGCTCAGTTCAGGAATGGGAACCCGCACCACGTTGCCATCATTGGTGGGATTCAGACCTAAATCGGATTGCAGGATGGCTTTCTCAATTTCTCCGATCATTCCTTTGTCCCAGGGTTGGATCACCAGCAGACGGGGTTCAGGAGCAGAAATAGTTGACACTTGATTTAACGGCATGGGTGATCCGTAGTATTGCACTTTCACCACGTCCAACAAAGCAGGAGTAGCTCGTCCGGTGCGAATATGGGTTAATTCATAATGAAGATGTTCCAGTGACTTTTTCATGCGGGATTCAGCATCCCGATAAATGTCATTAACCGTCATATTTATGCCCTCACTTTGGTTCCAATAGGTTCACCCAGAATAACCTTTTTTAGATTGCCGGGTTGTCCCATAT
>CAYMXZ010000266.1:0-4684 GCA_964394475.1 uncultured Caldithrix sp. | reverse complement strand
TGATCTGGATGGCGATGATTATCCCGACCTCTATGTATGTAATTGGTTTACACCTGATATTCTCTACCGCAATTTTGCGGGAAAGGGATTTCGACGGATGAACCTTCCTCTCCGTCATTTATCGGATTCGTTGAACAGCAATGGAGTATCACTGGGAGATACCGATAACGATGGCGATCTTGATCTTTTAGTCACTGACCGCGACGGTCGCTCGGCACTTTATCGGAATGATTGTATTGCTTCCGACACTCTCTGGCGCTTTTCCGAAATTACTCTCCTTTCCGGTCTGCATCTGCCCTATCCTTCTTACGGAAGTGTAATTGCTGATTTCAACAACGATGGGTATCAGGACATCTGGGTGAGTGCTATTGGGCCGAATATGTTATTTTTGAATCAGGGAAATTCCAGTTTTCAGAAAGTTTTTGAAGAGGTATGTCCACCCCAATCCCATCTAAAATACTACAGCACGGGGGCTGCCTGTGCCGACTTTGATCTGGATGGCGATCTGGATCTGTTTGTTGCCAACAAGGACACCAATAGCGTTTTATATATTAACACCTGCAATGATTCCAATTATCTGCAATTTGAATTAACAGGCATACGCTCGAACCGCGATGCGATCGGTTCTAAAATCTGGTTATTCAAAAATGACAGCACTCTCCTGGGATATCGCCAGATAACAGGCAGTGGAGGTTACCTTTCGCAAAACAGCTTTATTGTTCATTTTGGCATCACAGAAGTTGCTCCTTTACAGGCCCAGATACAGTTTCCCAGTGGAATAGTCAAAAAACTTACTCACCTGCAAAAAGGTCACCGCTATCGAGTCGAAGAGATTCAAAACCCTTTGAAGAGCTGGTACCTGAGCTACCATTATATTTATCGCCTGAGCAAAAATCGCGATTTCTGGCTGAGCCTGGTTTTTTATCTGATTTTGATTAGCATTCTGATATGGTTTATTCTTTTTTCAACTCGCCGATATCACTGGGCTACTCAATATATTATTGTTTTTTTTTCCTTGACTCTGATCCTTTTGTATGGAATTTTTATCGCCCTCCAGGAAAAGCCGTTATATCTTAGACTCATCTTTCAAATACTCTCATTGGTGGCCATATTTATTCTGCTGACCTTTTTCATGGAAAAAATCCGAAAATTAGAGTTGAAAAAAAATAAATATCGTCACCTACTGCAGCATTTTTCAAGGCAATTAATTCTCATCAAAGATAATAACGAGTTGTTTGAAAAATTAGTCCGTACGCTCCAGGAAAGTCTGCAACCAGAATTCTGTGTGGTTTTCGGAATTGAGAACGGTCAGCTTCGCAAATTGGCGGAATCAGGTTTGGTGACTCAGGCTATTCATTCGACGTTGACCGAAAACATCCAGCAGCAATTGAAGAATCACGATTCAGGCCAGCCACTCTCTTCACCTTCTTATTGGGAATTTGCCCATTCTTACTTTTTTCCACTCATTCGTCATAATAAGGTATTTGCGGTTTTGGTAGTGGGCAAACCGCCCTTTTTCCAAAAATTCTCATCGGAAGATCTGGAAATATTTACAACCCTCACCGCTCAGGCTTCCATTGCTTTTGAGAACAATCAATATATTGAGGAAGCTAAAAAATTAACCCAGCAAATCACTGAATCGCGCCTTCGCGAAAAATACCTCAGCGAACTGGAGAAAGCCTACCAGAAGCTCAAAGCCAACAATAAAAAATTGAAAAAGTTATTCACGGATTTACAGAATACTCAAGCACAACTCATTCAAAGTGAAAAAATGGCCAGCCTTGGTCAACTAGTTGCGGGTGTAGCTCATGAACTCAACAATCCCATCAGTTATATTTATGCCAATATGAAAGAGCTTGAGAATTATACCGCCGCAATTTCAGAATTATTAATTCTGCTTCGCTGCGATTTTGCCAGTGCGGAGCAAAAAAAAGTCTTGTATGATAAATTATTGGAATTAAAATCAAAATACGATTTTGATTTCATTCATCAGGATATTCATACCCTCATCCAGGAAAGTCTGGAAGGCAGTGTCCGGGTTAAAAATGTCGTTCAAAACCTGCGCAATTTTTCCCGGCTGGATGAGGCGGCTTTAAAATGGGTCGATTTGCACGAAGGTCTGGAATCGACTTTACTGCTTTTAAACAATGAACTGAAAAATCGGATAGAAGTGCACAAAGAATATGGTCCACTGCCTCAGGTATATTGCCATCCCGGCAATATTAATCAGGTTTTTATGAATATACTGTTAAACGCCATTCAGGCTATCGAACAGAAAGGAAATATCTGGATTAAAACTGAACAAAAAGGCGAGCAGGTGGAAATCACTATTCGTGATGATGGGCGAGGCATTCCTGCTAAATATCAACATAAAATATTCGATCCATTTTTTACCACCAAACCAGTAGGTAAAGGAACCGGCCTGGGTCTGAGCATCAGTTATAATATCATCAAAGAGCACCAGGGACAGATTTCATTCAGCAGTGAAGAAGGAAAAGGGACTACGTTTTTGATCAGGTTACCGGTTTCTCCACGCTTAAAAAATATACCCTCAAAAACCTCCAGTTCAGCTGGTCCTGAGAGTAATAATTCCCAGTAAAGGATCATCATTGATGAATAATACCCGGGCAAAAGTATTAGTTGTAGATGATGAGCAGGCGAGTTTAAATGCCATCAATCGCATCCTGCGGCGGGATTATGAAGTCATTCTGGCTTTAAATAGCCAGGCAGCTCTGGAGGTTTTAAAGCATCAGGAAATCGCTGTTATTTTAGCCGATCAGCGAATGCCGGGATTAAGCGGGGTGGAACTCTTTCAAAATTGTCTGCAGATTCAGCCGGATGCCATCCGCATCCTTATTACCGGTTATACAGATATCGAGGCCATCATCCAGGCGGTGAATGACGGTCAGATTTATTATTATATCAGCAAACCCTGGGAGCCTGAAGAGGTGAAGTTAATTGTTAAACGGGCGGTGGAAAGATATCATCTGCAGAAAGAAAACCGTCGGTTGCTCACCGAATTGCAGACGGCTAATGAAGCTTTAAAGCAGGAAAATATTATTCTTCATCGAGAAGCAGAAAAAAAATATGAATTCGAAAACATCGTCGGACAGAGTCCTGCCATGCAGGAGGTCTTTCGGCTGATCAATAAAGTAATCCCTACCGACACCACTGTGTTGTTGATTGGTGAGACCGGTACTGGAAAAGAGTTGATCGCCCGCGCTATCCATTACAATGGTCCCAGGAAAAACAAACTTTTTGTGGCCCAAAATTGTGCTGCTCTGCCAGATACTTTGCTGGAGAGTGAATTATTTGGCCACACTCGTGGTGCCTTCACCGGCGCCAGTCGTGATAAAAAAGGATTATTCGAAATTGCCGATGGGGGGACCATCTTCCTGGACGAAATTTCTGATACCTCTGCTGCTTTCCAGCAACGGCTCTTACGGGTGTTGCAGGAGGGCGAAATTCGCCCGCTGGGTTCTGAAAAAGATGTCAAAGTGAACGTCAGGATTATTTCTGCCACCAATAGAGATCTGCAAAGTGCTATTCAAAATGGCACTTTCCGGGAAGACCTTTATTATCGATTAAATATTTTTCCCATTCGCATCCCTCCTCTGCGAGAACGACGGGAAGACATCCCTCTGCTAGTCGAGCATTTCATAAAAATTTATCAACAAAAACTGGGAAAAAGAATAAAAGGAATCCAGCAGCAGGCGATGCACATATTACTCTCTGCCCCTTACCCCGGAAACGTCAGAGAATTAGAAAATATCATCCAGCGCGCCATCACTCTGGCCGATCAGAACAGTGAAATTACACCAGAGTTAATTCAGCCCCCCTTATCCAGCACACTAAATGTGACTCCCTTTCAGGCCGGCAGAGGACATCTTAAAGATATTACCGAATCTATCGAAAAGGCTTATATTTTAGAGACACTGGAAAAAAATAAGGGTAATATTACCCACACCGCTAAGGAATTAGGATTAAGCCGGTTAGGTCTGCAGAAAAAAATTCAGCGATATAACCTTAAGCTTAAAAAATAATTTCTTCTTACAACTCAATCCGTATTATTTGCTTTTATATAAACCCACCATTACGTCCCCAAAATAACTGTAAACTTAGTTATCAGTTCAGCTGTAAACCATGTTACCAAAATGATAGATAAAGACCAAAAAGGATACCAAATATAATTTTTATAACTTATTAAATAAGATGAACTTATAAACCAGATTATTCATTTCCAGGTTCGTGGCATCATTTTTGTCCTCTTTAATGGTAGAACAAAAGAAGGAATGAAAAAATGTTTGAATATCTCTTATCCTTAATGTCGCAAATCACCGCCGGATTCAAACATGGAGAACTGAACACCATCCTGCTTCATCTGGCGAAGGGTTCGCTTTACCTCTTAATCACCCGTCCGTTGTATTTACATCGCCTATTTTTAAATATCAGCAATAAAAGAAGGAGAACAACCATGAACGGATTTGTATTTTATCTCCGACATATCACCGCCCTGTTTTTTATTGTATTGCTGACCCAGAGTTGTTACACCACTTTACAAACCGCCAGATCTTCAGGAGAAGATAATTACGACACCGGGTATTCTTACAGTGATGAGGATGATTATTATCTCAATGAGGATCATCCGGATTATGCTCAGACAGTGCTCACTTTTCGCCCCTCA
>CAYMXZ010000265.1:0-4718 GCA_964394475.1 uncultured Caldithrix sp. | reverse complement strand
GCGATTTATCTTGACAAATTTATTTTCAATTTGTTAATATTACTCAGAAAATAATTATAAATAATTAAAAAGCGATTTCAATAAATGTGGAGGGCATTATGGAAGCGCATCTTTTTTTCCGCCTGTCGTTTGATCATATCATTCTCCGCCCATATATTTTTAGATCTGTTTTAAAAAATCCCATAATGTGAGAGATAATATGTTTACCATCCCGGGTAAAGTATTGAAATCTATCGATTATTTTGTTTGCCTACTGTTTATTCTCTTGCTCTTGCTTACGTGCGAAAAAAGTACCACTCCATTGGAACCACTATCGGCTCAATATACCAGCCATAACTATGAATGGGAGATTGATACACTGGATGCACCTGGCGCCTGGCAGACCTCTATGCTGGATATCTGGGGGACAGATGAAAACAATGTGTATGTGGTAGGTCACAGCGACGACTCAAGGTATATAGCTTATCATTGGGATGGTATTGTATGGACACCGATTGATTTAAGGCTTCTAGGTCATCCTGCATCTTTGAGTGAAATTCACGGATTCTCCGCAACAGATATATGGGCTGTTGGTTACGAAGTTCACGGCTATCCGGTGATATCACATGAAGATTTTATTGTTCATTATAATGGAAACCAGTGGAACCTTATAGAAAATGTTAATGCGCCCTGGTGTTTTTCAGTGTGGGGTACTTCAAGTAATAACTTGTTTGTAGGTAGTGACAGTGGGATTATTATTCACTATAATGGAACTTCCTGGATCAAAAAATATACCAATTCCCCTACACGAATACTTTCAATCTATGGTTTAAATGAAAATATAATATATGCCACAGGTGTTGCCCCAGACAACAGGTCTCCTGATGATAGTATTTCTTATTACTTTTACAAATATGAAAATGGACAATGGGAAATAGCGAATTCAGCGGTGAGAACCATTGCCCTGGAACCGTTTGAATTTGGATATTCTGATATCTGGGGACAGAAGGGGATAATCTACAGCGGTGGTTACGGCCTTTACCAATTTTTGGGTAATCAATGGAAGAGGATATTTGATGATAATATATTTATATGGTCAATACACGGCAACAATATCAATGATATATTCGCGGTTGGGCTTTTCGGCTATATTTTTCACTATAATGGAGTTGAGTGGCATCAATACCTGCAATTTATGGAGAGATTCATTTTTAATGCAGGTGTCTGGATGTATGGGGATTATGTCTTCATCATCGGACAGCCCGACAATTATTCGGTGATTTTAAGAGGAAAACGCCATAAAGGGAATGGTTCGCCTTGAGGGTTTTTCTGGATAAATAGCCGGAATAATGCTGTCACATTATTCCGGCGATAAATGCAAACAAAGGGATACAAACGGAATCCGGTAATTATCATGCAGATAAATACCAGCCTTTTGTTTGCGCAATGAATCTATAAAAAAATTATTTGAAAATCAACTAATCAGGAGATTATCATGAAAACACATTATGCCATTATAATTTTGGCTTATGTATTATCAACTATACTCATTGGTAAGGCTTCCACAGTTGAATTCAAAGAAATCCCTGGCAAGCGCACCGTCTATTCGAAAACGTTTTATGGGGGCAATGGCAAGTATAAAACTCTCATCAGCCTTCATCCCATACATTCTCGAACACCGGAAGGTTATCTAAAAGAAATCGAATTTTCTATCGAGTCCGATTCGCTGACATATCTCAATTTTACCGGTATATACAAAGAATATGTGAACTTCGAGTTTACAGGAATTGCAGCCACAACATTAACTTATGTGGGAAATGTGGGAATAGATGATACAACTGAGCATCGCTACCGAAGCGCCCAATATTGGGATATTAGTGCTATTTCGGAAAATGTGATCATTGATTCCGCTAAATTTCAATTGAATATTTCATACTACTTAAGTGAATCCATGAACATTACTATGTATGATCTTGAAAATATTTATCCTGGAAATTTAGAAACTATTTATAATGATTGCGGTTCAGGAACTTCATTTGAAAATATCGGTCTTCCTTTACCATTATACACCTTTAAGAAAACTTTCTCAGCTAGTTCATCTTTCTGTCAAAACCTAAAAAATTCACTGAGTAAAGGCTGGTTTGGAATCGGTTTTTATAGTTCTTCCGAAACTGACTATGGTAAGAATGCCCAAGTCGGTACCTTTGATGGATATCTTGAAGTATTTTATTATAATCCAAATATTCCGTTTGAGGTAAGTGTGAATAACGATTTTAGTGGTGGATTTTATAAAGTTATTATTCAGGGCGATACTATTAAACGGACTGTTCCGGATATCTTGTATATGTTTCATGGAGATCAGGCAGCTCTTCTGGCAGTTGATCAGGATTATGAAAATGCTTTTAGGGTTTTCGACTATTGGTTGAAACCTGGTAATGAACCTGATCTGAATAATCCAATTTATATTACTGTAAATCAAAATGTCAGCTATATATGGTATACTAAGAAACGCTTTGATCTTAGCATTAATACCAAAATTATCGACGGCGGTAGTGGCGGCTACTTACTGGTCAACAAAATAGAGCAGGACGTTCCGTACGTGGAATATGTCTGGGAAAATGATTCAGTCTATTTAGAAGCGCCTTATGCACAAAGCATTATCGGTTCAAATTGTTATTTTCTTAATTGGAGTGATGGTATTATCGACCGGCAACGCCTTATTACCCCCGAACATCATACCTCCCTGCAGGCCAATTACAAAGCCAACCTCCGAACCAGTCAACCGGAAAATGGAAATGCCCTGAACCAACGTAGAGTGATTTCTGCCAATGGTTACTGGTATATGATATATGAATCAGGTGGCGATATCTGGCTAACATACTCTGATAATAATGGTCAGACCTGGCAGAACGAAAAACGCATCAATTTCCGACAGGGAAAAGCCAAAAATCCGACTTTGAGTAACATTTTTACCTTTGCTTCCAATCCTAATGATGCAGAAAGATTTGTTATTGGATGGCTGGAACAGAATGAGGCCGGATACTATAAATTGCATTTACAGACCATGCGATTCGGAATGTACCATTTTGGATGGTATAATTATAGTGACGATGACCGTGATATGAGCCACCGTTTAATAGAATGGCCAATCCTCCCCACTGCCAGACCAATAGTTGAGTTAGTCCAGGAAGGAAATAATGTAAGATTATATACCGCATTCGAAACTGGAGGCACAATTGAGGTTGGCCGCATTCTTTTTGATGGCAATGGATACAACAGTGTTGAGGATTTGTATTATGCTTCTGCTTTTTCCAGCATGTGGTCTCAATGGTTATTTCCACCTCGTCCAGAACCGGAATCTGAGTTCCCAGTCCTAATCCATCAACCATACGTCTATGGAAATCCGGCACGTTTATTCCTGTATTATTCAGAATTTTCTGAAGAATCAGGTCTTCACTTGACTCAGCAAAATTTATTTACTTCACCTCCTATTAAGCAATATCTTAATCTGCCACAATATACTGATTATATATTATCCCTGCAGGGAGCTATCAGCGAGGGGAGCGGTGTACTTGGCCTGGTAGCTCAGACCACTCCTGCCGAAGGAAATCCCCGTGTGGCTTTTTACAAAAAGTACCTGAATGATACGCAACCATCATTGGTTTCAACATTTGTCGGGATGAACTCACCAACTATTATGTGCGAGAATCAATCAGGATATGCTTCTTTTCAATCTGAGATTTTTATGCGCTCAAATGCTGGAAATTGGTATCGAACGACCGGTTTTAGTGATCCCGTTTACATCACGAATCAGGCTACTGGTTCATACTGTCGTGAAAATGTTCCATTAAATAACCGGGCAGCGGTGTTTACTCGTACCAATGTTTCTCCAACTCGTTTGCAATTTTATCAGGGTACTGGTACATTAGAAAAAATAGAAAGTATGCCAACAGATATAAAAATACTTACATTTGGAAAAAATCAGAAAAAAACTCTAACAACACTAATTCTTGATTTTAGTGGTTCTCGTATGAGTTACGTGGATACCGTCCTTAATATAAACACCCTGGGTGTTGTTCGATATCATTCTGCGGCTTCAAATCAAACAATTGTCAGTCAACCAGCTCAATTTATCAGTCCAATTGCAGTTGAGATAATTAGAAATGGTAATAGTATTCTTTCTTTTATGGCTACTGCATGGAATACATTGACCACCCAGAATTTAAATGGTATTCAAAATGGTGATCTACTTATTTTTAGATCATTCCAAATTGTTTCTGATAAATGGGGATATGTTGAGTTTAACATCCATGAAGGCACGCTGACTGAAGATGCGGAATTTGAAGATCGAAGTCTTGCACAGGAAGATGTTAAAATCCCAATTGAAATCTATCCAAATCCCTTCAATCCAGTGACAACTTTAAGATTAAGTTTGCCAGAACCAGCTCATGTTCAAATTGAGATATACAATATTCTCGGGCAAAAAGTTATGACTCTCTTTAATTCTGTTGGCAATAAAGGGGTCAATCTGTACAGATTTGACGGGAATGATTTGGGCAGTGGAATATATATCTATAGGATTACAGTAGATAATAAAATCTATTTAGGTAGATTGCTTTTGATGAAATAGGAAATCGTTTTTCTAAATAACGAAACAAAAAGCCCCGTTCAAAGCGGGGCTTTTTTTGTGTGCGCCCGGCAGGGCGCTGATACTTGGGAGTGCAAGTCTCCTATGAGCC
>CAYMXZ010000264.1:0-4736 GCA_964394475.1 uncultured Caldithrix sp. | reverse complement strand
GTTTTTCTTCGATGATACAAGGAAAAAATATCGCTGGAACAATCTAAGTAATAGTAAACGTTATGACAGAACGAAAAGACTTTTTTCTCGGAATACTATTCTTTCTTCTAAACTTTGCCATAGCCATACATCAGCAGTGGTCGGTAACCGATCTGTTGTGGGGTTTATGGATTTCCAGTTTAACATTAGGGTATGCCTATGTTTTGACAGCCATCGCTGGAATGGTCATCAGAGGGGATGCGCACGCATTGTATCATGGTGACACTAATAAGAAAAATCCACAGCCACCGGCTGCAGTTATGAATGTTTTTTTCTTTTTAATCGTTTTATTTTTCAGTGGGTTGTCCTGGCTGACATTAATATTTTTCTTTCTGGCGCTGACCAGTGTGGCCGTTTCTCTTGGTCGCAATATTCGGGAAAAATGGGGAGTGAATTTTCTGCCGGCTCCTGAAAGCGCGGTCGGTCGTTTTTTAATTATCCTGCCCGCTGCAGTTTTTCTGCTCGGATTTTTTTCCTTTCATTTTATCTTTTTTCATTTTATCCACAGTATCTTTCTAAATGGCTTTTTCCCATTGATCCACCAGTCACCGTTTGGAGAAACTCTCACCGGCACGATTGAATATTTCCAGAATATTATTCAAATATCAGCAAGCAAATACTGGATGTTTATTCTGATCAGTGGTTTTTCACGACTGACTCTCTATTCGCTGGCCTTTACAGCGGGCGGTGCCGAAGCGATGTTCCTTCCTTATAAAAATGTGGTCCGTATGCACCTGACTATTTTTATATTGGCTTTTCTCTCTATTCTGGGAATTTCTCGGTATGCTCTCTATTTTATTTTTGTCATTTATTTCTTACCACTGCGTTCGCTTTTTGGATTATTCAAATCTAAAAACACTGATTTTCCAGATATTCCACCAGTAAATAACAAAGCTATTTGAGCCATTTTTAAAGACCTGATCACTTTTGTCTCACATAAAGTTTTGATAGATATGAAAAGTTATGAAATTTTAGAATAATTTCCACTTTGTTCAAACTTGGCTCATTCATTAATCAAAAAATATTCAACCTTGTTCTTTTCTTAATCAACCTCAATTTTTACCTGACAATAATCTTATAAGGTTCTGGTATAGATTGGAGAGAAGAATATGTGACGAAGATTTCAATCCTTTCTCAATCTTCGTCGCATCGATTCCACCCCAGCGATTGATCTTATTACCACCACTTACAACCGGGAGCGACTGCTAATGGTCTATAAAATTCATCCTTCCTGTTTTGCACAGCATTTTCGTCTACAGATGGAACCTTATTTCTACCATTATACATTTTCATCAAGAAAACTTTACTTTTACCTGATTATTTCTGGAGAATCCATTGATCCTTTTCATTGAGTTTTTTCAAAGAGATAAAAATTTAAGAGAGTAGTGGCCTAAATTCTGTCCATTTATAGAATCAACAAAATACAAAGTCAAATCAACCCGGACGAAAGCGTTTTGCTGCTTTCTTATTTTAGTATGGTCTATCGGATATTTTTTAATGTAAATTTACAAAAATGTTACTCACACGCCATGGAAGGAATTCATGATTAATAAACGTGATCTCATATTAGGTCTGATCATATTTTTTTTAAATTTAGTTTGGGCCGTGGGGCAACAGTGGTCCGTCACCGATATGCTCTGGAGTTTATGGATTTCCAGTCTGGTGTTAGGTTATGGGTACATTTTCATTTCAATTTTTGCCTCCTTTTTTACCATGAATCGTTCTACGCTGGTAAAGGATGAAAACAGACGCACAGATGTATTGGCTCCGGGGGTTGGTTTTAATCTGGTGCTGTTCCTGCTGATATTTTTTTCCTCCGGTTTTTCCTGGTACAGTTTTATTATGTTTATCATTTTGATCAGTAGTGTAGCAGTTTCGTTGAGTGAAGAAACCAAGAAAAAATTGCGAATTGAGTTTATTCCCCATTTTCCATTGCCGGTAGTGCTCGTTCTTCTTTCTGTACCGATGTCCTTGTTCATGCTGATTTTCTTTACCATTCATTTTGTCGGATTTCATTTTGCCCATAGCATGATTCTTAATGAATTTTATCCTCTGGTAGAACATGTCGAAACAGAAGATGCATTTAGTGGTTTCTTGGCATATATAAAAAATTTATTACAGATTACTATTAGCCGCTATTGGGTTTTTATTGGTTTCAGTGCGCTATCCAGACTGAAACTTTATGGTACGGCAAGTGAAGCCGGTAGAGGCTCATTTTTTATGCCTTATAAGAATGTGATTCGAATGCATTTTACCATCATCTTAATTGTCATTTTGAATGTATCTCACCTCTCACATTATTTATTATATGTAGTTTTTATTATTTATTTTCTCCCGGCTGGTGATTTGATCCGGCTGGTATTTCCCAAAAAGAACCCTGATCAACCATCACTCCCAAAAAGTATTTTAAAAAAAATAACTGATTCTATCGTGCAGGTTGTCCTGAAAAAAATGAAATAGTAACCTGAAGAAACCTGGAACATCAAAAGGATAATTGAAATAAAAACAGAAGGAGTCATGATGAAAAAGTATTTTAGTTTTATTCTCGTTTTATTTATATTTTTCTTGATGGCAGAATTTTCGACCGTATCAGCCGGCGATGCGCCTAAAACAGCATCGATTTACAATTTTACCGTCAAAGATATCGATGGAAAAGAAGTGAAATTGGAGCAGTATAAGGGAAAGGTTTTGTTGATTGTGAATGTGGCCAGTAAGTGTGGATATACGCCCCAATATGAAGGACTGCAGAAACTCTATTCGCAATACAAGGATAAGGGATTAGTCATTTTGGGATTTCCTGCCAATAATTTTGGGAATCAGGAACCAGGTTCGGAGGAACAAATAAAGGAATTTTGCACAACTACCTATGGTGTGACCTTTCCCATGTTCTCTAAAATTTCAGTGAAAGGAGAGGATATACATCCGCTGTATAAATATCTGACTTCTGGTGAAGCCAATCCTGATGTAGCAGGAGAAATCACCTGGAATTTTAATAAATTTTTGGTGGATCCTTCGGGTAAAGTGATCGCCCGCTTTGCTTCGGCTGATAAACCGGAGAGTGAAAAAGTAGTCAATGCCATCCGACAGGCTTTAAAATAACCTGCTTCATAACCACTTATCGTTTAAAGAATAGTCCGGTTTAGTCGGACTATTCTTTAATTAATCATATCCTCTTCTTTTTTAAATTGGTTCATTTTTGAACCTTCTGCATTCGTCTTGCATTCCCATCGCTTAAAAAATCCTTGATCATTTATCCGGTTAGCTTTATCAATAAAGAAGCCGATTGGCTCTATTCCGGGAATGGTGTTTTTAGTATAAATGACTGTGCAAAAAGTACACATTTTACTTTTCGTTCGAACAGGGAGTTTTCGTAACTCTAATGATATTATATAATTCGGATTTGGCATTAGAATTGACTATAACTGTGGTGGATGATTCATAAAGAAGGAGCAAGAAATGGGTAAAGGAGAAACGTTAATCACCATTGGAGCGATCGTTATGCTATCGATCACGGCGATTAATGTGAACAATTCGTTCACAGAGAATAGTGAATATTTTAATATCACCCGCCATGCTCTGGAATCCATTGCTCTGGCGAACTCTATCATTGAAGAAGCATCGCAGTTACCATTTGATGAACAAAGCTGGGATTCTACGATTGTGGAAAAGATGGCAACTGATTTCACAGAGGTAGGAAAATTGGGTCCAGATGCAGGTGAGTCTGATTATGATTCATTCGACGACTTTGATGATTTTAATAATTATGCGGTGGCTGAAACGACCATGCAGAATATTTATCAGATTCACTGCCGAGTCCACTATGTTCATCCAAACTATCCTGATTTACCCATTTCTACCCGTAGTTTTTTTAAAAAATTAACAGTTACCGTAAAGAATCCAGTGAATGATGATAGTTTGGCATTGAGTTATGTTCATGGATTCTGGTATTTTAATTAAAAGGAAAGGACCGAAAAATGGCGGTGTTAATTGATATTTTGAGTTCGGTCTTTATCGGGGGATTTATCATTTTAATGGCTTTTGGTATTCTGGATTCGACCAACAAATTTCTCTATTCGCATAACGATGATTTAATCGTGCAGGAGAGTCTAACTTCCATTAACACCATTCTGGAGTATGATCTTGATAAAATGGGATTCGGCGTTCCAGAAAATCAGAATGTGGTGCTATGGGCCGATTCTGCTCATATACAATTTTTAGCTGACCTGGATCGGAACTGGCAATCGGATACAGTTGAATACTATGTGGGCTCAGCTACTGAGCTCAGCCACAGTCCCAATCCGTCTGACCGTTTTCTTTATCGCAAAGTAAATGGTTTACCGACAAATGGATTTGCCATTGGAGTGGTTACTGATTTTCATTTTACTTATTTGACCCAAGACGGTAAAATAGTAGATACCTCCAATCCCCTGAATCTTAAAACCATTAAGATGATCCGCACCACCATGCGAATTGAAAGTCCAGCCGTATATGGAAATGAAGCTCAACCTGAGAAATCGGAGTATCGCACTGCCTTTTGGCAGGAGACAAATTTAGCCTCACGAAATTTGAGGAGATAAATTATGGGAGGAAAGACTGCTTTACTGGTCGTTTTTGGATTGACTTTTCTTTTTTCGGCTTATCAGCTGAAGACGGGTAGCGTGGCGACTCGTGCCTCCGATAATTTATCCAATTTTTTT
>CAYMXZ010000263.1:0-4754 GCA_964394475.1 uncultured Caldithrix sp. | reverse complement strand
GTAGGAAAGAAACCAATTAAATTTGAAACTTATGTTTTAAATTTCAGGATTTATATAAAGGTCGATTATGCCGCTGCTGGCGTGTTTGTTTTTATGTGTGGTGTGGGGAACTACCTGGATCGCCATTAAAATCAGTCTGGAAGGTTTGCCTCCCTTTTTAGGAGTCAGTCTGCGAGTTACGTTAGCCCTATTACTTTTGCTCGGTTACATTTTCTGGAAGAGGATATCTCTGCGTTTGCCAAAGCGGGATTTTCTGGTCATTGCCAGCAGTGCTTTTCTAATGTATACCCTGGATTATGGACTGATCTATTGGGGTGAGCAATATTTGAGTGCCGGGGTGACGGCTATTTTTTTTGCCACTTTTCCGTTATTCACCGCTATCTGGGCTACATTTCTGTTCCGCAGCGAGCGATTTTCACGGCCCAAGTTTGTCGGTCTGCTTTTAGCGCTGGTTGGTGTCACCATTGTATTTCTGGATCAATTGATCAGCACCCGTTTCGATCGGCAGGTGTTATGGGCTATCGTAGCCATTATCATCGGTGCGGCTGGCGGAGCCATGTCGGTGGTGCTGATCAAAAAACATTTACCGAAAGTGCATCCGGTCGCTTTGAGTTTCCACCAGATGCTGCAGGGAGTTGTTATTCTTTATGGATTCAGCTTTATTCTGGAACCCTGGAATCCGCTGCATATCAATCTGCGGGTGTTTCTGGCGGTGATTTATTTAGGAGCCATTGGATCGGCTTTGGCTTTTGCCCTGTACTACTGGCTGCTGCAAAAATGGAGCGCCACCACCCTGGCTCTCATCATTTACATTACTCCTCTGGTGGCGCTACTGGTAGATTATCTCACTTTCGGGGAAGTTATTCACTGGCAGGGTGTGGTGGGAATGGTCATCATTTTCAGCGGGATTTCGGTTGTTCAGTTTCATCTTCCACTCCGGCGATTTTTACAGCAAAAATTATCTCACTGAAAGGAATGAATCTGAATGGCTCACGCTTCTGACTTAAAGCGAATCGTTCCGGCATTTTCCGGATATTTAGGGTGAACATCCTTAAAAAAATCGCGGATGATCTGGAGGTCAGCTTCTTTATTTCCACTGGGGAAGAACAGTGCACCCAAACCACCTAATTTTTTCTGATAATCCAGAAATCCCATCACGATTGGCACCTGAGCCTGGAGGGCGATGTAATAAAATCCACTGCGCCAGTACTCCGTATGCCGGCGGGTTCCTTCCGGCGCCATCGCGATGACAAAATTTTGATGCTGATGGAAATAGCGAACCACCTGCTCGACAAAATTGGTGCTCAGCGTTCGATTGACCGGGATACCTCCCAGCCAGCGCATGAATCCCCCGAAAGGCCAGCGAAAAAGAGTATGCTTCCCTACCCATTTGAGTTTCAGGCCAATGGCCGACATTACCAGATAGCCGATCACAAAGTCCCAGTTGGAAGTGTGATGAGCGCCGATCAGAATAAATTTGGAAAAATTCAGCGGGATGGTGGTGGTTTTCCAGCCTGAAATTTTTAAAACAAGTTGCGCAAAGAGTCGAGTGAGATTCCAGCGTGAGCGAAAAATTTTCTCAGAAGTACCCATAATTTTTTGCTTCTACCGGTAAATGGTTTGTTGGGGCCATTTCTCGCGGAAAAGTAATTCCAACTTCAGACGGGAAGGGAATTCATTGAAAACGATCATCTCAAAAATAATGGCAGAGATCAGATTAATCCAGTAGAGCGGATGATGTTGTAGAACCCCCTGTAAACTGCCCAGAAAGCAAATAGTGAGGCCGAATAGCGCCAGAGCTTCCCACATGGCCAGACGGATGATGCTGGTGGTGCGGATAATCGCCAGAACGTTCTCAGCAAGAGTGAGACGTGACATCTGCTGGAGTTGTGCTGGATCGCCGGGTAATTGGGAAAATCGGTGTCCCTGAAATAAGCGGTCATATAGCTGTTTAGAAATATAGAAGACCACCGGAAAGAGAAGGAGATGGATGATGGTTAAAACTCTGATGGCAGAGACATCGGCAGGTTCTTCATTCTGGGGAAGTATAAAATAAAAAGTGAAGGCTATCACTGCAAAAATAAGCACCCCCAGACCCAAGGCCAGAAAAATGACCTGCAAGACTTTTATATTTTGCGGGGTGAGCACCTGTTGAAAATCTTCCAGGGTAATTTCCGGGATACTCATCGTTCGGCTCTCCTTTTCAATTATAGCATTTGATGCAATTATACACCGAGGCTCGATCTAAGTAAAGCATAATTTATCTCCGATCAATAAAGGGTGGAGAAGAAACAAATCGAACTGGTGCCGAAATAAAAATTGAAAAGTCAGCACCGAACGGCCCTCCTTTTTATTTCATCCGCTTTTGAATACATTTTCAGGACCGCCGGTGATTCAGCGAGAGGCGAATGAATCTTTCCTTTTTCTTTATTATTCTATAATGTTTTATTATATTTTGCATTCTTTAAAACGAAATATGACATAAAATCAATAACTTAAGGAGTAGAACATGAAAACTAAAGTTGCTGAATTATTAGGTAAGGAGGCAGATTATCTTCTCAATCATCAATGCAAAACGGTGCCGAAGGAAAAATTGCATTTACCGGGTCCGGATTTTGTCGATCGCATTTATGTTGGCTCCGATCGCAGTCCCAATGTGTTGCGGAATCTTCAGCTGATTTTCAACACTGGTCGACTGGCAGGAACCGGCTATATTTCGATTCTTCCGGTGGATCAGGGAATCGAGCACTCCGCGGGTGCTTCTTTTGCACCGAATCCTGAATATTTCGATCCGGAGAATATTGTGAAGTTAGCCATTGAAGGGGGTTGCAATGCAGTCGCTTCTACTCTGGGTGTGCTGGGATCGGTAGCCCGTCGCTACGCGCACAAAATTCCCTTTCTGTTAAAAGTGAACCACAATGAATTCCTGAGTTATCCCAATAAGTACGATCAAATCTTGTTCAGCAGTGTGGATCAGGCCTTTGATATGGGAGCGGTAGCGGTGGGAGCGACGATTTATTTTGGCTCAGCCGAATCCTCCCGTCAGATTCAGGAAATCAGTGAGGTGTTCCGTTATGCCCATGAGTTAGGTATGGTCACCGTTTTGTGGGCTTATCTGCGGAACTCAGCTTTCAAAAAGGACAATGTGGATTATCACCTGGCTGCCGATTTAACCGGGCAGGCGAATCATCTCTCGGTTACTCTGGAAGCGGATATTGTGAAACAAAAACAACCGGAATGCAATGGCGGTTACAATGCTCTGAAATTCGGCAAGACTCATGAAAAAGTATATTCCCAGCTCACCAGCGACCATCCCATCGATTTGACCCGTTATCAGGTAGTCAATTGTTACATGGGCCGGGCGGGACTGATTAATTCTGGTGGCGCCTCTGGAAAAGACGATCTGGCACAGGCAGTGCGCACGGCGGTAATCAACAAACGGGCAGGTGGAATGGGACTTATTTCCGGCCGCAAAGCCTTCCAGCGTCCCATGAAAGAAGGTGTGGAAATCTTAAATGCCATCCAGGATGTCTATCTGGATAAAAGCGTCACCATTGCTTAAAATTCTCCACTGGTGAGGCAAACAAAGGCGGTTCAAAAAAACCGCCTTTTTTGTTGAGAGAACCAGAGGAAAATATGTATTTGTGAGTCAACGGAAAAAATAATAAATTATCTAAAAGTGAAAGAAGTGAAAGCGATGCGAAAATTTGCTATTCTCGGATTAGGAACATTTGGCTCCAGTCTGGCCCAGGCCCTGACGGAAAAAGGTGCGGAAGTGATTGCGGTTGATCGGCAAATGGAACGGGTGGAACATATTCAGGATTATGTGGCGGTGGCCGTAAAGCTGGATAGCACCGATGAAAATGCTTTAAAAGCACAGGGAATTCATGAAGTGGACGTGGCCATTGTTTGCATTGGAGAAGACTTTGAGTCCAATTTGCTGACCTCGGTGTTGTTAAAACAAATGGGAGTTCCACTGGTGATCACCCGCGCCACCAAACCTATCGAAGAAAAAATCTTAAAAGCCGTTGGCATTGATCGGGTCGTATTACCCGAACAGGAGAGCGGCGAGAGGTTAGCTTACTCGTTGATGCATCCGCATTTTCGAGAAATCTTCTTTCTGGGCGGTCAGCTTTCGGTTATCGAATTAAAGACCCCGGCTAATTTTGTGGGAAAAACCCTGGAAGAAATTCAACTGCGCCGCAAGTATGGGTTAAATCTGGTCACCATTCAGCGGACGTATCTGGAAAAAAACAAAAAGGGCGAAGAAAAGACCAGAACTCAAACCATGGTGCCGGATGCCAAAACAATTATCGAAAAAGATGATCATTTGATTCTGGTGGGTAATAAGGCAGATATCAATAAATTTCTGAATAAAACCTAATTCATTTTCGCTCAGCAATTAACATTTTCCCGAACACCGTGATAAAGGAAAACAGGAATGAGTCCGGAAACATCACAAAAATTGTCGCTTTTTCAGCGCACCGAAATTCTGATGAGAATCATTGATAAGCAGGAGCTGGAAACGATTTTTAATTCTTTAACCGCTCTGCAAATGAAAGATTTAAGAAATTTTCTGGAAGATGAATTATTATACATGTCGGCCATCAACCAAGAGCCGGTGATGGGAAAATCGATTATTCGTTCCAAATATATGCCGGTCAGTGATTATTACCGTCAGCAAAATTGCGGTGAACGCCTGGAATCCTGTATGGATGAATCCTGCTATCCCACCAATGCCGTTTGCTTCAGCA
>CAYMXZ010000262.1:0-4767 GCA_964394475.1 uncultured Caldithrix sp. | reverse complement strand
AAAAAGAATGTGATGAGGCGTTCTATGGTAAAATATTTTCTTTTGCAACTGGGCATTTTACTGTTATTCATAAGTTGTGCATCCACCCCTCCTTCCTCCACCCAGGAGAATGATGCGGATCTTTTTCTGAATTTACCACCCTATGATGGCGAGCGGCTATCAATCGCCGTGCTGGATTTGCAAAATCAAACCGATTTCGATGACCCGCGCATTGGGCGAGGAATTGCCAATATGCTGGTGACTGCATTGGTGAATTCGGATCGTTTTACGGTGGTCGAACGCAATTCAGAAGTCATCCAAAAAATAGTAGAAGAGCAAGCTCTGGGTTTAAGTGGTCTGGTTGATCCAGCCACCGCCGCCCGGGTTGGAAAAATTCTGGGCGCTAAAGGAGTAGTGATTGGTGAAGTGAGCGAATTTGGTATCCGGAAAATGGGAACCTTTGTCGGGATGGGTGGCAAAAAAACGATTATTACCAGAGTCGTCATTGATGCCCGAATGGTGGATGTTGAAACTGGGAGAATAATGATGGCTGCTACCGGAATCGGACAGAGCAGTACCCAAACGGCTGGCGTGGCTTTGACATTTGAGTTCGGTACCGCCGGTTTCGATGAAACCACCATCGGCATGGCCACCCGTAAGGCAGTCAATCAGGTTGTCAAGAAATTTGCCACGATATTGACCACAAATTCAAACTAAAAATTTAAGGACCTTAAAATCAAGGAGAAGATATGTCTAAAGTTTTTCTGTTAGCAGGAGTTCTATTGTTGATCTGCTGGTGGGCCTTACCCGCTCAGGATAGTGGATCATCATTTAAGCTGACACCTCCGCCGGTGCCGTGTCTGAAATTTTTTCCAGGAGTACAGCAATTTACGATTACCGGCATCCACTACACCATGGGAGAATTGGAAAGTGAAGCCGGGCTGAACGGCAAACCGGTCGCCTATGGATTCAATGCCAACTATGCTTTCTCAAACAAAAAAACGTTCCTGGGAGCCCAAAACGGTGCCAATATATTTTTTTCCTATATGAACGTTTCTATGCCCTTCGGACTCACCGAAGGTGACGATAATAAAATTCACACCAATGCCTATAGCCTGGGCTTTAATGCCGTCATCGATCTAGTGAATGGGGAAAAGAGAGATATCGCCGGCGAGATCATCTCTATGAAACCTACGGTCGCTCTGTTTTTTGGTGATGTCATCAATTACTTTTCCCTGAATATGGGACCAATCTATGAAATGCTGGGAGTAAATGAGGACATCAAAGCAAAAACACTCACGGCGAACTACTCAATTGGAATGGGGGCCGATTTTCCACTGGGATTTTTAATCTCCATTGTGCCTTATATTCGCTATACATCCAGTCAGGTAACAATGTCGATGAAGGTTCCCGAACTATTTAATCCAACGGAGCTGTACACTCAAACCTATACTTCTTTTTACAGTTATATGGATTATGGTTCGG
This sequence comes from uncultured Caldithrix sp., assembly GCA_964394475.1. Lineage (GTDB taxonomy): Bacteria > Calditrichota > Calditrichia > RBG-13-44-9 > RBG-13-44-9 > RQOF01. Next base: position 3,303 of record CAYMXZ010000262.1, on the reverse strand, counting down.
ATATCGATCTTCGCCCTTTCCGAAATGCGCCCGATTGGGTGATTAGCCTCGGTATGGCCATGGCACAGATTGAAGGATTAAAAAATGGGAATCGGCTTATCACGCTGAGCATTAAACATGAAATGGGAAAACATTACAGCAGTACAATCATCGGACCGGCTTTACATTAAAATTTTAAAATCATTAGGAAATAGTGAGCTTTTCACTACCGATGAAAAAAAAGTTATTTAAAAAGTGATCGGAAAAAATCAATTTTACTTCCGGAGGGAAGGCAAGACTCTCCTCGACTTCCCTTCGGAAAAATTCTTTAAAATTCAGCTTATTTGATTCACGCTGACTTCTCCGTTTTTAACATCACTTTTATAAGCAGGCATGACTTCTTATTTTACAGATTCAATCCGTGAATAGATCTGATAATTGTTCAAAATAAATTTTTTCCATAATAAGATATCGCAAAGGAAATTGTCTGAGATTAACTTTTGATATTTCCTTTATAGATGTGATTTTATTAAAACTGAATGGGCTCTCCCATATGTGTGGGAAATTTTCCAGATACCCACCATTAATCAGATGTTCACATACTGTTCCGAGGGAGCTCAAAATGTATGCTTATACTGACGAGCTAAAAGATGTCGCCTCTACGATGATTCATGTAAAAAACTTCGAATAATTTTTTTATTCCTATTCAGAATATCTGTAAAAAATGAGTGAAAAAATCAGCTGAAATTATAATCGTTTAAAATTAAATTAGATAAAATAATCGTAATTTTTCTGAGAACGATCAATGGTTCAAATATTTTAAAAAGGAGGTCATTTCTTGTCTAAAATGATTATCAAACTAATAGAAATTGCCATCCTGATCGCCATTTTCATTATTCTACTCTTTACCTTCGTCAATTGCAAAATAGAAAATGTCCGTTTGCAGACTAAATACGATATACTGAACGATAAGTATACCGACCTGAAGAAAGAATTGGAGGGCAGTCGACAGGTGTATTCTTCAATTTTGCTTCATTTGCTAAATACCAATAAAATTTCCTGGCACGATCTTAAAGAGCAATTATCACCCGCTGAATTTCAGGAGATGGAAATGATTTTAAAAAAATGAAATGAATGACAGCACTACCGCAGCAAAAAAGAAATTATAACCGGTTGGGTTGATCTGTCGAATGAAATAAATCTAATATTTCCTTTCGATCAAAAAAATTTGACGTATATCTTAATATCTTTCGTCCTTGAGGCGCTCACCGAGGCGGGAGTATAGAACCACAATTAAAGTCATCCAAAAAATTGTAGATAATATAAAAGTACCTTAATTTTTGAGGATTGATCATGCCTTATGAAGAAATGAGGAAATATATTCGCCACCCCCTTACCATTCCCATCGAGTATAAAATCGGAAATGAAAACTATGAATTTAGCGATGAATCCCGAAATATCAGTACCGGAGGAATATGTTTTACAACCGAATCACCACTGGCGCCAGAAACCATTTTAAAAATTCGCATTCCAACCATCGACCCGAAATTTGAAGGATTGGGACGAGTGATCTGGTGCCTGGAAAAAAATGGCCGAGCCGAAGTGGGGGTTGAATTCATTGACGAAGATGATGCTTACCGGATCAGACTCATTGAACAGATTTGTTACATTAAAACCTATCAGAATACGGTGCGTGACCAGGAAGGGCGTGAGCTGACCGATGAAGAAGCCGCTATGGAATGGGCTCGCAAATTCGCAAAAATATTTCCGATTATTTAATGCCTTATATGTCCTGTTACTACCAGTGATTCACCTTTCTATTTTGGGCGGTGCTCATCATGGAACAGGATATTCAGCACAATATATATTTAAAGGAATAGTTTCCCTCCCTTAGTATTTGACTCACTACTATCACAAATACGGTTTTTTATCTTGGTGTTTTTCAGAGATAATGATAAAAAACATTATCGGCATTTTCAAACGGAAAGTCCTGGTGGCGTGAAAGGTCTGTAGCTCACCCGCATCAAAATAGATGTGTTACTTCATAGAAGCGACATATTCATATCGGATTAGCTATAGGAATTTCGGATGGCAATAATTCCAGTTAAAATGTTAAACTGGAGAAGACAGTAGAAAGGGCAAGGTAAATTTAATAGTTATAAAAAACAGCCTGAGAGGAATGAAATAAATCAATACAAAAACCCGGTGTCTTCATAATAAACCTTACCGCCCATCACGGTAAGAATAGAATGGGTATCTTTTAGTTGTTCCGCTCTTACTTCAAAAATATCCTGATTGCACAGGAAAAAATCAGCCAACTTCCCCTGTTGAATTCTTCCCAGACGATCACTCATTCCAACTGCTTCCGCCGGATTCATCGTGTACGCCTGTAAACAGCTCAATAAATCGAGTTTATGCTCCGGGAAAAATGCTGGCTCATCTTTTTTGAACAGATATTTACGTTCCATAGCCGTATAAATGCCCAGCCAGGGATTAAAATTCTCCACGGGAATATCTGAACCGAAAAGCAAGCGGGCTCCCTGACGATGGAGTTGACCAAACGGATAAGTTAAATGAGCCCGACTGGATAAATATTTTCTGATGATCGGAATGTCATATGCCAGATGGATGGGCTGAACGCTGGCATAAATATGATATTTTTTAAAAAGCGGAATATCGTTGGGTTGTATCAATTGGGCATGTTCGATGCGATGGCGCAAACCAGAGTGCTGACTTTTTTCAGAAAATTTTCCCAGCACATGTAAAGTTTTCTGAACCGCTCGATCACCAATCGCATGAACAGCACAGGATAAGCGGTTGGCTACAGCTGCCGCTACTATTTCCTGGAGTTCGGCTTCTGACATAACTTCTGTGCCCGCGTGAGTTAAACCATCATAATTTTCTGATAACTCCGCCGTTTGTGAGCCAAAGGCGCCATCTATAAACATTTTTATACCGCTTATTTGCAGATACTCGTCGCCCATACCCTGTTCAATCGCGAGCGATTTTGCCTGATCGATTAGCTGATAGGGAAAATACCAGAATATTCTCATTCCTAATTGCTGTGCTCGCCGGGCTCCCTGGCTAATACGAAATTCATCGGCAGTTTCGACAGAGTGAACTGCCGTTATTCCAAATCGATGAAATTGTTTCAACACTTCTGGATATTTTCCCTGCAGGCGCTGATAATCCCATTTTGGCAAAAATTTGTATACGGCCAACCGCGACTGTTCTTCCAATAATCCAGTAAACTCTCCGCTGACCGGATGAATGGCCAGCTGTTTGGCGCCGGGATAAGGCGTATCGGGTGACAGACCTATCAGT
>CAYMXZ010000261.1:0-4778 GCA_964394475.1 uncultured Caldithrix sp. | reverse complement strand
GTTCCAGACTCCCATCAATGAGGATGGAATCCTCAATGGTGGTCGAAAATTCGGTTTTAACCAACACCCCCTTTATACTGTATAAGGCGTTTAACTGTAAAGCAAACATGGGATTTAAACGATACTCTATAAATCCTCCCATCCCATATGTCACATAATAATTCTTATTGAAATCCAGAGTAAAAGGGATACCCTCCACCAAAACTGTTTCGTCTTCAAAATCCTGATTAATTGTCGCCAGATGAAGCCCGCCGCGAATGCCATAAGTGACTGGTGATTTTTGAGCATATCCAAGGAAACAACCCACAAAAATAAAATAAAACACCATTCCGCTTACTCTCGCAGAATTTTTCATCACAATCTCCTTTACGAAATGATTAGTAAAAGAAGCGATTCAATAAACTGGACTAACTTACTCATAAAATTTACTTCAAAATTTGTACGCAAGCGATTAATTTTCGTTACATCACTGCCAAAATTAAAAAAGCAATACTTCCTTTCAATCATAGTAATTTTTTATAACTGTCTTTTTTAGGGTCGATCGACATATAAAATTTCAATGGCCTTTACACCAGAAATTCTCTGCTGTAACTTAACGTGCGTAGAAAAGATAATTTAACTCTAACCGAAACTCAGAAGGAGCATCTCATGAAATCATTATTTTTTATTATTTTGGTTTCCGTTTTAATGAATATAATTCTCTTTCAATCAGGTATAGGTCAGAGCAGCGATCCACGCATTATCTCCCCGGCTGTTCTGCAAACCATTGAAAAATCGCTGACCATTGATGAGCAGACCCGAGGCATTATGAATGCGGTGGCTTCCAATGATATTAATAAGCTGGTCCTGGATCGACAGGTGCTGACAGATCTGGATCATCATTTTGCCTGTCGGATTGAAACTGGAGAAGTTACCAATCAAAAATCCACCGGTCGCTGCTGGCTTTTTTCGGCATTGAATGTATTGCGTCCGGCCATTATCAAAAAACATCAATTTAAAAATTTTGAATTTTCCGAGAACTATTTGTTTTTCTGGGATCAATTCGAAAAATCTAACCGTTTTCTGGAAGCCGTGATCGAAACCCGGACTAAAAAAATGGATGACCGTCTGGTGGAATGGATTTTCAAAAATGCCCTGGATGATGGCGGGGTGTGGAGCATGCTGGGAAGTCTGGCCAGAAAATACGGAATGATTCCAAAAGAAGCCATGCCGGAATCGTATAGCAGTGAGAATACCCGAATGATGAACCAGTTGATTACCAAGAAATTACGAGAGGGCGGATTCCTGCTCCGACAATTACACGAACAGGGTAAAAATGAAAAACAACTGCGCGATCAGAAAGTGCAAATTTTATCAGAAGTCTACCGTATGCTTGTGATTTGCCTTGGTGAACCTCCCAAAGAATTCAACTGGCGCTATAAGGATAAAAATAACCAATTGTCACCTTATAAAAAATATACACCCCTTGAATTTTATCAGCAATACGTAGAAGAAGATCTGGATAGTTATGTAATGATGATGGACGATCCATCGAAAGAGTATTATAAATTGTATGAAATTGAGTATGACCGCAATGTATGGGAAAGTTCAAATTGGACCTTTGTTAATGTTCCAGCTAAGCAACTCAAGCAGTTCGCTAAAAAATCTATTTTAGCCGGCTATCCGATGTATTTCTCCTGCGATGTGGGCGAGCAACTGTATACCGAAGAAGGTTACCTGGCGCTGGGAATTTATGATTATGAATCACTGCTGGGTGTTAAATTTAAAATGGATAAAAGAGCCCGTATCTTAACTTTCGACAGTGGTTCTACTCATGGCATGGCCCTGATGGGGATGGATACCCTGGAAACAGGCTGGCCCACCAAATGGTTGTTAGAAAATAGCTGGGGAAAAGAAAAGGGTCATGACGGTTACCTGAACATGACCGATGAATGGATGAATGAATATATGTTCAGACTGGTGGTAAAAAAAGATTTTGTCGATTCAGCAGTTCTGAATGTACTCGAGCAAAGGCCGATTAAGTTACCTCCCTGGGATCCGATGTTTTAACTATTTAAGCAAGTGGTAATTCAAAGCCTGGATTGGAATAAATATGAAAAAAATAATCATTTTTTTTCTCCTGATTTTTATTTTTTTAGCAATCGCCCAAACCATAAAAATTGATCAGGAGATCATCGCTCGCATCAAAGAAGAAGCACTGCAGCATTCGCAGGTGATGGAACTTACCAGCTATCTTGCCGATGTGTATGGACCACGTGTAGCCGGCACGCCGGAATACTTTGCTGCCGCTCAATGGGCAGCAGAGCAGTTGAAAAGCTGGGGGATAAAAAACGTAACTCTGGATCAAATAGATAGTATGCGGAGCGGATGGCGGATGGATGCCATCTCCATCGAGATGGTGAAACCTTACTATTCACCTATATGGGGTTATGCTCGAGCGGGATGCAGGAGTACTGCTGGAGAGTTAGTGGGTGAACCAGTAGTAGTAGGCAATATCTTTCATGAAGATTCTTTGAAAAAATATAGTAATATCATAAAAGATCGTATCGTACTCATCGATCTGCGCAAACCAATTTTACCAAATTTCCAGCCATTATCGCACCGCTGGAGTGAAGAAGAATTGAAAGAAGCCGAAAGGAGCTTAATACCATTTCCCGAAAAACCGTTGAATAAATGGGAAGATCGTTTACCTCTAAAGGATCGGTTTCCAGGCTGGCAAGATGAGGAGCAACAAGAACTGCGATTGCAAAAATTATTGCTGGAAGCATCGCCAGCGGTACTAATTGAACCAAGCGATAGGATGTATGGTGTGGTGAGAGTGGATGAAATATATTTAGGGAAAGATCGCACCATAAAACCAGTTCCGGCTATTGTTATTGCCAATGAACAATTTTATCGCCTGATTCGAATGATCGAAAAAGGAGTAAAGCCAACTCTTAAGATAAACCTGCAAACCACATTTTTTGATAACCCCAAATATCAGGTGAATGTGTTGGGGGAAATACCGGGAAGAGATAATAAATTGAGCTCGGAAAGAGTTTTAATCGGGGCTCATCTCGATTCCTGGCAAGCCGGGACAGGAGCAGCCGATAATGCCGTGAATTGCGCGGTGATGATGGAAGTGATGCGCATTTTGCAAACACTGCAATTACCTCTACGACGAACAGTAGGAATCGGACTATGGACTGGTGAAGAAGTGGGATACCTCGGCTCACGGGATTATGTGGAAAAGCGGGTTGGCAATATTCGGACTGGAAAGTTGAACAGCGTACCTCAAAAAATATCTGTGTATTTGAATCTGGATAATGGAGCTGGAAAAATTCGCGGTCTCTTTCTGCAGGGGAATGAAGCGGCGCGAATTCTTTTCCGTCAATTATTGCAACCATTGGCCGACTGGGACGCCACGACGCTGACGATTCAGAGCACAACCTATACCGATCATGAAGTCTTTGATGTGTTGAATATTCCAGCTTTTCAATTCATTCAGGATCCTTTGAATTATTTATCAATAGTCCATCACAGCAACATGGATGTTTATGACTATTTAATAGAGGACGATGTCAAACAAAATGCCGCTATCATCGCCGCTCTGGTTTATCATCTGGCTAATATGGACGAGATGGTACCACGCAAAAGAGTCAAATAGGAAAATCAGTTAAGCATTTTAGTCAATCAATCCTGTAGAGGATAGAATGACAAAGTTCCGTAATGCCTCCCGGAAATGGCGGGGTTCGTCATACTCTGGAAAATGTCCAGAATTTTCGAACCAGACGAACCATTTACCCGCTGGTGCTTTCAACTGTTCATAAAATTTTTCCACTAAAACAGAGGGAGTAAAATTGTCGTTTCTTCCACACAGGAAAATAACCGGTACATCCAGACCCTTTAGCTGTTGCATCAAATCAAGCTGGTACAGGTCATGATTCCATAAATGACGAATTGAGAAATAAGGATCAGTTCCCATTTTGAAAATATCCAGCAGAGAGTATTCAGGGGTTGATAGTAATTCTTTCAAATGAAAAAAATATTTGCTGTTGTGTTTCCAGATACCAGTCGAATCTTCCTTTTCCGACAGCCGAGTCAGCCAGCGGCGTTGAAGTAATACCTGCCGATAATCATAGGGTGGATATCCAAGAGAGATTAATTCTTCCAGGGCTCTGGTATTTTTTTGCGTCCTGGCTAATTCCAGTGTCTTCTCATATGAGAGACTATCATTTAACAGCGGAGTCACCAGCTGCCCAACTCCGATATACCCATAAAATAATTCAGGATTCTTCTGAACCGTGAGAATACCGACCAGACTTCCAAATGAACGACCCAGCAAATAAATGCGAGGTACCTGATGTTTCGTCTGCAAATAGCGAGAAAGCTTACTGGCATCAGAAATGAATTGCGGTATAGTCATGGAGTAGGAAGGAATTGAATAATGAAACGATTTGCCTGATCCACGTTGTTCCCAATAAACCACCGTAAACAATGATTCAATGTGAGTGGTATGGTGAATCTTTTTAATGGCAGGAAATAAAGGAGCTCCAGGGCCTCCATGCACAAACAACAATATGGGATTATTTCGATGATTCCCTCTCACTCTGATCCATTGCTCCACTCCGCCTAATTTTACTTTTGTAAGCTCATCAACAACCTGCTCTCCTTTTAACTGAAGTTCTCTTTTCACCTTTTCCCGTAGATAGCATTGATAGATAAACAAAACCGACCAGATGAAGATCAAAAATAAAGCAACCAGAATAAAAAGATATTTTGAAAAATTCCTGGTCGTT
>CAYMXZ010000260.1:0-4878 GCA_964394475.1 uncultured Caldithrix sp. | reverse complement strand
AGGTGACTCCGGTCGACCCCACTTGCAGATGATAAACAGACCCGGTTTTTGTCCCCCAATACAGATGAACAGAGCTATCAGGCCGAATAAACCCTGCAGGATGAGTGGTAATTTCAGCCTGCGTGTGGATTGGAGAGAAAAGCGTATCGATACGATGCTGAGGGCGAAAGGAAAAACCAAAAATAGAACCCGTTGGTGTAAGTATGATCAAACCTTTCGATTTGCCAATGGTGGTGATTGGGTTATTAAAGAGCACCGGAGGAACGACGGGTTCCTGACCAATATCTGCGACCAGCAATGAATCACTTCCCCAATTTGAGACAGCGTTTTCATTTACTGTTAGAATTTTACCGGTAGAGGTTATGAAAACCAGATCCCATTTCCCATCATAATCAAGATCAGTATTTTTCATGGCACGAACCTGGCCATAAGTCTGCGGATGTATTCGTCGCGGAAAATTTTGCTGCCAGATGGTGAGATCAACCTTGAAATTCATCACCGTATCGGGTGATGAAAAATCGAATATTTTGATATGACTATTTGCCCGGTGATAATAACTGCGACTATTGGGTTGACTGGTAGGTGAGAACATATTTTTAAAAACTGGTGAAGAATTTTCAGCATACCACATATCCAGGCGCCAACCGATTTCTGAGCCATATCCTGGACTAAGAAAATCGTACTCCTGCCCGATATCTTGCGACCCATCGGCCTCTTCCACATCCACGCCTCGATGTTCAGGGTCAGCATTAATCCGGTTTTCCAGCCGATTAGCTTCGATAATTTTTTCATCAATATGCCAGAGCAGACAGCCGCTCCCCGGGAGGCCAATATCCGGATTCTCAACATCCGTCAATACGCCGCGCGGACTGAATACCACCTGATCAGAAAAATAGGTCTGCAGGACTTCCCTGGCATTGGCTCGCTGAGGTCTATTATAAGACAATTCATACTGCAGACTGTCGAAACTCAGCTTTCCAGAATAGCGGTTTTCAATTAAAAAATATTCAGAATCATTTATGGGGATCCGATAAATTTTCTCCGGGCCTGCTGACAGCGTAGAATAAACGGAAAATTCATCCCCCAGAGCATACCGAATATTGATTGCTTCATCCCAACCGGCCATCAGGCGGGTCCAGGCCGACGGCAGAGCAGGAAGCAACCCATCTCCATTAAACAGTCCGACATCCATCAGATCAAATCGACCCACCCCACTGCGTCGCGTTACCGGACTGAAAAGATCCAACCAACCCAGCTGAGAGCCAAAATTTGAGGTCAGGATTCCAGTCAAACCCAATTCAATTCCGTCCTGACTCTCTGTTTCCGGAGCAATGATACCACTGGTAATTTGTACGGACCCATTATCCACTAGAATTCCGGAAGTACCCAGATATTGACTTAAAAAATGTGATGTTACAAATAAGGAGGGAATATCCTGAGGGGTTTCATCGAAACCGAGATCAACATCCTTACCCACCCCGGCATGAAAAATAATCAGACTCTGGTAGCGACCGAAATCGATCGCCGGGTCTTCATCGGCTTTGAGCACGGCGTCGCGAAACAAACGGGCCAGCGCCAGATTGTTTTCCTCCGGCGTGCGGTTGGGATTATAGTAGGTCATTGGCTGATCAAGTTGATAGGCCTGCGTCTCAGATGCCGGGAAAACTTCTCCCAATACCACCAATCTCCCGCCGGATACTTTAAAGTAATAATTTTTCAGGAATAGCAGGTGATCCTCAAAATAGGCTTTTGAGTGTGGTGGAGGATCTACTTGATAGGGGTTGTTAGATTGAGATAGATCAAATTTACCACTACCGGTGGTGGTGGCCGCATTATCCTCAACGAATTCCACGCGAATCGCCAGAATGCGACTCGTATCGGCCGGTAGATTCTGGGCAGGTGCAAGGTTTTGGAAAACAATGCCGAAGACAAAAAACCACAGACAGTTTGAGAACCTCATTATCTGGATCCAAGATTGGGTTATTCATCATAAGAATACCTCCCTGTTTATTATCAGGGAGGTATGTCAAAAATTTTTAGAATTTAATTCCAAGGGAAAATCGCATGGTATCAGACAATGGGCTGTCTTCCACCGAACCCAGGATATAGCTAAAATCGAACCCGAAGATCGAATAGCGTAATCCGCCCCCAAAGGTATAGAATTTTCGTCCACCAGCGCTCGGATCCTCATAAAAATATCCGGCTCGCAGTGCAATCAAATCGGTATACCAGTATTCCACTCCTAAAGAATGGGTGAATTTTTTAAAGACATCCTCGCTAGCCCAGGTAGAATAGAACATGGCTTCAAAAACACCATCCACCTTGGTACTGTCGCGATGGACTAATAGCCGATTGGTATCATAAACCAGAGTTAGAGTGTTGTACTGGCTCTTTACCAGGTGATAGGCCAATCCTAATCTTAAATTGGTGGGGAGTGGATCGGCCTGGGTATAATCCACATAAGAGATTTTGGGGCCAATGTTACTGATGTTCGCTCCCAGGCTGAGTTTTTTTATAAAATTCGGGTGATAGAGCAGCCCCAGATCCACGGCAAATCCAGAAGCAATACCTTTTCCTTTTTCTGCCCCTACTTTCACTTCGATGGGGGATAAACGGGAATAAATATATTTTAGATTCACTCCAAAGCCTAAATTGGGTTTGAGTTTTAAGGCATAGCTCCCGGTAATGGACACCTCACTGCTATTAAAGCGACCTAATTCTTCTGGTCCGCTTTCACCGGTGTAGATACTTTCACCGTAGCTGATATATTGAATAGCCAGACCAACGGTTCCAATATCCTGCAGATAATAGCGGCCGGCCGCGTAGTCGTAGTACATATCCGACAAATTAAATTGCGGCAACCAGTTCACATGCATCAGGGTTGCCTCACCTTTTTTATCCACTTCGGGATTTTCATATTGAAAAGCCAAACCGGCTGGATTCCAATAAATGGCGGTGGCATCATCGGCAGTGGCCACGCCGGCTTCTCCCATTCCTCCCTGTCGTGCACCAGGATTAATAATCAGGAACAGTACAGTTGCTTCGCCTTGAGCCAATAAGGGACTCAGGAAAAGGGGAATGAGCAGAATGATGGTCAATAACCACAAAAAAGTTTTCATACAAACCTCCATAATAAACACAAAAACCGAATGTGATATTCACCCACTTTACATTCGGTTGTAATTGTGGGGTGCAACCTATTTGCTAAGGATATCATTTACATCCATTTCTTTATTTACGAACAACAAAAAAATAAATCCTTAACAAATACCGATACACACCCTCAATATTTAAATGGCTGGAAAATTTATTAATTGAACCCTCTAAAAGCAAACTAATTTTCGAAAAACATCTCTTCTAATATTTTGTTCATTCTTTATCTATATTTTCACACTTTCTATTAATGATTCATCGGAAAAAAGGTTTCCAACTTTATACTTTAAGTAAAAATTTCCACTTTTATTATGCTGTGTTGCTCATCGTGGTATCCCAATGAATCAGGTTCTACACCTCAGTTAAAAGGAATAGATTAAGCGAAGGAATGAATTAGGTAAGACTCCTAAAATTAAAATTCCCAGGGCAGAAACCAGTAAGACCAAGCGGGTGCCGGCCATCAGTTGCACCCTTTCGGCCTCCTCTTCCGGTTTATGCATGTACATGGCCACAACGATTCGCAGGTAGTAATACACCGATATTACCGAATTAATTACGCCGATAATCACTAACCACAGGTAGCCAGATTGCATGGCAGAACTAAAGAGATAAAATTTGCCAATAAAACCGGCCGTTGGTGGAAAGCCTGCTAAACTGAACATACAAATCGCCATTACCACTCCAATGAGGGGATTAGAATAACCTAAGCCATGAAAAGCAGTTATTTGGGTTTTCTTTTCTTCTTTAGAGCCCACCAGTCCCGCTATCGCAAAAGCCCCCATATTCATCAGCAGATAGACCACCAGATAGAATACCACGCTGGTAATGGTCATATCATTAGCGGCTACCACACCAATTAACAGGTATCCGGCATGGGCAATACTGGAATAGGCGAGCATCCTTTTAATGTCATCCTGCACCAACGCGATAATATTTCCCACCGTCATGGTGAGTACGGCCAGTACCCATATAATATCCACCCACTGAAAGGAAATAAAATTAGCGCTCTGAATAAAAACTCTCAATATGGCGGCGAAACCTGCTGCTTTTGCTCCCACGGCCATGTAAGCCGTGACGGGCATGGGCGATCCCTGATACACATCCGGAGTCCACATATGGAAAGGAACCAGTGCTACCTTAAAACCAAATCCCACTGCCAATAGTCCCAAACCGATTAAGGTGAGCGGATTGGCAGAAAGAGAATTTTTGGTAAAATATTCCATAGTCGCTTTTAGACTGCTGCTTCCGACTACTCCGTATAATAGTGCAATTCCATATAGCAGAAAACCAGTAGCAAAAGCGCCCAGAAGAAAATATTTTAAAGCAGCCTCCAGCGAAAATTTATTGCTCCGCCGAAAACCAGCCATCACATACAGGGCGATGGACATGGTCTCCAATCCCAGAAAGATGATCATCAGATGACCAGCACTGGCCATGAGCATCATCCCTGTGGTGGCCAGAAGCACCAGCGGAGTAAATTCCACAAATTCTATTTCTACAAACTCAGAATAGTTGATTGTTAATAAGAGAGTGAAAAGTGCCGTGATGAGGAAAATATAATTTAGTACGACGGATAGCTGATCGACTCGGATCATTTCACCAAAGGCTGAGTAGTTTTGACCCAGCAGCAGAAAATTACCTACCGCCGCTAAAATAATACCAACAATTCCTATATAGGCCAGCCACTTGTTTTTCGATCGCGGAATGAAAACACCTGCCCCCAAT
>CAYMXZ010000259.1:0-4879 GCA_964394475.1 uncultured Caldithrix sp. | reverse complement strand
ACCCCACTCCAGTCAAGCTGAATTTTAAAATCATCAGATTTCTTTTTCTCCTATGGAAATAAACGTATCATACGGGAACTTTTACCCGGCGCTAAATTTACCTGCTTTAATCTCCCATCCCTCCAGCTTGCAATTTGATCATCATAAAACTTACTTAAAAAATGTCCACTGTTACCACCCGGAATAATGCTCCAGTACCAGTCTGTCGAACCCCAATCAACGATGAAACGCATGGAAGGCCCAACATATACGGCAAATGATAGATCCGGCCGATACGTGGCTACGTTTACCGTACAATTACTCCCGGATACTGGATAAGGCCCACGATTAAATATCCGATCGGTTATTGCCACTTTACCCAGTACATGAGATAGTTTTAATTGATGAAGTTGTCCCCAGCGCCATTCCGTTAAATCTGACCCTCTATTTTTTTCTAACCAATTGAGACCTTCAGCAATGCTTTGACGTATCACCCTCGATCGAGTCTCTGTTTCGGACGTATGCACATTGTCAAACCAGGTCGATTCCTGGTTCTTAAACACCTGCAAAAAAATCCGTAAAATGGAGTTGGGAAGTTCCAGCCAATCACTATAAAGCGTATCATCCAGTTCATCTTTAAAAATATTTTCTATTAAAAAATGCTGGATGGTTTCAAAAATAGTTGCCGCGATACTCTCCTGATCCATGGAATAATCCCAGCCATAAAATAATGTTTTTATTTTTTCCATTGATATGGTTTGCATCGGCACGCTATCCAATTCGGCTATAAGGATAGGTAAAATTTCTTTGGCGAGAAGATTAATTTCGTCATTTTGAATTCTTTCCATATCCTGAAAATCTAAATTCGATTTTTCTTCCAATAATTGTCGAATGCGAAGTGCCCGAAAGGGCGGCTCCCATAACTCGGAAAGATAGAAAGGAAAGTTATCCTGAATTTGATTATTCGCCGTGACAATAAATCCTTCGGTGGGATTATACATTTGCGGAAGTTGATCAAATGCAATCCAATTTGTCCACTTATACTTTGACTCCCAGGCGGGAAGAGGTATCAGACCACTCGCATAGGAGCGAATGGGTATCTTTCCAGCCAAATGATACCCAATATTTCCCTGCCGATCCGCATACACAAAATTTTGGGCTGGAACGGCATAGGTTTGCAGGGCATTCTTAAAATCAGACCAATTGGTTGCAAAAGCCAAACCAATGAAGGTTTTTAATTCATCTGAATTTTCAGTACCAACCCATTTCAGCGAGATGGCTTGTGAAGTTTTCATCTCTGAAATGATTCCATTTACCAGGGGGCCGGTTTCGGTGGCATAAACCGTATAAATAAGATCTGGTTTATCTTTAATTCGGATCAAGTGCTCTCGCCGGTGTAAAGGCAGTTTGACATTATTTTTCCAAAAAATATTCTCCAGCGTATCCACTTTTTCTAAAAACAAATCACTGTCATCGATCATCCCATTCGTTAATCCCCAGGCAATAAAATTATTGCGGCCAATGATAATACCTGGTGAACCTGGTAAGGCGAAGCCCATCACTTCAAAATTTTCTGTTTTTAAATGCATTTCTATCCAGATCGAAGGCAGTTGCAAACCCAGGTGCGGATCATTAGCCAGCCAGGCCTTTCCATTTCTCATTTTCTGAGGAGATACTGCCCAACTGTTGCTTCCCCCAAAACCAGAGGGTAGATTGAGTATTTCTCGCAACGGTGTGTGGATATCCGTTAATCGCTGGATATTTTTTGTGGTGCTATAATCCGGGAGAATGCTGGGGTAATTTTTCCATTGGGGTATAATTTCCGGCATTTTCTCGGCGGGTACTTTGGAAGCAAGCTGCCAGTACAGAAAATCAGATCTCCAGTTGAAATTAAGCAACCAGGCCATCAAACGATTTTGCAACAAACAATCTTCTGCCGTCCAGGGAGCAGGTTTAAATCTCATTATCATAAATTCAATGGGTAAATCATTTTGGGTTTCCTTTAAAAACGCATTAATCCCCGTCGCATAATTCTGTAACCACTCCTTTGACTCGGCAGAAATTTGCTGATAATTTCGGATTGTTATTGAATCCAAATTCAAGGTGAGAAACAATCGATCAATATTAACGGTCGTCTCCCCAAAAATCTCTGAGAGCTGGCCTTTAGCGACTCGACGAACCATTTCCATTTGCCAGAGTCGTTCTTTGGCAGTTGCATAACCAGAAGCAATAACAACGTCCTCCACCGTTTTCCCTTCAATATGGATCACTCCATGATCATCCCAGATTATTTTCACCGCATTGCTGAGTCCAGCCAGTTGAGTTTCACCACTGTAATCTGGCTTCATTTGCTGAACCTGAAAAATGAGGAATAATCCAGCTGCTAAAATGAGCAGGATAAAAATAATTAAAAATGAGATGAGTAATTTTTTAGCCATATCCTTTTCTTCCTGTATAAAATATGATATATATTCAAATAGACTAAAAATTTTTGATTTCTTATTTTTTCAAATTTAAATTTAGCCATATCTATAATAAACAAAAAAGATATTGTATTTTTATAAGTGATTTTCACTTATGTCTCTCTCAAACCTCATCAGTATTGTTTTACTATTTTGGTTAATGTGCGGGGTAGCCTGTGGACAGGATTCTCTGCAAGCACAATATTCCATCGTTGGAATGAATTTTTACAGTGACTATGATGTTGTAAAAATAAAAGTCCCGCCCTGGTTGAAAACCAGCCAGGTCATGGAACAGATTAAGTTGTCTACTTTAGGACCAGCAGCAACGCTTCCGAAAAAGAAGACTTATATTTATGTCTTTAAAGAAACCGATCAAATTGGTGATACATCTTCTACCGGAGCAGTTTACATTCCCGGTAAAGGTTATATTTGGTGTTTGAACAATTGGACGGCCCAAGAAATTCCCACGCAAACACCTACCAAGAGGGACTTAGAAATTTATTACACCTTAGTGGATGAAATCATTACTCACGGATCTACGTTAGACGACCTGGAGATGAGGAAAAAGGTCGCCCAGCAATTTTTAATCACAGTCGCTGAACTGGATTCGATTTATTCCTGGGTAAAATACTGGATTAGTTCGCATCAACAGTATAGCAAATAAAAAGTCTATTTGATCGCCAGGCTGCTAAAGTTCTCTTTAAAATCAATCACTCTAGGATTGTGACAAATATTTCCTCGCTCGGGGTGCCAGTTCGGATTCGGGGTAGGTATCAATCAATTGTTGGAATTCTCTTCGGGCACTTTCGATATTCCCCAATTTCATATAACATTGACCCAGCTTAAATAAGGCATAATCATTTTTATTTGATTTCGGAAAAGATTGGACTTTTTCGAATGCCATTATCGCCTCATTATATTTGCCCATGGCATAATAACATTCACCAATCCAATATTGAGCATTATCGGCGTATGGATGACTGGAATCTATCGCTAAAAGTTGTTCAAATTCGGTAATGGCTTGCTGATAGCGACGTTCGTGAAAGAGATCGAGTGCCGATTGATAATTCTGCACATATTCATCACCAGACAGACTGGTGGTGGTTTTCGTTTTGGTACTGGATGCAGAGTAACTGTAATCAGTGGTCGGAGCAGACGATTTTTTCTGAAGTGCTTCGTCTTTCATGTCTATTTGCATTTTCAGATCAGCGATTTCCATATCTTTTTTCCTGATCTCTTTCTGTAATTCCTCCACTTGCGACTGTAATCGGATCAGTCTTTGGTCTTCAACCGGGGCGGCGGTAGTGGTTGTGGTGGTCGGTGCGGTTTTTTTGCCTTCATCAACTTCCAACAGGGTTATTAGGTCATCCTGCTTTTTTGTTTCAGTAACCGCCGGTTGACTCTGCTTCTTATCTTGAGGAGAAGATTTTTTCTCTACTTGTTTTTTTTCAGGGGGAGTGGATTTTTTACTATCATCGCGTGAGATTCCCAGCAATTTTTCTATTTCATCAAAATCCTCACTGGACTCTTGCGTGGCGGATCCGCTTTTGGTGGTTGTTTGTCGGCTTGATCCACAACTGCTCCATATCAGTAAAGCAAAACTTATGAAAAAAAGTAAGAATAGGTAAGCTATTCTTTTCATGGATATTCTCCTATGTTAACTGCCAAACAATATATGAATTAAACTCAATATAGTCAAGAATTTATTGGTCGATAGACTAACCGACAGGAGTTCTTTTCTTCCATTGATATATAATCATCGCAATTCCCGTCAAAAACATTAAAAGACTGACAATTTGATTAAATTCCAATCCGTCGATCAGGTACATCTGCTGTTCATAGTAACGGTAAAAATCAATGGTAAAGCGAAAGAAACCGTCAAGGATAAAAAATGTGCCGGTCAGCAATCCATCAAAAATTTTCTTACGTTGCAATCCCATCAAAACAAAAAAGACGATTAACCCGCCAATAGAAGAGTACAACTGAGTCGGATGAATAGAAATGTTTCCCATAATCGAACCGGCTGGACTATCGAGGGGAAATGCCACTCCCCATGGTAAATCGCACGCTTTTCCAAAACAACAGCCGTTTAAATAGCAACCAATTCGAGTTAAAAAAACTCCGAAGGCAACTGAGGGAACCAGACTATCAGCGACTTTCCAAAAATTCAATTTTTTCACGGCCATGTAGACACTGGCGGAAAGAAAGGCCAGTATAAAACCTCCCAATAAAATCAACCCACCTAAACCGATGGTTCCATCTTCCTGAACCGGCCAGAACGCATAGAGCCATCTTCCTCTGAATTCATCTAAATGGAAAAGCACGTAGAAGAGCCGGGAACCAACGATAGAGGCAACAATAATGATAAAAGCGATATTGACAATTTCATCTTCTTTAATCCCTCTTTTCCTTCCATTACGAATCGCAAGATATATCCC
>CAYMXZ010000258.1:0-4897 GCA_964394475.1 uncultured Caldithrix sp. | reverse complement strand
CTGCTCCCGTTTCTTTCATTTTCTTTTTTAGTAGACTGTGACCGGTCTTCCACATAATTGGTTCGCCCCCAGCAGCTTCAATGGCTTCCGGCAAAGCCTGCGAGCATTTCACTTCGAAGATGATTTTCTGCCCTTTCTTTTCTTTTAATATATTCCTGGCAAATAATATGAGTAAACGGTCCCCCCAGATAATTTCACCTTTGTCATCAATCACTCCCAGTCGGTCAGCATCTCCGTCAAAAGCAATTCCAATGTCGGCCTTTAATTTCAACACCTGCTCCCGCAAATCGGCAATATATTCTATAATGGTCGGATCTGGATGATGATTCGGAAAAGTTCCGTCGGGTTCACAGTACATGAAATAGGCATTTATTCCGAGGGCTTTCATTAAATCTTCAATCACCAGAGAGGCAGAACCATTTCCGCAATCAAATACGACTTTCACTTTACCTTTTATGTCCAATCGCTTCGCGATGTCTTTAATATAATCCGGAATAATATTGACCTTCCTGACCTTACCGGTTCCGGTCAGAAAATCTTCTTTTTCAATGATTTCTCTTAATTTTTGGATATCAGCTCCATAAATGCTGCTCTGTCCAACCGACATTTTAAATCCGTTGAATTCTGGAGGATTGTGACTGCCAGTGATCATCACCCCACCATCCACCGGGAGTTTAAATAAAGAGAAGTATTGAACGGGGGTGGGTACAACCCCAATATCGATGACATCGATACCTGTGGAAGTCAGTCCCTTGATAAGGGCGGCACGGAAACGTTCAGTCGATAACCTTACATCACCACCCACCGAAACCTTTTTTCCGCCCTGCCGCTGCAAGTAAGTGCCGAATGATTTTCCTATTAACTCTACAACTCGCTCGGTGAGATCAATTTCCACTATTCCCCTGATATCATATTCTCGAAATATAAAGGGATTAATATCAGCCATATTTTTTCCTCACATTACCTTCCTGGTAAATTACTAAAGGGTCAAATTTAAGGTTTAAAGACAACTTTATCAAGACCTTTGTGGTAAGAGGCTGTAACTATAAAGTAATAATAAAGATAGACGGTGTTTTTATGAGATCATCAGCGGATAAAAATACGGCAGAATAGGGTGGTATAAATCCGGCAAAAAATAATGCTCATTTCAGCTCAAAAAAATAGTGGTATTATTCACCAGAAAAAGCCAGTGGCGCCCGTTGGTCAATAGCGAAAGGATGCGTTAAGTATGATTTTATGGGAAGTAATGTCTTCAGCAGTCCCCTCTGGAGATAATTCACCATACGTTTTTTGTTTCCAGGATCCCAGCATATAGGCGAGATCCAGCTGAAAGGTACGATCGATGAGAACCCCATAACCAAAGGTAAAATATTTACGGTCATGATCCTTGGATAATCCTTTGGCTGGATTAGGTTCGTAAATAAAACCAGCTCTCAGGCTCGAAGCGATGATCGGCATACTATATTCCCCGCCCATCCGCATTTTAAGAGTTTCCCGGTATTGGGTATCAAAATAGCGGTTTAAGGAGATGAGATCACTTGCATCGAACTTCAGCTGGGTCCAGTCGGTATATTCCAGGCTTCCCGAAAGCAATAGGTTTCTTAATTTTAAAGAAGCACCTCCCGAAAATCGGAAAGGTATCGTCACATTATATTCGTACGCTCCACTATTCTCTTCATCCGATTCATCGAATGTTTCTTCATACCCATCATCAAATAACAGATTGCTATCCAGCAAATAGTCTTCTTTCACATTTATTTTTTGGGGAATTTCTATACCCAGACCTAATCGCATCAATCGTCCCAGACGAAAAAGGGATCCCAATCTCATGTTAAATGAAGAGTATTTTGAGGAGAGGATTCTTACCTCCTGATACTCTGCAAAATCGGCCGGGAAAACGTTAAAATTGTTCAGATTATCACTCTGTATAAATTCATCATAATAATCACTGCTTCCACTCCAGTAATTCAAACCTAAACCGACCGATATGTTGGGTGAAACATCAATAGCCCCGGCGGCTGACCATTCATTCAGTGAGCCATCATCGGTTACATAACCTTCCTTCTGGACCGGTGCACCAAAAAAATCGTAAACATCGTCTGGATTATTCGGATCGACCCCGCTGAAAGAAAGTCGATTCGATCCTGCGGTAGGACCCTGGTCAGAATATCCCAGATATTTGTTACTATATTCAAAATCTTTGATTCTCTGATACCCAAAAGCGAAAACTAAATTTCCCTGATAGGTAGGAACAGGATAGGCGAAACCAATAGAATTAAATTTGGTGGTGGAATTGGTAGCTTGCAGAGCAGATCCCTGAAAGATGATATCATTGGCAAGTCTGAAATGGGAAATCCCCAGCCAGAATTCCATTTTTTTGCTTTGGGCTAAACCAGCTGGATTCCAGTAAATAGCGGAATAGTCATCGGCTACCGCTTGAAAAGCACCGCCCATTCCCAGCGCCCGGGCTCCAAAACCCATCATTTGATCGGTAATTCGCACCGCATCATCATTCGATTGAGCAAATACTCCTGACACTAATTGTAAAAGGACAAAGATGGTTAATATTCGCTTCATGTGATTTTCCAGTTTTTATGTTTATAAAGTTTTTCCAGTCAATATAAACCGGATAGTAAATATCGCTTACTATCCGGCCTCAAAGATAAAGCTTCTCAATCTTTTTTATCGTTAGCGGTATAACTTATCTCCGGTTGGTTGATCGTGAACTGCTTCCGCTGGAACTGCTTCGGCCGGAGCTGCTGCTTGAACTCTGACCACCATGTGACGAGCTAGATCCTGAAGAACTTCCCCGGTCTGTAGAGCGAATGCTTGAACCCGAATTACTGCTCCCGGA
Organism: uncultured Caldithrix sp.; assembly: GCA_964394475.1. Lineage (GTDB taxonomy): Bacteria > Calditrichota > Calditrichia > RBG-13-44-9 > RBG-13-44-9 > RQOF01. Next base: position 2,043 of record CAYMXZ010000258.1, on the reverse strand, counting down.
GCTTTCACTCGATCTGTGAGATCCGCTGCTGCTGGTAGTACTACTTCCCGATCGGCTTTTTGGCGAATATGAACCAGATGGGCTTCTTTGACTGGACCTGCCCGGTCTAACCGCTTCTCGGCTCGGTTGTCTGCTGGAAGCCGGCTCTTGACGGTTGATGGTTCGTGGTGAATTGACATTTTGTTTTTCGCTGGAGGAAGTGGAAACACCTTGTTGACTGCCAGAATTTCTCTGAACAATTCGGGTGGAGGAGGAACTTTCGCTTCTTGATCCACTCACAAAAATTGGTGTAGAATTTTCGCTTGTTGATCGTCTGCTTCCCGTCGCAATTTGTTTTTCAGCATTGGAGCCTCCGCCGCGAGCGATCTGTCTGGTGGGTTCGAACCCACGACGATCCCAGGGTCGTTTATGATAGTCTTTGTAAGTATAATAAATGGGTGGATAGTATGGATACCATCCATAATAGTGTGGATAATACCATGCATAAGGAGTAATTATCGGATAACAGCAGGGTCGGTACCAATCCCACGGATACCACCAGAAGGATGAAAATCCCACATAAACTCCCCATCGTGACATAGATCCCCAATACCAGGGATCATAATACCAGGGATCGTAATAAAATGGATCAGCATAGTGGTAATAATGATGAACAATTATTTCTTTATCAACCTCCACACTATCTCTTACATAATATTCTTCATCATTGTAATCGTTTGGATTATTAATAGTCTCGGTATAAGGAGCGCGCAATTGTGTATAACAACTCAATAACAAACTCGAAAGGAGCAGAAAAAACGGGATAATAAATTTAATTTTTTTCATGGTTTATCCCTTTCGATTTTATACATCAGTTTAACGGAATTATAAATTCATAGTTCCGTTGAGCGGATAATAGACTATTTCCATTTAAAAATCAATGGAATTGTTATTTTCGTCCGTTTATTTCTCAAAATGCTAATCTTAACACTCGATGCATCGAAACTTAAGAAAATGAATCCAGAATCATGGAGCGGGTGTTTATTTTTTTATAAATATTACGATAATTATAAGTGATCTATTCGTTGATGATCTTGTATATATTCAATTGATAAAGGGATTGGAAATACGGTTTTCACTGTCAGGAGCAGAATATATCGAAGAAGGGAGTTGTTTATGGATTGAACTTTTCAAGCGAACATTGGTTTAATCTTGCTTAGAAGTAAGTTAGAGTGTAAATTGGATGAGGCTTAGACTTAATGAGGTAATTGAAATATGCTGGGGTTTTCGATGAGAAACAATTTTACAAGTCGGGTGCAGAAAGTCATCCGCTATTCCAAAGAAGAGGCCATGCGATTAGGGCATGATTATATTGGAACTGAGCATCTTTTGCTGGGGATAATTAAAGAAGGCGAAGGAATTGCCATCAAAATTCTGAAAAACCTGGGAGTTGATATAGAAAAACTTAAACAACGCCTGGAAGAAGCTTCCGGACCGGCCGGGGGAATGATGACCTTGGGGAATCTTCCGTTGTCCAAAAGAGCAGAGAAGGTGCTAAAAGTTACTTATCTGGAGGCCAAAAATTTTAAATCGGATATTATTGGCACCGAGCATTTGCTGCTTTCGCTTTTGAAGGAGAAAGAAGGATTAGCCGCCCAGGTAATGATGAGTTTTAATATCGATTATAATGTTGTTTATAATGAACTTAAAAATATTTTGGAAGGCAAATCTACTGCTTCCCATGGGGTACCAATAACTAAAACCGTTCCTCAGAAAATAAAGACACCAGCTCTGGATCACTTTGGACGGGATCTTACTTTGCTGGCCGCCCAGGGTAAATTAGATCCAATCATTGGAAGAGATAAGATTATCGAACGAGTAGCTCAAATCCTCAGTCGCCGCAAGAAGAATAATCCGGTGCTTATTGGCGAACCCGGTGTGGGAAAGACGGCCATTGCCGAGGGATTAGCCCTGCGAATTTACCATCGCAAAGTACCACGTGTTCTTCATAACAAACGAATCGTTGCCCTGGATATGGGCAGTATTGTGGCCGGCACGAAATAC
>CAYMXZ010000257.1:1203-4921 GCA_964394475.1 uncultured Caldithrix sp. | reverse complement strand
CTCACTTGTTATATCTTATTTCCTTTTTACACAAAATTATGGACGCAATCAATAAATTATCGACAATTCAAATAAAAATATTATAGAATGAGGGAAGAAAATATTAGATAATTATATATTTTTCTCACTACAAGGAATTTTTATTCCAGTCCATCTGAAATGGAAAGTCTTTATGGAAGACAAAAAGGAATAAGTACCATTGAACTTTTTCGTTTAAGACAATTTATTAGAATCATTAGATCGGTTAAATAGTTATTAAAATAAACGAAATGATACACCACGGAACGAAAATACAATGGTAATCTTTTGCCTATCTTTTGAGTTGCCACCTCCCTGAAGAGTGGTTGCTTTTTACTGGCTAAACACATAGCGTTCAGGCGGTATGATGGGTTGCAGAAGAAAAATTCGGCGCCATAAATTGAGGGTAGTTGCGGTATCAAATTCACAATAGCGGACAATTTTCTGCCACTCCCCAGCCTGATAAGCCTGATAGACTCGATCACCGGACATATTTTCTTTTGGACTTGGAATACCGTAGAGTTCGGCCAGGACTCCCAGTGGGAGAGCTTTTTGTAAATCCCAGTTATAATACATCATCATCACATCGAAGTGCGGATCGGCAGCAAATTTGCGCATATTTCCAAAGCCGTTTCCAGCCGGAGCCATCCCATGGTGAGCCATGCGCTGCAAAATAAAAGGAACATCAAAATTTAAACCATTATAATGAACGAAAATTCCCTGGTGTTTTTCAATAGTGTCATTAAATTGAATAAGGATCTGATGTTCATCATCTCCCCAAAACGATTTCAGGCGGATGGTCTCATCCTCGGTGATATAGCCGATGCTCAGACAGATAATTTTACCGAAGTCGCCGTGCAGACTGGCGAAGTAGTTGTAATCAAATTTTGGATCATGGCTCTGGCGCCGGTCAATTTTCTCAAATATTTTTTCCTGAATAGCCAAACTGTAATCAGATAGCTCTCGTGAGGGAATTGTTTCAATATCCAATCCCAGATGATTTTTCATAGACATTCCACCTCCCCGTCTTGCTGATAGATAATTTATTTTAGAAATTCTTCATGAAAAATAAAGAACATGAGAGGAGAAAATCAAAGGTTTTTCGAAAAAATTATTTTCACTTGACATCATCAAATGAATTATGAATATTTAACCGTATTATTTAACCATTTAGTTAAATTTATTATTTAATATGATAACCAATAGCATGGAACACTTCAGTCCAACCGAACAAAAAATATTTCAGGCAGCGGCCCGTATCTTTGTCCAACATGGCCGGGATGGGGCCCGGATGGAGGACATCGCCCGCGAAGCTGGCATCAATAAAGCAATGTTGCACTATTACTTCCGCTCCAAAGATAAACTGTATTTGACAGTTTTTGAACAAGAAATCAGAAAAGTGATGGATGATTTGTTCCAATCACTCAACCTAGAAGCAGATATTCAAACCTTCTTGCATACTTTTATCCACACCTATATCGATAGAATCAACCAGAATCCGTTACTCATCCAGTTCATGTTATGGGAGCTCCGGCGTGGATCTCGTGTTATCTCTGACCTATTTCAAAAAATATTTTCGAATCTTGCCTACTATCCTCCCCAAAAAATTGTACAAAAAATCCACCAGGCCGTGAAAAATAAAGAAATAAGAAAAGTAGATCCTCAACATCTGTGGTTTAATATTATTGGAATGTGCATTTTTACTTTCATTGCTTCTCCGATTATAACTTCTTTCTTCCCCGAATTAAACACCCAGCACAAATCATTTATCGATAAAAGAAAAGATGAAATTTATAATTTGATCTGGAATGGCATTAAACCATAAGGCAGAAAACCTATGTCAAAGCGCATTATTATCGGACTCATTTTATTGGTGTTATACCCCCATTGGGGCACAACACAAGAGTCGCTGAAAATTTTGAGCCTTTCGCAGGCGCTGGAGATTGGACAGAAAAATAACATAAGTCTCCAACAGAGTCAGCAGCGTATTCAACAATCTGCGGCTAAGATGCAGGCCCAAAAATCATCTTATTTTCCAAAAGTAGCTGCCAGTGGCCTGTATAATCATATCACCGATCTCCCGGATATAAACCTGCCGGTATTTCCAGCAACCACCACTGCCAATGAGGTTGATCTCTATGATCTTTCCCTTAAACTGCAACAGCCCTTATTTACCGGATTTCGCATTCGCAATCTGCTGCGGTCAGCCGAAGAAGAACTAAACTACAGCCAGGCTCAATATCTGACGGATATGAATGGAATAGCCTATCAGATCATAACGGTTTATCGATCGGCCCAACTCAACTTATTACAGCAGAAAGTGTTACAATCCAGCTTGCGGCGGATCAAAAATGATTTAGAAAGCACTTTGCATTTTTATCGGGCCGGGCAAACCAGTGCCTTTGACACCCTGACAATGGCAAATCAGTATTTAAAAGTTCAAACCGAATTAAACGAATTAAACCATCACTACCAGATTCTTTTAACTCAACTGGAATTCCTTCTGAATGTGTCACCGGTGGAGGCAGTAGAGGAATTCTCGTCGACCGAGATGATGCCAGACCTGCAGCCGCTTGAACATTATTTACAATTCGCTGTTCAACATCGCTCTGAGCTCAAACAAATTAAATATCAATACCAGGCACAGAGATATGTTAAAAAAAGCCTGACCTCTTCTTACTGGCCGCAGATGTATGGACAAATCACTTTTCATTATCTTAAACCGGAGGTGGATATTCTGCGAACCGAATGGACCGATTTTTTTATTCTGGGTGTCAATCTTCAGTGGGATTTATGGGATAGCGGTCGGCGCAAAAATGAAATTAGACAACTATCCCATACTTTAAATATATTGTCTCTGGAAGAACAGAAAGTAATAGCAAGGATTCAAAACGAAGTTAAGCAGGCTTATCAGCATCTTTTGACTGATCGCGACCAGTTTCTGCTCAGCAAAAAGCTGGTGCAACAGGAACAGGAGAGATACCGGATTGCCCATCAAAAATATGAACAAGGGCTGACCAGTGCCGTGGAGCTGAACAATGCTGAAATTGCGCTCACCACTGCCGAACTCCGTCAGGAACAGACGGTAATCAAATGGTGGCTGGACAGGAGTTTTATGGACTATACCACCGGGAAACTCATCACCGCCGAGAAATAATAATCGATAGATAAAAGAGGTTAATATGAAAAAAATCAGGGCATTCGTTTTATTGTCAACCTGTTATTTATTTTTTTCCTGCAGTTCTGATAACTCCTCAAAAATTTATACCGGCGTCGTGGAAGGAACAGTTATTAAAATTCCAGCCATGACCGGCGGCAGAATTGTCGAATTGCTGATCGAGGAAGGACAACAGGTAAATGCGGGTCAACTTATTGCTATCATCGACACGCTGGAACTATCCTATCAACGGGAAAATTTACAGGGACTATTGCAGGAAATTGGCAGTCAGGAACAAAGTGCCGCTGCCAATGTCGCACGAGCCAGAAACGAATTGGCGTATGTCACCGAAAAATTTCAGCGCTACACTGATCTTCGCAGGACGGAATCCGTTTCTCAGCAAATAGTCGACGATTTGAAGAATCAGCTACAAAATGCTGAATCCGCCTACCAGGTAGCCAGCAAACAATATGAAAGTATTGCTGCCCGGAAAGTGCAGGTAGCGGCCCAGCTGAAGAGTGTGAACAAAAAAATTGCCGATGC
>CAYMXZ010000257.1:0-1103 GCA_964394475.1 uncultured Caldithrix sp. | reverse complement strand
AGCAAAGCGGAGTTTACTCCTAAAACCATATTAACTCCTGAAACCCGTACGTCACTGGTTTATGCAGCAAAAGTTCTTATACCGAACAAAGATTATATTCTCAAACACGGGATGCCGGTTGAAATTCATTTATAAACCATTCATCCGTAGTAGATTGATATGTATGCGATTGAAGTCATAGATCTGGTAAAAAAATACGATCAGATAACCGCTGTTTCGGGTGTCAATCTTCATGTAAGAAATGGCGAACTTTTCGGACTCATTGGTCCCGATGGCGCCGGCAAAACCACCCTGCTCCGATCGATTTGTACTTTATTAAAACCAACCTCTGGAAAAATAAAAGTCGCTGATAAAGATGTGGAACAGGATCTTCACTATATTCGGCAGATTTTAGGATATATGCCGCAAAGATTTTCATTATATCCCGATTTAACCGTCGAACAAAATTTACACTTTTTTGCCGATTTATTTCAGGTTTCGCCGGAAAAACGCGAAGAGCGCCTGAAACGACTATTTTCATTTTCTCGTTTAGAGCCATTCAGGAATCGCCGGGCGGCCAAACTATCGGGTGGAATGAAACAGAAATTAGCGTTATCCTGTGCGCTCATTCATACTCCCCCCATATTAATTTTGGATGAACCTACTTACGGAGTCGATCCTCTCTCTCGCCAGGAATTCTGGGAGATTTTGCAAACCATTAAACAAGAAGGAACCACTATTCTGCTCTCAACCGCCTATATGGAAGAAGCGGAATTATGTGAGCGAATCGCGTTGATGCATAAAGGTTCAATTATCACCGAAGGCCATCCGCAAGAGATTCGGCAGCGGTATCCTTATCCTCTTTATCGGGTGAGTGGCAAAAATTTGAGTGAATTAAGAAATTATTTTTCAAGACAGGAAATGGTTCAGCAGATCCATCTATTTGGAAATTCCCTACACCTCAGTTTTGCAAAAGTTCCGGCGGAGAGCGATTGGAAAACCTGGCAGCAGGAGACGAATTATAAAATTGAAAGCTGGGATTTACAAACACCCAGCATCGAAGATGTTTTTTTGAATCTGACGTCAACCGAAGAGGTGTTATGAATACCTGGGCAGTGGAAACC
>CAYMXZ010000256.1:0-4943 GCA_964394475.1 uncultured Caldithrix sp. | reverse complement strand
CGACTGCCCGAAACCTCGCTCATTGCTTCTTTCCCCAATTGGCAAATCTTTGAACCGCTTTTATCGGAGTTAACCGTTTCCCATCACACCCTGTGGGAATCCATCTCGAATTTGAAAAAAAATTTTTATTATGAAAAGTGGGAATACCATCTGCCTTCCGGTAAAATCTGGAAAATTGATCGTCCGCAGCTAATGGGAATCTTAAATATAACGCCTGATTCTTTTTCTGATGGTGGTCGATTTTTAGAGCCGGAACGGGCGGTGGATCATGCCGTGCAGATGGAGGCAGAAGGGGCGGATATTATTGATATTGGCGCTGAATCGACCCGGCCGGGAGCGGAGGCGCTTGGAGTGGAAGAAGAGTGGGGACGCCTGGAAAAAGTACTGAGTAAAATCGCTGCTCAAATAAAAATTCCAATTTCTATTGATACTTACAAAGCGGAGATTGCTCGACGGGCCCTGGCCAACGGTGCGGAGATAGTTAATGATATTTCTGGATTGACCTTCGATCCGGCATTAAAAAAGAGCGTCGCCCGGGTAGAATGCCCGCTTATTATCATGCATATGAAGGGAACACCGCGGAATATGCAGCAAAATCCATATTATCAAAATGTGATGGAAGAGATCTTTTTGTTTTTTCAAGCACAGATTGAACTGGCCCGGCAGTCTGGCATCCGGCAATTGATCATCGATCCCGGAATTGGTTTTGGAAAACGCCTGGAGGATAATTTAGAACTTTTGCGGCGACTGGAAGAATTCCGGATTTTTGGTTTCCCGTTGATGGTCGGACCCTCACGGAAATCCTATATCGGGAAGATTCTGGGGGTGGAGGTTGGTGAAAGGCAGTGGGGGACGGCGGCCAGTGTGGCGTTAGCCGTCTGGACTGGAGCGCGAATCCTGCGGGTGCATGATGTGAAAGAAATGAAACAGGTGGCCGAAATCAGTCGCGCTATTTTAGAGAAAAAAATTACTTTTTTTGATTGAAACATTTTGATTTCAGATTATGGTGATTTAAATTTAGGAAAAATTTCAGCTTATGCTGAATTTTCTCAGGGTCGAGAAAGCAATAATTTTATTTAAAAAAGTTTAAGTTTTAAAAAAGTAAGGCGATAATTCAGAAACAAATAGGTTGGCTATGCTTTTTAAAATAGGCTTTCTGTCGATTTCGGTGATTGATGTGCTGGATGTCCTTCTGGTCGCCTATATTTTTTACAAGCTGTATGAGTTTTTGAGAGGAAGCATAGCCGCCCGAATGTTGATTGGTTTGTTGTTTATTATTTTAGTCTCGATTGTCGCCGAAATTTTAAATATGAGTGGGAGCACGTGGATTTTTGCGAATCTAAAAACGGTATGGGTCATTGCTTTTGTGATTATTTTTCAGCCGGAGTTTCGGCGGTTATTGTTGTATCTGGGACAGGCCCCCATTTTGCGGCGGTTTGTGCGGGTTTCATCGCAAAAGATCGTCAATGAAGTGGTGGGGGCCGTTACTGAACTGGCGCGTAAAAATTTTGGAGCGTTGATCGTGATTCTCAGGGACACAGGCATTCGTAGCGTGGTGGAGACCGGGATTCCTTTGCAGGCTCAGTTGAGCAAGGCCTTGATTCTCTCTATTTTTAATCCCCGTTCGCCGTTGCATGACGGGGCGGTCATTATTCAGAATGATGTTCTGGTTGCGGCGAAATGCCAGTTACCGCTCAGTGAGAATCCGCGTTTAGATGCCAGTTTAGGAATGCGGCATCGAGCGGCACTGGGATTATCGGAGCAGACCGATGCCCTGGTGCTGGTGGTAAGTGAAGAGAGCGGAACCATCTCGCTGGCCGAGAATGGGATTTTAACCCGCGATTTAACCGAAGAGGGGATTCGCCAGCGTCTGCTGGAGGCGTTTTCTCCCGCTGCTCCACCGCGCCGCGGTCTGGCCGACCTGCTGCGCTGGGGAGAAGAAGTGTAAAGTGATGCAGCGCATTGAAAAAAAGAGTTTATTTAAATATTTTAGCTGTATTAAATAAAATGAGAGATTAAATTTATTGCTAAATAAAAGAGACGAGGGTGAGATGAAGATTGGTAAGAAAATTTTTATATTTTCAGTAATTTTTATAGTGTTCTTATTAGTTTTCCCAGATAATTCTGCATTCGCCGCGAGAAGATATCTGGTTGCAAGCGGAAATTTTAATAACACGGCTATATGGAGTACGACCTCCGGAGGGACTGGTGGTGCCTCTGTTCCTGGATCAGATGATTGGGTAATATTGGATGCGAATAGTGATGATTTTAGAGTAACATTAGTTGGAAATGTTACTATTGATTCACTAGATATTTCGGCTGGGACATTTGATGCCATTAGCTATTACCTTAGAGTAAATAATGATGTTAATATTAGTGGTGATAGTTTGCTTTTAGGAACAAGCACTGGCCATATCTTTCAGAAAAATTTATCTCTATTAGGTGGACTTCTCGATTGCGGCTCGTCAATTTGGAATCTTAGAGGAGATTTAGTTATCGCAGGAGGAACGTTTAATGCTGGTACAAGTACACTAGTTTTTAGTAATCGTGGCGGTATAGAACAAAATCTTAGTTCAAATACAAATGTAAATTTATATAATGTTACTATAGCCCAAGGTAGTCCTGATAATGAATTTGCTGGAGTAAATTTTGATAATAGTTCTCTTAATCCTCTTCAAGTAATAGTGTTTACAATAAATGGTACTTTAAAAATGGTTTATCCAGATCAGGAAGGAATTGCTCTTACTACTTCAGGCTTATTTTATCCTCTTTTAGAGTATGGAACTAATTCTAAGCTACTTTATGCTGGGACCAATCCAGATTTAAAAAATTCTCAATTAACTGGATCCGAGTTTTCTTCAACGGTTACAGTAAACGATTTAGAGATTGATATTAACACTTCCTATACTTATGGAGTTGATATAACGGGTCTTGGCAATAGGACTCTTAGAAGAAATTTAACGTTAAAGGGAGGTTTAATTACTCATGGATCATCTGAAACTCTATCTGTTGGAGGTACTCTATCTACTGGTACCTTAACGACGGGTGGTTCATATGTTGGTGGAACTATTTTAATGAGTGGGAACCAGACTCAATACATTGAAGCTGGTATTGGTGATATTTCCAATCTAACTATTAATAAAACAAATTCTATCGATACAGTCTATTTGAATACTGGTATCCTGAACATAACAGGAAATCTTGATATACAGAATGGAATCTTTGAATTAACACCTGACGCAAATGGATTGAATTTATCGAGTTCCTCCTCTGTATTCAGGATTCGATCAGGTGGAACTTTTCGAACCGGTGGCAAAAATATAACCATGGCTTCTGGAAGCACCTTTGATTTACAAACCGGAAGTACATTTGAATTTAATGGTAGCACACAGGAACAAACACCCTCAGGATTGACTTTTAGTAATTTAGTAATGAATAATAGCGCAGGTTTAAATATTATAGGAAATGTAGTTGTCAATGGAACTCTTACTTTTGCCGCCGACCATCCTATTTTAGTTAGTGGAGGATCGAATACCTTAACTTTCGGAACGTCGGCTTCTGTTTCTGGAGCTTCATCCTCGAGGTTCATTCAGGGTCCGATGCGAAAACAATTTTCTGGTACAGGTTCTTTTACTTATCCAATTGGGGTTGAAGATGGGGGTTCCTATTATTACCGACCGGCTACCTTTGCCTATATCACTGGAACTTTTGGAGGTATCAGTACCCTCCGTATTGCCTATTCACGGGCATCTTTTACTCCTAAAAATTTACCAGCTGGAATCTCAGCAATAGATCAATCAGGGCACTATATTGTCACAGAATTGGGAACAGCACCAACAGATTTTACCTATGAATTCACCGGTACGTTTGATAATAATAATTTTCCGCTTGAGTCTCGAAACAGAGCCCTGGTGGAAACTATGGATAGCTATATTGTAGTTGATAATAATGTTGTGAATGAAACTGAGAATACAGTTAGATCTTGGCCATTCAGTTCACTCCCACTAGATAATCAATTTATTGTCTTCGGCTCTGGTGGTACTACAATTACCTGGGATGGCGGTGCCGGTGATGGTCTGTGGTCATCAGTTAACAACTGGAATCCGGACGCTTTACCTATCTCCACCGATAATGTGATTATTGATAATAGTGATGCGACTGAAGTAACGATAAGTGGAACGACTTCTGCCGTAGCTCAAACTCTAACTTTAGGCGGTACTTATAGTCCCACTTTAAATGTGGCTGGAACTTCTTCCAATCCACTCAGAATTTATCAAAACAGCGGGACACCTCTTATCGTAAATAATAATTCAGTTTTACGAATTGTTAATTCTCAGGGAATTAAATTCGATCCGGAAGGAACCAATCAATATGATCCGGATAGAACCACCTATGCATCAACCAGCACCGTAGAATATCAGGCAGGAACCGTACAGGCAGATACTTATGGTAATCTGATTGTTAACGGGGCAACAGGGTCTTCTACCAGCGGTACCATTGCCGTGAATGGTAATTTCGAAAAACAAGGCTCCAGCAATTTCACTGCTTCTACGGATGTTTCGGTGTCTGGAACCTATACCAATCAGGCGGGAACGGCTACTTTTAATGGAAACGGTCTAAATATGACGGGCACCAATTTTGTCGTTAACGGAGGCTCCATTGCTGGTACCGTTACTTTTTCCGGAACCTCTGCTCAAACCATTGGTGGCAGCGCCAGTCCCGCTTCCTTTTCTACCCTGGTATTGAATAATGCCAATGGGTTAACACTCAATACACCCGTTCAGGTAAGCACTGGTTTGAATTTGACCAATGGCTTACTTACAACTACAAGTGGTAATCTATTGACACTGGTGGGAACCGCCTCGGCCTCTGGAAATGCCAATAGTTATGTATATGGCCCATTAGCACGGACAAATGCTACCGGCTCGAAAGACTTTCCAATT
>CAYMXZ010000255.1:0-4945 GCA_964394475.1 uncultured Caldithrix sp. | reverse complement strand
TATAATATGTTAAATCAGATAAGTTGTAAATGACCAGACCAGAGCAAACTTCTTTTCAGGTGAAGGTTGACCGGGCAAATCGCCGTGCCCGGTTTATTATTACCGTTGGCGGCTACAGCATCATTATCAGTATCATCAGTATTCTTCTTTTTCTCATTTTTCAAAGCCTGCCTCTCACCTTTAAAGCCTCTTTAACGAAATTATTCAGCTTCGATTTGCCTGCCAGATTGCATCATGTTCAGTTGATCGGAATCGATCAATATCAGGAAATCAGTTATTTCCTGAATAAGCAGGGGAAAATTTCCTATTACGATTTTGCGAAACAGGAATATTTACCTATTACTGACTCACTACCTCTTTCTGATGGTGAAAAGATTATTTCCACTAGCAGAGGCAGTTTGGTGAAGGACATTTTTGCCGTCGGCACCAATCAGGGTCATATCATCACCGCTGAAGTAAAACTTACTCCTCGCTATGAAGAAAATCATCGCTATATCGAACCATCTTTGAGCATTGTCGATAGTTTTACCGTAAATAGTTCTGATTCTGTAGAATTCAATCACATTGAAAAGCTGGCCTTTTGTTATGATGAGGACGGAAATAATTTCTGGAGCTGGTTAGATCATTCCGGAAATCTTCTATTAAGAATTTATAACGTGGATGATGAAACCATCTATAATTATTCCCTCAGCGATTATTTCGGAAAAGAAAAAGTTTCAACTTTCGTTTTTAGCTTCGATGGTAAAAAGTTAATCGTTGGTTCGCACACCGGAGAATTGTTTTGGATCGATCTGTCTGATCCCGAAGAGATTTATCTGCGCGATAACTGGAAGAGTTCTCAGTTTCCCATCACGGCCCTCAGCTTTTTAATCGGAAGTAATTCGCTGGTAGTTGGTGATGCTCACGGAATGATTGAAGTGTGGTTCCCATCCCGTGATGAGAATGATAGATTTCGATTTCGACCGGTTCACCAGTTTAAATCCTTAGCCCAGACCGTAACGATGATTTTACCTTCCCCGCGCGATCGGACTTTTTTAGCAATAGATACAGATGGTCATATCCATTTGAATTATTCCACCACCAACCAAACTCAGTTAGAATTTCGAAAATCAGAATATCCAATTCTGGCAGCTGCCTTCGCTCCCAAAGCCAATGGGATTATTTTAGTTGACAGGCAAAATCACTACGGATTATATAAATTAAAAAATGAGCATCCCGAAGCGACCCTGCAAACTTTATTCGGAAAAGTGTGGTACGAAGGATATGTGAAACCAGAATTTGTCTGGCAATCCACCGGAGGCTCAGATGAATTTGAACCGAAGCTCAGTATTGTTCCCCTGATGTTCGGAACCTTTAAGGGAACATTATATGCCATGCTATTCTCCGTCCCCCTGGCCATTTTAGCAGCCATTTATGTTTCGCAATTCGCTCCTAATTGGTTAGCCCGGGTAATCAAGCCCACAGTTGAAATCATGGCGGTCTTACCCAGTGTGGTGATTGGCTTTCTGGCTGGTCTTTATTTTTCACCTTTATTCGAAAAGCATCTGGCGGAATTGTTTTTAGTCCCCTTAGTTCTTCCCCTGATCTTTTTTATATCCATTGTCATCTGGAAATTCATCCCCGAAGAGCGGAGAATGATAGTTCCGCGCGGGTGGGAACTGCTCTTTATTATTCCGGTAATTGCCTTAACAATTATTCTGGTCAACCTGCTGGCGACTCCCTTTGAGCTCACAGTTTTTTCAGGGAACCTGAAACAGTGGCTTTATGATATTTTGGGTCAAACCTATGATCAGCGAAACAGTATCGTAGTGGGTTTTGCACTGGGGTTTGCGGTAATTCCTATTATTTTTACCATTTCGGAAGATGCGCTGAGCAATGTACCCAACTCGTTGACTTCTGCTTCTCTGGCCCTGGGCGCTTCTCGCTGGCAGACCGTTCGCCGGGTAGTACTTCCGGCAGCCGCCGGGGGTATTTTTGCAGCAGTAATGCTGGGTTTTGGCCGCGCGATTGGGGAAACCATGATTGTTCTGATGGCTACCGGAAATACCCCGATTATCGATCTGTCACCCTTCAATGGCTTCCGGGCCATGAGCGCCTGTATTGCCGTTGAAATTCCCGAAGCACCGGTTGGTGGAACTCTATATCGGGTTCTCTTTTTAGTCGCATTTATACTTTTTACTTTTACTTTTATCATCAATAGTCTTTCGGCCGTGATTAGCGATCGCCTGCGAAAAAAGTATGGACGGTTTTAAAATGGATACTGAGAAAGAAAAAATCAGCTATTTTCGACAGAAAGGTGATCCTTATGTGCTGATGACCAGCCTGGCGCTAATGCTCACGCTCGGAATGGTTGCTCTCATGCTGATCATAATTCTCTGGAAAGGACTGGGTTCTTTTTGGCCCAGAGATTTGCAGGAAATTGCTCTCCAGCAGGAGGAAGTATATTTAGGAGAGATATGGGAAGAGGAGACAACTTATTCTACCCTGGCAGATGGTCGGGTGCAAAAAGAAGAAAATATTCAAATCAAGAAGGGTAATCGTGATCTGTACGGAAGAGATTTTTTCTGGATAAAGAAAAATGAAATCATTTCGCAGAAATATCCCGCTTTTGCAACGACTTTCGAACGATTCGAATATGGAAATTTTTATGGGTACATCAAAGATGTAAATTTGTGAGATAGTTTGTATGCGTGCACTGACGATCAGCTTTTTCATCAGGCGGTATATGGTCATTCCCGGGCCATGAACAATCGTGAAAAATTACAAAAACTGGAAAGCCGATTAAATAAGCTGCTGACTCCGCTCAGCAAGATTCAGCAGGAAATTTCTTTCCTGGAAAATGATTTTTCTTCTGAATTGGAAGAACGAAATCAGAAAATTGAGCGCTTGACCCAACGCCTGCAGGATTTAGAACAAAAAGCTGAAGCAGAGTACCAAAAATATGCAGAGGAAATGCGAAGGATTCAGGCGGAGAACCAAAAATTGTATGTGGTGGTTGTCACAGCGGAAGGGACTTCGCTCGAACTGCCGTTGCAGAAAATCGTCCGCTTTTATCAACCTAACCGAATGAACACTTTCCAGAAGATGGGATTTTACCTTGGCAAATTATGGGAATTTTTAACAGCCGATCCGAGAGAATCGAATACTGAAGGCGGCGTTTTTCCAGCTATCTTTGGAACAGTAATGATGGTGCTGTTGATGTCCATTGCAGTTGTTCCGATCGGGGTGCTGGCGGCTCTTTATTTGAATGAATACGCTCATCAGGGCACTATTATCCGGCTCATACGAATGTCGGTAAATAACCTGGCGGGAGTTCCTTCTATTGTATTTGGCATTTTCGGACTGGGCTTTTTTGTTTATATGGTGGGTGGTACCATTGACCAGATATTCTTTAGTGATAAATTACCGGCACCCACTCTGGGAACCGGAGGAATTTTGTGGGCTTCTCTAACCCTGGCTTTGCTGACCTTGCCGGTAGTGGTGGTAGCAACTGAAGAAGGAATTCTGGCAGTCCCTCGCGCCAATAAAGAAGGGGCATTGGCTTTAGGAGCAACCCGCTGGCAGATGGTGCGCAAAATTGTTCTACCGAATGCCATGCCCGGTATCCTCACCGGTTTAATTCTGGCGATCAGTCGCGGAGCAGGAGAGGTGGCGCCGTTGATGATTACCGGTGTGGTGAAATTGGCGCCATCACTTCCGATCGATGGAAGCTTCCCCTTTCTTCATCTTGACCGAAAATTTATGCATCTTGGTTTTCATATCTATGACGTGGGATTCCAGTCACCGAATATCGAAGCGGCTAAACCAATGGTTTATACGACTGCTTTGCTATTGATAGTAATTGTTATTATTTTAAACTTGCTGGCGATTTATTTGCGGAATCGCTTACGAAAGAAATACAAAACTGCAGTTTTTTAATTGCAAGAATTTTTTATCGACGTGAAGAAAAATAACTCTGGTGTTAAGAAAAGGATTTAAATTATGGTGGTAAATGTTCAGCAGGCAATTTCCCAGAAATCATCAGGCATTCTGAAAGACGAAAAGATTATCATTGAGACCATAGATTTGTATTTCTATTACACATCAGACTCACCCGCTTTGAAAAAGGTCAACATCAACATCCCCCAAAAGAAGGTAACGGCTTTTATTGGACCATCTGGCTGCGGTAAGTCGACTTTGTTACGCTGTTTTAATCGCATGAATGATCTGATACCTGGAACTCGACACGAGGGGAAAGTGATCATCGAAGGTCAGGATATTTATCAAAACGGTATCCGTCTGGAGCGTCTGCGCAATAAAGTGGGAATGGTTTTCCAGAAGTCCAATCCTTTTCCGATGAGTATTTGGGAAAATGTAGCATTTGGACCGAAGGTGAATGGAATTACCGATCGAACCGATTTAGAGGAGATCGTTAAATCTGCTCTCATACAGGCGGATCTGTGGCGAGAAGTGAAGGACCGTCTGAATGAATCAGCTCTGGATTTATCCGGCGGTCAGCAGCAGCGCTTATGTATTGCTCGCGCGTTGGCCAATAAACCGCATATCATTTTGATGGATGAACCCGCCTCGGCTCTTGATCCCATTTCCACCGGTAAAATCGAAGAAACTATTGATGAATTGAAAAATGAATATACCATTGTCATTGTCACCCATAACATGCAGCAAGCCGCCCGGGTATCAGATTATACGGCCTTTATGATGAATGGGGAAATCATTGAGTTTAGCGACACGCGCAGCCTTTTTACCAATCCGACCCAAAAATTGACAGAAGAGTATATTACCGGAAGATTTGGTTAATATCAAAAAGCGAGTTAAATTTGGTTGGTCACTAAATAATGAAAAAGATGAATTTAGAAGATTTTATTTTCAACCCTGATTTTTCGTATTTACAGCCGTGAAAGGTAAATCACTTCCATGAAAGAAAAACTGAATCTCTTGCTGGAAA
>CAYMXZ010000254.1:0-5014 GCA_964394475.1 uncultured Caldithrix sp. | reverse complement strand
GTAGCGATTTTTTATTTACCAGTGCCAAGACTGGTGAACAAGTTGAAACCGCTTTTCTTAAATTAGCTGAAGCATTGAGTTGATTCCTATATGAACAACCTGTTCGAAAGATTATTATCTCTTAAAAATTTTGGGAAAATTGTTTTTGATGAAAATTTTCACCTTTTGCAGATTAATCCCACAGCTTTAAAAATTCTCAGATTAGACTCCCATCAGAAAACTTCTATAACTCTTTTCGAACTCTTTCCTGAATTTTATGGATGTGAAGAAATCTTTGAGCAACTTTTTCATGGAGAAAAAGATTACTTCGAACTGAATTTTGTCAATCGAGTTGATGATGAAAATCAGAATTATTATTTAAATCTTTTAGTAATAGCTGACCTGGAGTATCTCCAGGGAATACTTATTGTGGAAGAGGTATCGGAAAAAGCGCGATTCTTACAGCAAATGCGCCAGCAACGACATGAGTTATCGTTATACCAGGCTTTGTCTGGCATTCCGAAACATCTTTTGAGTGGAAACCTCATCGGTAACTCACAAAAAATGCAAGATTTGAAAAGAAGCATTTTAAAATTAAGCAGAATTTCGGGGATAACTATATTATTAACAGGAGAAAGCGGTACCGGAAAAAATCTGGTCGCCCGAATTATACATCAAAATTCTCCGAACGCTGATGCACCCTTCATCGAGATCAATTGTGCTGCCATCCCCGAGAATTTAATTGAGTCAGAGCTTTTTGGTTTTGAAAAAGGGGCATTCACTCATGCCATCACTTCTAAACCTGGCTTATTCGAGGAGGCCGAAGGAGGAACCATCTTTTTAGATGAGATTGGGGATCTCCCCTTAAATCTTCAGTCCAAATTGTTATCAGTGATTGAGAGCAAAAAATTTAGACGCCTGGGGAGCACTCGCGAAATCAATGTTAATGCTCGTTTCATCGCCGCCACCAATAAAGATCTATCCCGCCAGGTCGAAGCTGGAAAATTCCGAGAAGATCTCTACCATCGGCTGAATGTTATTGCTCTCACCCTTCCTCCCTTAAGAGAATTAGGCAATGATATCATTTTATTGGCAGAACACTTCATTAAAATTTATAATTTTGAATTTAAAAAAAATGTAAAGGGGTTTACCCCCCAGGCAAAAAAACATTTACGAGAACACTTCTGGCCGGGAAATGTTCGAGAATTGAGCAACTGCATGGAAAGAGCGTTAATTTTTAGCGAAAAAGATTTTTTAGAACCATCCGACCTGTTGATCTATACTCCACCTCCAACGATCTCTAACCAGCAATGGCAAATACCATTAGAAGGTATATCTCTGGAAGAGGTGGAGAAGAAATTAATCATATCCGCCTTAGAACAATCCAGGGGAAACAAGAGCAAAGCCGCCCGCCTATTGGGACTCAGCCGCGACACATTGCGCTATCGGCTGGAAAAACACCACCTGCTTTGAATAATAGATTTATTCATTCTTTCCGAATTTATTGGGTTGTATAATGGACCCTTGCTGTTGTTATTTTACTGTTTATAAAATACCCGCTTAAATTTTCCTGTATCATTTTTTACATGAACATTTATATTCCATGATTTTTATAAACCGTTCAATACTACTGAATTTTTGGGTCAAATACCCCAATAATTAAGGTTAAATCACCCATTTTTTAAAAAGGTATGAATTTAACCATTTTTTCCGTCCTGAGTCTAATTCAATATAAAATAATTACTTATACTATGCTATAAAGGTCATGAATTGTCTGGCATAATTATTGTTAAATTGAAGATTTATAATTAACCTTTATTAATCAAATTATAACAGGAGGAGCTATGTTCAAAAAGTTTCAATTTTTATTCCTGGTGTTGTTAGTGATGATGTGGGTATCTTCGCCGGTAAATGCGGGTGATTTTACCCTGGGGTTGAAGGGTGGAGGAAGTACGTATTTTGGGGATATCGATGACCAACAGATCAGTCCCTATGCTGGCCTTTCCTTTGATGGCTGGCTTGTGCCACAACTGGGGATTGGATTGCTGGGTTATGCTGCCCATGTTCAGGCGAAGGAAACCGATCCCTTCTATTTCTTCGAAAGCAAAATTTACGGTATCGGCGCATTGGCAAAATTGCGACCTTTAGGAAAAATGGTAGTCAGTCCCTACGTGACTGGTGGAGTGGAGATGTTTATGTATGATCCGACCGATGGTTCAGGAAATGCGCTACCAAACAATGCCGCCAAGGCATACGACAAAAACCAGGTGGGATTCCCGCTGGGTGGCGGTGTGTCATTTTTCCTGAAAGAAAATCTGTCGCTGGATGTGGAAGGTCTCTATCACTATGCTTCAAATGACTGGCTGGATGATTTAAAACGCGCCGATGGTAATGATGGATTTTTGACAGCCTCCTTAGGTTTATCGTTCCACTTTGGCAAACCCAAAGATACCGACCTGGATGGTATTTTAGACAAGTATGATCTGGATAAGCTGAATCCGGAAGATTTTGATGGATTCCAGGATGGAGACGGTGCACCAGAGGCGGACAATGACGGTGACGGAATCGCCGATGCTGTGGATAAATGCCCGGGTACCGATCAGACAGTGGCTGATGGAATTGATACCAAAGAGGATATTGATGGTTTCAAGGATGACGATGGTTGCCCGGATCCGGATAATGACGGTGATGGTATTCTCGACGCCGCTGATGCCGCACCCACTCAGGCGGAAGATATGGATGGATTCCAGGATAAAGATGGCGCTCCCGATCTGGATAACGATGGTGATGGAATTGTTGACTCTAAAGACAAATGCCCCGGTACCGATAAAACCGTGGCCGAGAGAATTGATACCAAAGAAACCTTTAATGATTATGAAGATCAAGACGGCTGCCCGGATAAAAAACCAGAAATTGCAGTGGAAGCCGGAAAAGCACTGGTTCTGGAAGGTGTCAATTTTGCCACTGGCAGTGCGAAATTAACAACTGGTTCTCAAATCACTCTGGACAAAGTGGTACGCACACTGAAAGAAAATCCCGAGATTGAAGTGGAAATTAGGGGTTATACAGATAACACTGGTAATTATGAAAAGAACGTGAAACTTTCACAAGCTCGCGCGGACGCCGTAAAAGTATACCTGATCGAAAACGGTATTAATGCCGCCCGGATTAAGACCAAAGGTTTTGGTCCAGAAGATCCTATTGCTTCCAATGATACCAAAGAAGGACGGGCCAAGAACCGCAGGATTGAATTCTTCCGAATTAAGTAATTGAAGAATAGGTTTGGATGCAGGAGAGGGGTAGACTTATTCCCTGCCCCTCTCAATTTAATCAACCCGAATTTTTAACAGTTATTTGAAGCTGAAATTTTTAAGATGAAGATATTATAAAAGAATTATTCAACTTTTTAGTAAGGAACACTATCATGGCAAACTATTATAAAATCATCGATATTGAAGGAATCGGATCCGCATATGCCAGTAAATTACATGCGGCTGGTATTCGCAGTGTGGATGCCCTGTTAAAAGCAGGTGCCACTCCAGAAGGACGCAAGAAACTTGCTGAAAAGACTGGAATCGATCAAACACTCATTCTAAAATGGGTCAATATGGCTGATCTATATCGAATTAAGGGAATTGGTAGCGAGTATTCCGAACTATTGGAAAAGGCCGGTGTCGATACTGTAAAAGAATTACGCAATCGCCTGCCAGAAAATCTGTTAGAAAAAATACGAGAAGTTAATTCCTCAGGTCGTCCAATTGTTAGACAACTTCCAGGTCTGAAGACCGTGAGCAACTGGATCAAACAAGCAAAGAAGTTGGATCCAAAAATAAGTTACTAAAAAATTAAAAAAGTGTAGAAGGTCCATACCCTCCTGCACTTTTGCTTTTTACCAGAAACATAAAAGGAGGAAGCTATGGGTATGTTTGATTTTTTAAAAAATGTTGGTCTCGACCTTTTTGGTGGAGGAAGTGAAGCCCAAAAAATTACCGAACTTATACAAAAAGAATTGGGAACCAAAATTACGAACCTGGAAGTAACCTTCAATGATGGAGTAGTAACACTCAGTGGTTCATGTGATTCACAGGAAACGAAAGAAAAAGCCATTCTATTGGCAGGAAATATTAAGGGTGTCGCGCGGGTTGACGATAGCCAGCTCACGGCTCCACCAGCCCAGGAACAGTATGATTTCTATACGATTAAACGAGGTGATTCCTTATCTAAAATCGCTCGACAATATTATGGAGATCCGATGAAATATCCGGTGCTGTTCGAGGCCAATCGTGAGATTATTAAGAACCCGGATCTTATCTATCCCGGTCAGGTCATACGTGTACCACGAATAAAAAAATAATCTTGATCAGCGGATCATTCAATTATAAAGAAAATCACAATTTTGATAATACTTCTAAACGAAAAGAGGATAAATAATGGCTAATATCGTCAATGAATTCATGAAAGCATTAGGACCAACGTTGACCAATCAGATTTCTGCAAATCTGGGAATTAACAAAGATACAACCAGCCAGTTGATCATGAAAGTTACGCCACTCATACTGGGTGGTCTAAAACGTCAGATGGAACAGCATGGTGGTGCAGCGCGTGTCGATCATATTTTAAATAAATATGGTGATCCAGGAGTATTAAATAATCTGGGATCATTATTTTCCGCTCAGGCAAAAAATCTTACTCCAGATCCAGATTTGGGTGGATTGCTGGGTGGCTCAGGTAACCAAATAGTAAACACATTAGCCAGTCAGTTAAAGTTAAATCCCGGTGTCATTTCACGTTTTATCCCAATGATTGCTCCAGTCATTCTCGGTTTTCTTTCTAAAACCCGAGACAGCAGCTCAGCAGGAATAAATGGTGTCGCCAGCTTGCTGGATCGAGATGGAGATGGAAGTATCCTGGACGATGTAGTTGGATTCTTGTCTAAACAAAGCGGAACGAGTACGACTTCCAGAAATATCCTGGGTGGATTGCTGGGTTCATTGTTCGGGAGGAAAAATAAGTAGTACATCTTCATCACACGAAC
>CAYMXZ010000253.1:0-5030 GCA_964394475.1 uncultured Caldithrix sp. | reverse complement strand
ATGTATAACCTATGGCAAAGTGCCCTGTTGGGTGGGGACGGGAAATCTATCGATTGACTCAACCTGGAAAGTTAAAAAAATCTATCAACTTTCCAGCGAAGAACCGCTTTGCCAATTACCTGCTTTTAACAGCTGGAATGGTTTGATCCTCCCTGATCCATTATGGAAAAAGAAATTTGAAATAGTGAAATATCGCTATGGTAAGCCCATTCTTTTTGAAGATGGCAATGGAAATCAATTACGGCTATTTTATGGTGATAATTCCAATAATATGGATACCACATTTTCGTCCAATTATTTTGGCCGGGATTACCTGACCGCTATTCAACAAAATGGTTATTGGAGTAAACAGTTTGATTATCATTCCCGTTTCAGAGAAGTAACGCAAATTGTAGATGAAAATAATAATTCCCTCTCTTTTTTCTATGATAATTTTGGTAGACTTAGTGCTGTCCTGAATCCAGAACAGGATACGACTTTTACCTATGCCTATCAATACTCTTCCCAATGGAGTCCCACGGGTCAATTTGATAAAAATTATCCCAACTATATCCACACGCGTAAATTTTTCAATGGCAATGATAAATCGGATTCATTTGAGTTTTATGATGGACGAGGTCAGAGAATCCAGCAAGTAATTTCCGATCAAACGAATGACGGGGTAATGGATTTTTATGCAGCGACCGATGTGGATTTGTTGGATCGAGAAATCAAATCCTATAAAAATTATCAACGAGCTGCGATTGCTCAACCCTCCTTTGATACCAATTATAAAAACCATTCTCCCGCCTATACTCACAATTACTACTGGGACTTCTTTACTGCTAATTTGAAGGAAGTCATACACCTGGACCAGACTCACCATCTCTACGCCTATGATTATATCCCGGCCAGCACTTTATTACCTGGTTTATACCAACCCACTGATTCAGTAATCTGGTTGGTTAGCCAAACTATTGACGAAAATGGGAATAAGACCAAACAATATTTGGATGAATTTGGCCAAAAAGTGCTGGAAGAACGTTTCACTTCACCCACTCAATCATTAAAAACCTATTTTAAATATGATGCACGGGGGAATATTACAGAAGTTTATCCTCCTTTGTATTTCGATCCTCCGGCTGGAGTGAACCCTGAAAATTGCATCATAAAATATCACTACAACACTCTCGATAAATTGGTTCGTAAAAACAATAGCGATGAAGGTCAGATTCGCTACAAATACGACGGGAATGGGAATTTGCGCTTTAAAAAGGATGCGAATCAAGATTCACTAAGTTCTTTTGTTTATTACAAATATGATGCCCTGGATCGTTTAGTAGAAGAAGGGATTTGGACGGATAGCTCTGCTTTTAATAATCCCGCCAATTACGAGAATCCCTTCTGGCCTTCGAATACCACTTCCCATTGGAAGGTAAGAAACTATTACGATCTGGATTATATAGGCAGTGGAGAAAATTATTGTATGGGTAAACTGACCAAATCGGAGGTCAATAGTAATGGCGATAGTCAACCCGAGATTTCTACCCGCTACCGCTATAATAGAATGGGGCAAATGATAGAAAAACGTATTCTGATAAAAGGTCTGGAAGAAAAAAGAATTTGCTTTGTATATGACCGACAGGGAAATCTGATTCAAACCAATTATCCCTCGGGAACGATAGTTCAACGTGATTACAATAAACGAAATTTATTGCGAAAAATTCGATTCACATTTTAAATCAATCAACGATAAAAATTATGAGCAGGGGTTGGGAAAATATGAAAGCACATAACAATATCTGGTTGGTCCTGATCATTTTATTGCTGCACAAGCAGTGGGCTTGTGGTGAGCAGCGGGTGGAAATTGTTTCCTGGCGGGATTATCATTCTAAAACATTTGTCAATGCCGATGGTAGTTACACCACTGAAATCAGCGCTGGATATGTTCACTATCGCGATGCACGTGGCGAGTTTCAGGAGATTGATCCGCATTTTGTTCCTGCCCAGGATCCTCGTTATCTCTATGAGGTGAAAAAAGGATTGTATACGGTTTGTCTGGAAAAAGTAGCAGCGGATGAATTGGTATTTAGCTATCAACCTGCCGGAGGTGATTTCATTCGATTTCGCCTGCGGGGGATCATTTTTTATAATGCAACTACGGGTCGACAGCTCATTTTGAATAAGGTTCGAAGGGTAATGCCGGTCGTCAATGGAAATACTCTCCGTCTGGAAAATATTTTTCCTGGCGTTACTGTGCAATATACCTATGGTCAGGTCAAATTTAAGGAAGAGATCATCTTCAGCCAATCGGCCCGCAACTCTCTACCATTACCAGGCTCGATGGGTCTGGGAACTCAAAATATTTATGTGGGATTTCTCACACAAGTCGAAATGGATAGCTCGATGAGGGTGTCGGTTAATGGACAGCCTGTCAGATATCCGCTATCGTCTTCTAACTCCCGGTTGGTCTGGAATCATCATGGTTCGCAATTGGTAAATTTTCACACCACAACCGGCAAATCGCAGTTTTATTTTGCCGAAGATTTTGCGGTGAGTGCTCTTTATCAGGATTCTGTAGCCTGTGCCACTCATTCCCAGCCGATTGTTCGCAAATTGTACAGCACCAGCGAAGGTGACTTCATGATTAGTATGGTGCCATTAAATTGGATAAAAGCTCAGCCAGCAGGTTCCATTGTGTTTGATCCTCAGCTGATTGTCTACTCACCCACGAATGATACTTGGATTGAGTCCAATAGCGGCAGTAGCTTTCATACCTTCACAAATATTAGAGTTGGGAGAGGTTCAAATTATAATTGGAAACGATCACTTCTTAAATTCAACTTTTCTCCATCTTCTTTGCCAGATAATGCCAGAATTGTTTCTGCCAAATGCCGGTTGTACTGGTATACCAGCTGGAAAGCGAGCAATGGGATCTATGTGGCTCGACCCATTTTCCTTCATCAGGTTTTAAAAGACTGGAACGAATCACAGGCGGATTGGTATGAAGCAAAAACCGGCGTTAATTGGGTTAGCAACGGAGTTGGTTTTAATGATCTCGATGCTCGTCGTGAATCAGAAGATATGCTGGTTTGGGGAACCAGCGGTTACCCCTGCTGGATGGAATACAATATCACTCAATTGGTACAACGATGGTATGAGGAGAGTAGTCCCAATTATGGGATCATTTTATGGGCAGCTAATGAAAATGATTATTCCAATGCCGATGAGAAATGGATTTATTCCTCAAATTATTCCGATGCTTCTAAACATCCGAAATTGGTCATCAATTACACGCTAAATGATCTAGTGGAATATACTTATACTCCTTCTGCTGTTATCGATTCAGTTTATCTGGGGAAAGATGTCATTAGAGGAAATTATGATTATACCATCCGGGATTGGGTGAACCACATCGATTTTCGGGATTCAGGTAATAATCAGCCATTTAAAGTGGATTATACCTTTGATCTGGCGGGCAATATTATCAATCAACAGTACAGCAATCTTTCTGAGACCGATCAGATTTCCTATACATATGATTCCGTTTATCAGTTGAAGAAGGCATTGAGCAACATTCACAGCGATCAGGAGTTTTCTTACGATGCCAATGGCAATATTCTCACTAAAAAAGTAGATGCTACCACTGCTAATTATTTCTATTATCTGGATCGTCCGAATCGATTGCATCAGGTTGGTAACAGAAATTTTTCCTATGACCGCAACGGCAATATTGTAGGCGATGGATTCCTGAATTTAAAATACGACCATAAGAATCAGTTAATGGATGTGAGCGGTTTGGCCACCGAACGTTACTTATACGATAGCGAAGGGAGAAGGGTTAAAAAGTCGGAAGGTGTCACAACGTCGGGTACCGGTTTTAATATTAGCGAATGGAATTTGCAGGTGACGTCTGCCATCAATGGTGTGGTTCCCACTGGTGGTAACAGCATGTATTGCGTCCAGGTGAATACCGCGGCGGGAAGCGGAGACCACTATACCAATGAAAAGATTGTGATTGCCGATGAATTACAAATAGTGGTTACGGCAGGAAGTTATCTAGAGTACGATATTCGGGCCGCACAAAGCTCTAATATGAGAGCTTCCGTGCAGTTTTACTATTTTGATCCAGCCAGCGCTCAATATTACTATTCCTGGGATTTAACCTATCTTGATCAGAATGGATTGTCCAATAATTGGAAAACTGATTTAAATTCTTTTTATGTTAATCAGTGGTACCACCGGGTGCTGCCGCTTATCAGTTTACAGGGTAAAATTATTAAAAAAGTATTTTTTATGACCAATGATGATCCCAACACCACCGGTCCACAGACTTATACTTTTTATTGTGATGAGATTAAGCTTGATGGACAGGACCTGGGGAGGGCCAATGGTAACGCGGCAGCGCCAACCGTTTTCTATGAAAATTTTGACGATGGGAATATTCACGATGGGATGCCGGTGGACTGGTACAGTACCGGTTCATACTGGACGATTTCCTCTGGCAATCTATTCTGGTCTAACTGGAGCAGCGCCAGCAGCGGTCAGTGTTCCCATCCGGATCTGGTCTATGAGAACTTTGAGGTACAATTTGATCTGAAAGCTGATGGGCGATTGGCGGATAATTACTGGGCTGGTTTTGCCTTCCGGAAGGATCATCATAATGACTGGTACAACCAGAGCGGCTATCTGCTGTACTACCGTTATAATGGGGAAATCTGTTTATACAAACCTTCCGGAATTATTGTCAGTGTGCAGACCGGTAAAACTCTGGCCAATTTTCATTCAGTAAAAATCAGGGCTCAGGGAAGTACCATCAAAGTCTATGTAGATGGGAATCTTTATCTCAATGCCACCGATGATACCTATCGCTCCGGCTATTTTGGTTTGGATATTCTGGGAGTCGGGGCGCGGTTTGATAATCTAAAAATTTCTGGCATTCCGGTGGAGAATGAAATATATTATGTTCGTGACGGAGAGGGAAATGTGATTGCCGAATATGATGGATTGGGAAATCTGGTGGCTGAGTATGTTTATGGAAACAATCAGCG
>CAYMXZ010000252.1:0-5036 GCA_964394475.1 uncultured Caldithrix sp. | reverse complement strand
TCCATAAGGAGATAGATAGGATAATTACGCCTTCAGAAAAGCAGGAACTTGAGCACGCCTTAGAAAAAGATCCAGAGTTGCGCCGATTTCAACAAGAATTAAAACAAACCACCGAATTACTTAGCCAGGTCACCCCCCTGGAACCCTCACCCAACCTGAAAAAGAAGATCATCAATGCCATCGATTTTAGTCGTTATGCTTACAGAGCCGAAGAGGCGGATTGGATTTCCCGTTTCATCGGTTGGTTATGGACACCAAAAATCCGATTCGCTTATGCAACAGCAGCTGGTATTATAATTGGTATTGCAATTTCCCTGCTTCTCACTGGCGGTCCACTTTCTACCCAACAGATTCCCATTTCAGAGCTGTATGGAACTATTGGAATTGATGATAAAAACTTCGAAACTATAAAAAAGTTCACCATCGACCGGGAAGGGTTGCATGGCTCGTTCATACTGAATTCTTACAGAGATATGTTTTGGTTTGAATTGAATCTTCAGAGCGATCAGGTTAGTGAAATTCATTTTATTTTTAATGAACAACTAATGTCTTTCGCCGGTTGGCGACCAATTGAATGGGGAACAACCGTATTAGAAAACCAACTCAGTATAATAAAGCTTATTGTTGACCGGCAAGGTCATGGACTCATTTTATTTCATAAATTATCAGCCGATCCCTCTCCGATTACTCTGAATCTGGTGCAGTCAGAAAAAATAGTCTTCACTGAAGAATTTGTCGTGGAGAGTGTGGAGAATAAGAAGTGAAATGGAATATTCTAACAAAGTATTGACCAACTTTTTTCTTTTCAAATTGTACTTAGAGTAAAATGAATGAAAACCCAAAAGGAGGTAGTTATGGAAAATAAACCTAAATCCCGGCAGCGACTTTACTGGCTGCTGACCGGCAGTGCATTAGTGGTGTGTGTTATTCTTTATCTGGCTTTTCTATTCCCCTGGCCGCAGGAAAGTGAAGTAACCGGCACAGTTGGTGGAGTGGAGAAATACCGAGCCGAACAGATCAGCGAAAAAGACGTCATCCTTGGAAATCAATTAAGCAGTCTGAGTGATGTCGAAAAAGCGCAGCTGTTTGATATGATGTCTCTGGAAAATCGGGTAGCGGTCTGGAATAAAATGTCAGCCGCAGATCGCCAGATATTTTTCGACAAATTAAGCATTGAAGACAGAGCACAAATGTGGGACAAACTGGCCGTAGACGCCAGGGCGGTAGCAATCGATCATCTATCAGTAGAAGACCGTGATGCGGTATTGGCCAAATTGGCTCCTGAAGATATGGCCGCAATATTTTCGCGATTAACAGCCGCTGATAAGGATGCCCTCTTTCAAAGCATGTCGCTGGAAAATCGCGATGCGCTCTTAGCCAGATTGTCCATGAACGCAAAAGCGTCAGCCTTCGACAAATTAGTTTTTAATGATCGGATCGCGGCTTTAAATAGACTGAAAGCCGAAAATAAGGAAGCGGTTCTGGCAAAATTATCAGCCGCGGATCGGGATGCACTTTTCAATGATAAACTGGCGATTGATGCTCGCGAGGCAATTTATAATAAGCTGGGAGTAGAAGATCGGGCATTAGCATTTGCTAGAATATCGGCTGAAGATCGGGCGGCAATCTGGGCAAAGTTAGCCGTTGCTGATCGTGCATCGGCCATGAACAATCTCGCTGTTGAAGACCGCGCTGCCCTGTACGCCCGGCTGTCTGCTCCTGACCGGGCAAAAGCCTGGGCCCGAACCACTGTGGAAGATAAAGCGGCAATGTTAGGACGATTAGCCGTTGCTCAGCGAGCGTCATTATTTGATCGACTGGGAGTGGATGCTCGCTCGGCAGCATGGTCAAAAATGTCTGTTGATGACCGTGAGATGGCCCTGGCTCGGATTGCTACGGAAAATAGAGCTAAAATCCTTAACACCCTATCCGTAGAGGGCCGGGCATCGATTCTCAATACCCTGTCAATGGAAAATAGGAAAAAACTTGAAGCCAGATTCGCAGAGTAATAAGAATGGATTAGTCTACAATCCATTCTAGCGAAAAGTACTGAAGGGAACAGACTCCATATCTCCGTTCCCTTCCTTATTCTTTTTATGGCGATTATTTTAAAATTACTCCGGCATTCGACCCCATGAAAAAAATCAAAACTATCCATTTAAAGATTTTTATCTTCGCCGGCTTTCTGACACATCTATTTTATTTTTCATCCCATAATCATGCTCAGTTCTATAGTCTGGAAACCGCTAACCTGCAGTTGGTTTATTATGATAAAGAACACCAGTATCTGGTTCCTCATATGGCGCGTTGTTTTGAGAATTCATTCCGCTTTCACCAGCGATTATTTGGATATCGCTCTAAAGAAAAGATTACATTGCTACTGCAGGATCTTAATGACTATGGTCATGGTGGGACTTCTACCATGCCCTGGAACTTCCTCAACATCGGCCTGGAACCTTTTGATTATGTCTATGAAACCCAGCCCACCAACGAGCGCATGAACTGGCTAATGCATCATGAATTGGCCCATCTGGTGACTATCGATAAAGCCACTGGCTCCGATCGCTTTTACCGTTTACTGACATTCGGAAAAGTCATACCGGTTGCCGAAATGCCACTCACCATGTTCTATAGTTATCTGACCAATCCTCGCTGGTATTGTCCCCGCTGGTATCATGAGGGAATCGCCGTTTTTCTTGAAACCTGGATGGCCGGCGGATTAGGAAGAGTACTGGGAGGATATGATGAAATGGTTTTTCGTTCTATGGTGCGGGATAGCAGTTATTTCTATGATTTAGTTGGATTGGAGTCTGAAGGTACTACTATTGATTTTCAAATAGGGGCCAATTCCTATCTCTATGGGACTCGATTCATTAGCTACTTGAGTTACCATTATAGTCCACAGCAGGTAGTCAATTGGTTTAATCGCACACCAGAAAGCAAACGATATTATGAATTACAGTTTAAAAAAATATTTGATCTGAGCATCGATCAAGGCTGGGCAAATTGGATAAAATGGGAATATCAATGGCAGCAAGGAAATCTGAAATTGATTAATAACTATCCCACCACCCCTTACCGAAAAATAGGAGAACAAATCCTGGGCTCGGTCTCGCGATCATATTATGATTCCAGCTCTCAGCGATTGTACACGGCAATAAATTATCCCGGACAACTGGCACAGATCGCTGAAATAGACGTGCGAGACGGCAAAATTAAAAAGATTTGTATTGTGCCCTCTCCGGCAATGTACTATGTGACTTTCCTGGCCTTTGACCGACATACCAGTAAATTATTTTATACCACCCAGAACAGTCGCGGCTGGCGTGATCTAAATGAAGTGGACATTCAAACTCGAAAATCCAGAATGCTCCTGAAAGATTTCCGCACTGGTGATCTGGTCTGCCATCCCATCGATCAATCTATCTGGGGCGTCCAGCATCATAATGGGCTATCAACCTTAGTCTGCATTCCCTCTCCCTATAAAGGCTGGATAAATATTCTTTCCTTGCCTTATGGCCAGGATATCTTCGATCTGGATATTTCACCCGATGGGAAATCTTTATCCGCATCTTTCATAGAGATTTCCGGCCGCCAGAAATTAATATTATTCGAGATTGATAGTTTGTTAAAGGGAGTATCTGATTTCAAAATTTTGTATGAGTTTGTTGACAATTCGCCGGAAAATTTTGTTTTCTCGAAGGACGGGAAATATCTATTTGGCAGTTCTTATTATACAGGAGTTTCCAATATCTGGCGCTATGACCTGGTGAAAGAACAGATGGACATTGTCACTAATTGCGAAACTGGTTTTTTTAGACCCGTGCCGATCAGCCCGGACAGCCTGATTGTTTTCCGATATAGCGGAAAAGGATTCGAGCCGGTGCTTATCCGGGCAGAACCATTACAGGATGTCAGCGCCGTCAAATACCTGGGACAGGCGGTGGTCAACAAACATCCGATAGTTAAAGAATGGATAGCCGATTCTCCGGCTTCCATCAATATCGATTCGCTCATTACTTACCATGGGAATTACCGGCCATTAAAAAACATCAAACTAGCTTCCGCCTATCCAGTGGCGGAAGGGTATAAATCGTATGTCTCCTTTGGTTATCATTTTAATTTGATGGATCCCTTGCTCTTTCATAATATTGAAATGGCCCTCTCTTATTCACCGGGAAATCGTCAAAACGAAGTTGAAGTATTTCATGGGATGATAAAATATCATTACTGGCCATGGAAATTCTGGCTGAGTCATAATCAAGCCGATTTTTATGATTTGTTTGGACCCACCAAAACCAGTCGTAAAGGAAACGGAGCGGGAATCCACTACGATCATTTCCTGATCAATGACAGACCCAAAACCCTGGACTTTACCATTGACCTGGCTGGTTTTCAGGGAATGGAAAGATTACCTCGCTATCAGAATATTGAAGTTTACTATAACCGCTTTCTCTCACTCAATGCCGAATTGAATTATTCATTTTTACTAAGATCCCTGGGCGCAGTAGAAGAAGAGCAGGGTTGGAAATGGCAGTTGGCTGGAAATGCTAATTATGTACCTGGAGAAATTATTCCCCGTCTCTATGGCACGCTGGCTTATGGATACCTGCTACCAGTTAATCATTCCTCGTTATGGTTCAGGACGGCAGCAGGTTATGGATGGGGAAAACGCCAGGAGACGTTGGCTAATTTTTACTTCGGGGGGTTTGGTAACAATTGGATCGATTATCAGTCTGTTAATCGTTACCGTGAATACTATAGTTTCCCGGGGGTGGAATTGAATGCCATTGGAGGGACAAACTTTGCCAGGGGAATGCTGGAATGGATTATTCCTCCACTTCGTTTCAGGCGCTGGGGAATTCCCAGTTTTTACCTGCGCTGGGCTCGATTGGCTTTTTTTGGCAGTGGACTCATCACCAATCTCGACAATGATCAGTACCGGGAAAATGCCGCAAATGTGGGCGCTCAGATCGATTTTCGACTGGTAACATTCTCTCATCTTAATTCCACCTTTTCAGTGGGTTATGCAGTGG